>CAZDVP010000049.1:0-12842 GCA_964508865.1 uncultured Bacteroides sp. | reverse complement strand
AGGGTTAGATTTCTTGGCGGGCGAGGTTGGAGTTGAAGTAGGCGGGGTCGGAGGAGACTTCGGGGCCGAGCCAGGGGGGAAGGTCAATGGCCGCGTCGGCCGAGGGGAGTTCGACTTCGGCCAAAACGAGGCCTGCGGGGTTGGAAAACACATCGACCTCCCAGGTCAGGCCGCCAAATGGCACCAGGTGGCGCACCTTGTGGATTACGGGCGTGCGCGACAGCGCAAGCATCCGGCGCGCATCGTCGGCCGGAATTTCAAACTCCCATTCGTTGCGCTCAATGCCGCGGTTTTTTGACTTCACGGTCAGGAAGCCGCGGTTTCCGCGCACTCTGACGCGCACGGTTGCCTCCGGATCGGGATTCAGATAGCCCTGAGCGATTTCCGACGACGAAACAGCACCGGCAAGCGCGGCCTCTACGTCGGCCACAAGGAATTTGCGTTCAATTTCTATTGCCATAGTCTGACTGAGGTTTAGAAGCTGAAGTTAAAGCCCACGCGAACGCCATTGCGGGGCAATCCGGGTC
Organism: uncultured Bacteroides sp.; assembly: GCA_964508865.1. Lineage (GTDB taxonomy): Bacteria > Bacteroidota > Bacteroidia > Bacteroidales > Muribaculaceae > UBA3263. Next base: position 12,315 of record CAZDVP010000049.1, on the reverse strand, counting down.
CGGTGTGGGTCAGACGCCGAACATATTCAACGCTGACAAACCGGAGGATATTCCCCAGACCTACGTTTAGTTCCATATAGGGCATCGAGCCCATGGGCTTGGTTCCGGCCAGCTCGGGGAATTGGAGCAGGTCGGCATTGCAGGCCGGATTGTTGCGGCGGCTCAAGGTGCCCCAAATGGCATGGAAGCCCACCAGCTCGCGCAGTTTGAGCTTATTAACCAGCGGAATATAGTTGAGCAGCGCGCCGTTGGCGTCGTAGTTTAGGTGAAGTTCAACGTAGCTGTCGTTAACGAACTCCATTGCATTCATCAGCGAGAAACTGTTTTTCTTGAAAATATAGCTCAAATCAACGTTGGGCACAAGCAGCGACGGGAAAACCGTCTGCTCCCACACGTGGCCGGCACCCAGACGCAAATCCATGTGGCCCCACGAGGAGAAGAACCAGCGCTTGTCGAACATCATTTCGGTTTTGTTGACTCCCCAGCGCGTGCCGAACGCTCCGGCGGGCGCCCAGGTGTGGGTCAGACGCAGAACAGGCGCCGTGGTGGTCAGGCGCTTGCGGCCGTTGATGCTCTGATAATATTTTTCGCCCGGAGCCCAGCGGAATTCAAACACCGCGGCGGTTTGCTGGAAATGGCCGAAGCGGCGGCCGTTACCGTCGATAAACTGCACGAACTCGGTGGCCTCCTGGCGGGTGTGGGTCAGGCCGATTGAAAAGTTCATGTTGTGGTCGGTTTCATAGTTGAAGGCAACCGAAGTCAGGCGGCGGTAGGTCATCAGGTCATTTCGCCCGCGGGTAATTGAGTTGAACAGGGTTCCGGTCTGAGCATAGGCCTGGCCGAGGCGATCGGTGTCGTAGCTATGGCTCACCTTAAGGGAGCGAATCGGGAACTCGCCGGGATGGAACTTCTTGTCAACAAAGCTATACTCAAGCGAGGCGCCATATTTTGCCCTATGGTCGCGGAAGCCATAGGCACCATAGGCCGACGCAAAGAAGCGACGCGAAAGGTTGGCCGTTGTCATGGCTCCGAGGCGCAGCCTCCAGCCCTCGAGGTCGTTATGGCTGATTGTTGAAAAAATCGGGCCTATGGCCACCGGGGCCTTGGCTCCTCCGGGGCGAATCCAGTCGGCGGTCAGAGTTCCGAGCACCTTTTCGCCCCAGTAGTAGACCTTGTTCTGGCGCAGGCGCGACATCATCTGCTGCATCTTTCCGGCGCCCGAGGGGGTGTCGATGGGGCGGTAGGAAACAATCGACTCGCTAAGGTCGTTGCGCTCAATAACCTCAACGTCGGAATCGAAAACGGCAGTGTCGGCCGGCTGGCGGTAGTTATGGTTATTATAAACGCTCAGGCGCGTGGCGTAGGCGTCGATGCCCATATATGACGCCTCGATGAGCACCTCGTCGCGCAGCTTCAGGCGCGAGCCGTCGGGGCCGCGGTCATATTCCTGAAGCAGCAGCATGTCGCTGATAAAGTTAATGTTGGCATCCTTTGGCAGGCGCATTTCGGCGCGGCGGATAAACATTGTTGAATCGCCCTTGACAACGTAGAGGCGACCGTTGAAACCGGGAGTTACAGGGTTGTGGGGCACGAAGGAGAGCACAATGAGCGAATCGCCCCGCTCGGCATCGGCAATGGTGTCGGTCAGATAAAACTTATAGAAATCGGTTGCTACGCGGCCCAGCGGGCTGACAAACTTCTGGCGCAGCAGGTAAATATCGTCGGTATCGTAGAGGTCGACCGGCTGCATCACCTCCTCGAAAATGGTCTGCACCGACGCCGCATCGCCCAAAAGGTCGTCGAGGCCATGGCGATTGCGCAGGCGAATCACCTCGCGGCGCGACTGCGGGTCGCGGCGATAGTGAACGTCGCTGAGTTTCTCCTTAACCGACAGGTTCAGAACCGGGCGGCCGGTCAGCTCGGTAGTGTCGACATACTCCGCCAAAAAGCCGAGAGCGCCGCCCGAATCAATCGGAAAGTTCACGATGCCCAAGTTAATGCGCTCATAAACACCATGGTTATAATAGTCGTTATTGAGCCGCGGATCAGTCAGATTGCGGCGCTCCATAACCTTGCGCACAAACTCGACGGCAGGGTTATTCTTTTTCGAATATTTTTCCTTTTTCGGACGAACAACGAGCTCCTGAAGCTCCAGATGACGGTCGTCGGCGTCGGAATCAACGTCGGTAGCCGCAATAGTTCCCCAAGTGCAAAGTGTCAGAAATAGTATTAAAATCCAATTTTTCACAATTTAATAACGCTTTGCGGTTCGAATTATTGCGCCTGATAGTAGGGATAGCGGATGTCAGCCAGATAAAGGGCATGGGGCGGCATCGAGGTGCCGGCGGCGCAGCGGTTCCTGGCGGAGATGACTGCGGCGAACTCCTCGACCGTCATTTTGCCGCGGCCAACTTCAACCAAGGTGCCGACAACGGCGCGCACCATGTTGCGCAAAAACCGGTTGGCGCTGATAACGAAGGTCATCCCGCCGGTGGCCGCATCGGGTTCCCAGCGGGCGCGAGTAACGTGGCAAATGTTGGTCTTGGCGTCGGAATGCAGCTTGGCAAAAGAGGTGAAATCGTCGGTTTGGAGCAACAGCTCCGCCGCGCGGTTCATCGCCTCATAGTCCAGCGGGCGGGTGAACCAGGTCAACTGATTGAGAAACGGCGACTTTCGTTCGATTGCCCGATAGTGGTAGGTGCGCTCAACGGCATCGAAGCGCGCGTGCGCCCGGTCATGAACCTGCGTAATGGAGTAAACGGCTATGTCGCGGCCAACCAGCGAATTGACCGCGCGCACCTCGGGAGCCCGCTCGGCGTCGAAATGCGCAATCATCATCGAGGCATTGACCCCGGCGTCGGTGCGCCCGGCCCCGACAATCGGCGTCGGGGTGCGCAGCAGGGTTGACAAAGCCTGTTCAAGCACCGACTGCACGGTTACCTCTCCCGGCTGGTTCTGCCAGCCGTGGAAGGGCGCGCCGTTATAGCTCAGGTGCATGAAAAACCGGGCCATCTGTGTTTCGTGGAATCAGTCTTTTTCGAGATAGGTGTAGCCATAAAGGCCTGAGCGGTAGTTGCCCAGGAATTCGCGGCCCTCCTCGGGCGAAATCTTGCCCGACTTCATGGCAGCGGTTACCCAGCGCTCAACGTTGCGCACCAGGGCTTTGGGCGAGAACTGAACATAGTCGAGCACCTCGGCAACAGTTTCGCCGTCGATGATGCGGTCGATTTCATAGCGGTCGGGGTAAACGTCGATATGCACCGCGCTGGTGTCGCCAAACAGGTTGTGCAAGTCGCCTAAAATCTCCTGATAGGCACCGACGAGGAACACCCCGATATAATATGGCTCCGAGGGCTTCAGCGCATGGACCGGCAGGGAGTTGCTGATGCCGCCCGAGGTGATGAAGTGGGCGATTTTGCCGTCGCTGTCGCAGGTCATGTCCTGAATCGTTGCCGTTCGGGTCGGCTTTTCGTCGAGGCGCGAAATCGGCATGATGGGGAAAATCTGGTCAACGGCCCAATGGTCGGGCAGCGACTGGAACAGCGAGAAGTTGCAGAAATACTTGTCGGGGATAATGCGGGTTATTTTGCGCAGTTCCTCCGGCGGATGCTTCATTGAGTTGCCGAGTTCGGCCACTTCGCGGGCCACGCTCCAGAACAGCTTTTCAACCTGGGCGCGGGTGCGCAGGTCGAGCAGGCCGATTGAAAAGAGTTCGAGGGCCTCTTCGCGAATCTGCAGTGCGTCGTGCCAGGCCTCATAGAGGTTGTTGGAGTCGAGCTTGTCCCAGATGTCGTAGAGCTCGCGGGCGAGTTCGTGGGCATCGGAATCGAGTTCCTCCGAGGGTTTCCAGGCGGGCAGCGAGGTCGATTCGAGCGCCTCGAAAATAAGAATCGAATGGTGGGCCGAAAGCGAGCGTCCGCTCTCGGTTATGATGTTGGGCTGCTTGAGGTCGTTTTTAACGCAGGCGTCAACCAGGGCCGAAACGGCGTCGTTGGCATACTCCTGAATCGAGTAGTTCATCGACGATTCCGACGACGAGGAGCGCGTTCCGTCATAGTCCACGCCGAGGCCGCCGCCAATGTCGACGAAGTTGATGTCGAAGCCCATGCGGGTCAGCTGAACATAGAACTGCATGGCTTCGCGCAGGGCGTTTTTGATGCGGCGGATTTTGGTTATCTGGCTGCCGATGTGGAAGTGGATGAGCTTGAGCGAGCCCACCAGGTCGTTCTTTTCGAGGAACGCAACTGCCTCGAGCAGTTCCGACGAGTTGAGGCCGAACTTGCTCTGGTCGCCGCCGCTCTCCTCCCATTTGCCTGAGCCGGAGTGCGAAATCTTGATGCGGATGCCAATGTTCGGCTCAATGTTCAGGCGCTTGGCCACGCGGGCAATGGTGCGCAGCTCATTGAGTTTCTCAACAACCAGATAGATGTTGCGGCCCATTTTCTGAGCCAGCAGGGCCAGTTCGATGTAGTTCTCGTCCTTATAGCCGTTGCAGATAATCAGCGCGTTATCGGCGATATTTGTGGCCAGAACGGCGTGGAGCTCGGGTTTGGAGCCGGCTTCGAGGCCGATGTTGAACTTTTTGCCGTGGCTAACGATTTCTTCGACCACCTCGCGGATCTGATTGACCTTGATGGGGTAAATGACGTAGTTCTGCGCTTTGTAGTCATAGGTTTGCGCAGCCTGCTTGAAGCAGCTTGAAATTTTTTCGACACGGTTGTCGAGAATGTCGGGAAAACGGAGCAACACCGGAGCCTGAACGTCGCGGACCTGCAGTTCATCCATAACTTCTTTGAGGTCGACTGCGGCGAGTCCCTCTTTGGGAGTTACCTGAACATGGCCTTTTTCGTTGATTGAAAAATAGTTGCGGCCCCAGCCATTGATGTTGTAGAGCTCAGCGCTGTCTTCAATACGCCATTTACGCATTTTCTTTAGGAGATAAAAATATTTTTAGAGAGGTTAGAATTATAGAGCTGAAAGGATTGCCCGGCGTGAGTTTTCAATCAGGTCGGGATCGGAGGCGGGTATCGCCGGGTGAATGGTCAGGCGGATGCGTCCGAAGCGCGGAATCTTGCTCGTGCGCGGCATAACGGCAAAGGCACCGTCGATTGTCAGCGGCACTACCGGCAGGTTAAACTCCTGGGCCAGAGTGTAGGCGCCGCGTTTGAAGCGGCCAACCTCGCCGGTGAATGTGCGTGCGCCTTCGGGAAACACCACCAGGCTCATGCCGGTGGCCAGTTGCCCTTCGGCGGCCTGCATGGTGCGGCGAATTGCCTGCGGCGAATGGTTGTCGACAAAAATCTGGCCGGCGCGCTTGCATGCCCACCCTACCATCGGAATTTTTTCGAGGCTCTTTTTCATCATCCAGCGGAAGTTGTGGCCCAGGTAGCCGTAGATTGAAAAAATGTCATAGGCGCCCTGGTGGTTGGCAACGAAAACATAGCTCGTGCCCTTGCTGATATGCTCGCGGCCATGAACCTCAACGCGCACCAGAGTGAGCCAACACATTATCCGCGCCCAGACCATTGGCGGATAATAGCCCCACCAGCGGCCGCCGAAAATCAGGCAGCCCAGCGCGGTAACCACCGAGGCCAGGGCAGTTGCCACCAGCATCAGCGGAGCCATTATCAGCAGCTGATAAATGCGATAGAAAAAGAGTTTCATTTTTGAGTGAATTTCCAGATAACGGCGCCGTGGGCCGGCACCTTGGTGGTGAAGGGAAGCGCCGACGAAACGACCTTGCGGGCCTTGCGGCCGGTCAGCAGCTCGGTTGCGGAACATTCCTGCTCCTTAAGCCCCAGGTAGTCAAAGGCGTGATAGGGAATATTGATGCGCATATCGGCCTCCTTGTCGTCGAAGTTAACGGCAATGAGCAGCGTTTCGTTTTCGTGGTTGCGCAAGTAGGCGAAATGGCGGTGGGGGTTCACTCCGGCGCTTTCGGTGTTGACATACATCAGGTCGAAGAACCTGCCCTCGGCAATCGCCTTTTCGGAGCGGGCGATGTTGAGCACCCTCATGTAGAGGTTGCGCAGGGCGATTTCGTCGTCGGTCAGATTGGCCTGCGAGGGTTTGCCGCCGGCGAGCCAGCGGCGGATTTTGTCGAGGCTCCAGTAGTCGAAAATCGTTGTGCGGCCGTCGCGTCCCGAAAAGCCTTCGGCGTCCATGCCGCGCTCGCCCAGCTCCTGGCCGAAATAAATCATCATCGGGCCGGTCGAGAAGGTCGACGCAACCACCAGCGAGGGAATCACGCGCCAGGGATCGCCGGCATAGAAATCGCTGGCAAAACGCTGCTCGTCGTGGTTTTCGAGGAAGTTGAGCATATGGCCGCCCAGGTTGCCGACGGTTTGCCAGGCGGCGGTGAGGCGGTCGGCGCCGACGTTGTAGGTTTCAATGGCGCGCAGGGTGTCGTAGAGGTTCACCTTGTCGTAGAGATAGTCGAAACCGGCGTCGATGAAGGTGCGGTAGAGGTTGGTGTCGTAAATCTCGGCTATGAACTGCACGCTTTTGCGCGAGCGGCGCACCTGCGGAATTGCCCAGCGCCAGAAGTCGACCGGAACCATAAAGGCCATGTCGCAGCGGAAAGCGTCGACCCCTTTGCGCACCCAGTAGCGCAGAATGTGGAGCATTTTGTGCCAGGTGTCGGGAATCGGGTCGAAGTGGCAGCCGGTTCCGCCGGTGTAGTCAACGCCATAGTTCAACTTAACGGTTTCATACCAGTCGTTGCGGTCGGGGCTCGGAGTGAAGCAATCGTTGCCCGAAGCTCGGGCCGGGTCTTCGATATAATCGCCCAGGTGCACGTTGGTCGGGTTAAAGCGCTGGCCGGGAAGATAATAGTAATTATTGTCGCGGTCGAATGCACAGAGCGGATTATCGTCGATGCCGAAGTCGCGCACGCCCTTGGGCGCTGCGTCGCTATGATAGATGCGGGCAACATGGTTGGGCACGAAGTCGATAACCACCTTCAGCCCCTGCTCGTGGGTGCGCGCAATCAGGGCCTCGAACTCGGCCATGCGGTTTGCCGGGTCGTCGGCCAGGTCGGGGTCAACGTCGTAGTAGTCGCTGATTGCATATGGCGAGCCGGCTTCACCCTTGATAACGTGGGGATTATCAGGCGCTATGCCGTAGGCTGAATAGTCGGGACAATGGGCATGTTCGATAACGCCGGTGAACCAGACGTGGGTCGCACCGAGCGCATGAATGGCGCGGAGAGTGGAGTTGGTAATATCGCCGAAATGGCCCGCGCCGTTGGTTTGGAGCGAGCCGCAAGGTTGACAGGTGGGGTTGCTGTTGCCAAACAGTCGCGGCAACATCTGATATATGATAGGTTTCATTAACGCGTTGGGCACTGCTTACTTTGAACGGTGGAGAACGTGGGTCAGAAGAGAGTGGAGAGCGTTGCGGGTTTCCGAGGGACCGAAGGCGGAATCGATAGCGGCCACGGCCTCGTTGGCCAGGGTCTGCATCTTGGCGCGGGCGTAGTCGATGCCGCCGTTGGCAATGGCATAGTCGGTCAGGCAGCTGATTTCGTCGGTGGTGAGCGAGTCCTTGGCAATGAGCGCCAGCATGCGGTCGCGGTCGGGGGCGTCGGGGCGGAGCAACACGCTCAGCAGCGGCAGCGTAACCTTCCCTTCGCGCAGGTCGTTGCCGGTTGGTTTGCCGATTTCTGCTTCGTTGGGATAGTAGTCGAAAATATCGTCGGTTATCTGGAAGCAGAGCCCCAGATTGCGCGCATAGAGCCGCAGAGCCTCCAGGCGCGGGTCGGATTCGGAGGCGCCGGCGGCAAAGGCGCCCATGTCGGCGCAGGCAACGAAGAGCGATGCCGTTTTGTGGTCGATTGTCTGGAAATAGGCCTCCTCCGACAGCCTGCGGTAGCGCGCGTTATAAATCTGGTCTAACTCGCCCATTGCCAGGCGGCGTCCCAGGGTGGCTATGGTGGAGATTATGCGCAGGTCGTTGGTGTCGGCCGCCAGGTGGAGCGACGTTGAAGTGAAAAAGTCGCCGACCAAAACGGCAATATGGTTATCCCATATGCCGTTGATTGTCGGCTCGTTGCGGCGCAACTGCGATTCGTCGACAACGTCGTCGTGGATCAGCGAGGCGTTATGGAGCGTTTCGACCGACGCTGCGGCCGAAATAATTTTGTGGTTGCAGCTGCCGGCAAAAAGGCGCGCCGACAAAATGACCACAATCGGACGAATCTGCTTGCCTTTGCGGCGCAGATACTCCCGAACGATGCCGTTCATCATGTCGTTCGACGACGACAGCGAGGTCAGAATGCGATTATTGAGCTCCCGGAGTTCGGGGGCAATGGCGGCGGCTATGGGTTCGAGAGTGGGAGTTGTCATTTTTTAGTCAAGAATCGTTGAAAGGGCGGCTATGGCGTCGAAAGCGGTCTGGTCGGGGCGAATCGGGGTAACGGTTACGTAGTCGCGACGCAGCCAATAGTTATCGCCGGCGGGGTTTTCGGGCTCGAAGTCAACGTATTGCCCGGTGAGCCAATAGAATTTCTGGCCGTGGGGCGAAACGTAGTCCTGATATTCCTCGGTCCAGCGGCCGGCGGCGCAGGCGGTTACTTTGATTCCCTTTGGCTTGCACTGTTTGGGCATGTTAACGTTCAGACACACACCCTGCGGCAGTCCGCGCTCCAGAACCGTTGAAATGATTTTTTGGATAAAGGGCGTGGTTTCCGAAAAGTCGGCCTCGGGGTCATGGCTGAGCAGCGAAAAACCGATGGCGGGCACTCCGATCATGCAGGCCTCCATGGCGGCGCCCATGGTGCCGCTATAAATGTTGGAGTTGCCGGAGTTGGAGCCATGGTTAACGCCCGAGAGCATCAGGTCGGGAATGCGGGGCAGCGCGGCGTGGATGCCGAGCTTGACGCAGTCGACCGGAGTGCCGGTCACGGCAAACATCTTCGCGCCCTCGAAGTCGGGGTGCTCAATGAGCCGCAGCGGGGAGTTGACCGTTATGGCCGACGACTGGCCGGAGCAGTGGCCCGCGGGAGCCACAGCGTAGATTTCGGCATCGATGTCCATTGTGTTGACGCAGTGAATCAGGTGGCGCAGTCCGCGCGCATCGATGCCGTCGTCGTTGGCAATGAGAATCAGAAGAGGTTCTTTTTGCATAGGGTCAGTTTAAACGAGATGAGCAACGTTATCCTCGCGCGAGCCGGGCAGAAGGTCAACCACCGGAATTTCAATCATGGTGTAGCAGCCGGGCTGCTGGCGCATGGCGGCGCGGGCGGCGCCAACGAGAATCTGGGCGGTCAGCGCCGGGTTGTTGATTGCCATGTTGAACTCCAGGCGCTGCGACGGGGTGCGCCCCGAGGTGCCTTTGCGGGTCATGTTGACTCCGTGGCCCATGTCGCGCACGGCGTCGACCGACTCAACCTGCACAACGTGGGTTTCATCGCTGGCAAAATAGGGGTCGGCCTTGACTGCGGCGGCAACTTCCTCGAGCTTGGCGCCCGGAAGCAGCTCAACGTAGACCATGCGGCGGTGAATTCCGGTGCCCAGAGGAATGGTCATGGAAATAGCGTCCTTGACGCCCTCTTTGGAACGCACGCAAACGCTGTGGCCCATGCTCATGCCGGGGCCGAAGTTGGTGTAGGTCACACCCTTGGGGGCGGCGGCCTCCATCAGCGCGCGAACAACCGAGTCGGAACCCGGGTCCCAGCCGGCGGAAATAACGGCAACGGTGCCATGCTCGCGGGCAACTTCGCCCAGGTGGCGGCGCAGGGCCGGAATGGAGCCGTGGATGTCGAAGGAGTCAACGGTGTTGATGCCGGCGGCCAGATATTTGGCGGCGTTTTCCTCAACGTGGCGCGTGGGAGTGGCCAGAATGGCCACGTCGACCTTGCCCAGGCGGGCAATGTCGGTCACCACGTTGAAGTCGCGCAGCTCGGCGGGTATATTGGCGTCGGAGCGGCGAACAATGCCCGCCAGCTCCATGTCGGGCGCTTCGAGCACCGAGTCGAGAACATAGCGGCCAATGTTGCCGTAGCCAACAATCGCTACCTTAATCATAGCTTTTCAACAATGTCGCGAGTATCGCGGGCAATGGTCAGTTCCTCGTCGGTGGGAACAACAACGACCTTTACCTTCGACGTCGGGGTGGAAATAACGGTTTCAGTGCCGTGGACCGTGGCGTTCAGCGCCGTGTCGAGCTCAACGCCCATGAACTTGAGCGGAGCGCAAACGTTTTCGCGGACGCCAACCTGGTTTTCGCCAACGCCGCCGGTGAACACGATGATGTCAACGCCGCCCATTTCGGCCGCATAGGCACCAACATATTTGATGATGCGGTGCTCATACATGTCCAGCGCCAGGGTTGCGCGCTCGTTGCCGGCCTTGACTGCGGCTTCGATTTCGCGCATGTCGTTGCTGATGCCGCTAATGGCGGCCACACCGCTCTCCTTGTTGATCATTTTCTGGATGTCGGCTTCGGTCATGCCGCGGCGCTCCATCAGGTAGGTCAGCGCGCCCGGGTCAACGTCGCCGCAGCGGGTGCCCATCATCAGGCCCTCGGTCGGGGTCAGGCCCATGGAGGTGTCGATGCTCTTGCCGCCGCAAACCGCAGCTATGGAGCCGCCGTTACCGATGTGGCAGGTGATTATGCGCTGCTTGGCGGGGTCTACGCCCAGGATTTCGCAAACGCGCTGGCTAACATAGCGGTGGCTGGTGCCGTGGAAGCCATAGCGGCGAACGCCGTCTTCTTCATAGTACTTATAGGGCAGAGCATACATATAGGCCTTCGGGGGCATGGTCTGGTGGAACGCGGTGTCGAACACGCCAACCTGCGGAACGCCGGGCATCAGCGTGTCGATGGCCTCAACGCCGGTCATGTTGGCCGGATTGTGGAGCGGAGCCAGCGGGTAGCACTCGCGAACCATTTCCTTCACTTCGTCGGTGATCAGAACCGAGCCGGAGAACTTGGTGCCGCCATGAACCAGACGGTGGCCAACGGCGTCGATGTCTTTCAGCGAGGGGATGCAGCCGAACTTCTTGTCGGTCAGAATGTTCAAAACGGCATTGATGGCGCCGTTGTGGTCAACCAGGCCGAGTTCCTTAACTTCCTTGGCGCCATGGAACTTAAACTTCAAAAAGCCGTCGGGCAAACCGATTTTTTCAACGCCGCCTTCGGCCAGAACCTCTTCGGTGGTCGTGTCGATAAGTTTATATTTAACTGAGCTGGAGCCGCAGTTTAGAACGAGAATACGCATTGTGTCTGATGAATAGGGGTCTAAATTACTGATTGCAAGTCATGATGATGGTCTTGTAGATATCTTCCCACGAAGCGCCGCGGCTCAGGTCGTTGACCGGAGCCGCCAGGCCCTGCAGAACGGGGCCAACAGCCTGCGCGCCGGCTATGCGCTGAACCAGCTTGTAGGCAATGTTGCCCACTTCGAGCGACGGGAACACAATAACGTTTGCCTTGCCGGCAACTTCCGAGTCGGGAGCCTTTTTGGCGGCAACAACGGGCACCAGAGCGGCGTCGGCCTGCAGCTCGCCGTCGAGGTCGAGACAGGGGTCCATTTCGTGGGCAATACGGGTGGCCTCAACAACCTTGTCGACGCGTTCGCCCTTGCCCGAGCCCTTGGTGGAATACGACAGCATGGCAACCCGCGGCTCAATGCCGGCAATGTTGCGTGCGGTTTCGGCCGACGAAACGGCAATCTGGGCCAGCTGGCGCGCATCGGGATCGGGAACCACGGCGCAGTCGGCAAAAATCATAATGCCGTCGGTGCCGTAGTCAACACCCTCGGGCATAATCATTATGAAAGCACCCGAAACAACATCGATGCCCGGGCGGGTCTTAATCACCTGGAAAGCAGCACGAAGAACGTCGCCGGTGGTATTTTCAGCGCCGGCAACCATGCAGTACGCATCGCCTGCCTTAACCATCAAACAGCCCAGATAGAGCGGATCGGCAGCAGTTTTGCGCGACTGCTCCTCGGTCATGCCCTTCGATTTGCGCAGCTCCAGCAAAATCGGAGCATAGCGGTCGATAACGGCCTGGTCGGTGGGGTCAACGATTTTTGCGGCAGCGATAGCCTCCAGGCCCTCGGCAGCAGCCAAAGCGTTGATTTCGGCGGGATTGCCGATAAGAATAACCTGAGCGAGGCCCTCGCCCAGAACTCGGTTAGCGGCACGCAGGGTGCGGGGTTCCGTACCCTCGGCCAAAACCACGCTACGCTGCAGCGAGCGAGCGCGTTCAGTCATGTGTTGTAGCAGGTTCATACGTTAGTGCTTGAAATGGTCATTAGAGTATTTATGCCTGCAAATTTAGCAAATTTTTCGCAATCCCGCAAACTAA
>CAZDVP010000048.1:0-12885 GCA_964508865.1 uncultured Bacteroides sp. | reverse complement strand
CCAGGAGTATTCGAAGTGGGCAACGTCTTTGGGCTCGTAGTTGGCGGTGTCGAGGTAGTTTACTCCGCACTGCAGACAGGCCTCCATAATGGTCAGGTCCTGATAGGGCAGGGCAAGGTTGATAACCAGCTCGGGCTTGTGGGCCTTGAGCAATTCAACGAGTTCTTCAACCGAATCGGCATCGACTCGCGCCGTGGTTATTGCCGGAGCGTTGGGCACCGACTTGCGGATTGCTTCGGCTATTGCGTCACACTTGCTTTTCGTGCGCGAAGCAATAACGATTTCCGGACCGAAAACTTCGGGGTGTTGAGCGCATTTATGGGCGGCAACTGTTGCCACGCCACCGGCGCCGATAATTATGACTTTTGCCATTTCTGATAGTTTGAATGAATATTTGTGGCGCTAAGTTACGAAATTTTGGCGAACTTCGCAAACTTTAGTACTGCTCGTCGGCGTTGGGGAAGTCAACGGCCTTGACGTCGGAAACGTAGTGGCCGATGGATTCGGTGATTACGTTGCCCAGGTCGGCATATTTGCGAAGGAATTTGGGCGAGAAGCCGCCGTTCATGCCGAGCATGTCCTGCAGAACGAGCACCTGGCCGTCGGTTGCCGAGCCGGCGCCGATGCCAATGGTGGGAATCGAAAGGCTTTCGCTCACCTGTTTGGCCAGCGCGGCGGGGATTTTTTCGAGCACCAGCGCAAAGCAGCCGAGCTGTTCGAGCAGTTTGGCGTCGGCCATGAGCTTTTGGGCTTCGGCTTCGCCTTTGGCGCGCAGGCCGTAGCCACCGAACTGGTTGACGCTCTGCGGAGTCAGGCCCAAATGGCCCATAACCGGAATGCCGGCACTGATGATTTTTTCGATGCTTTGGCGGATTTCTTCGCCGCCTTCGAGCTTAACGGCTTCGGCGCCGCTTTCCTTAACGATGCGGATTGCATTGGCCAGCGCAACGTCGCTGTTGCCCTGATAGGAGCCGAAAGGCATGTCGCACACGATCAGCGCGCGTTTTGCGCCGCGAACAACCGACGAGGCATACATAATCATTTCGTCGACCGTTATGGGCAACGTGGTCGAATAGCCGGCCATTACGTTGGCGGCCGAGTCGCCGACGAGAATGGCGTCGACTCCGGCGGCATCAACCAGCTGAGCCATGGTGTAGTCATATGCGGTGAGCATGGCGATTTTTTCGCCGCGTTCTTTCATCTGTTTCATGCGCACTGTTGTTACCTTGCGCTTGTCGTCAACTGTGTTTGTAGACATAATTGTGTGAATTATGAAGTAGTTATTTAATTGTAATAACAGGGTTTTCAGCTAAATAATCGAGCAACTCTTCGAACACCCATTTGCGGCTCTCGGCCAGGCGGGTGCCGCGCGTCAGCGGAGTCATATAGTCGCCGCCGTTGGCCAGATAGTCAATCGTGGCCACGCGGTAGTGACGCTCGGGGTCGATTTTGGCCGAGTCGGTCAGGCCGCAGGCAATATCGCCGCCGCGCGCATCCATAATCTTGAAGGCCTCCAGCAGGTCGGCTCCCTTGAGGTCGAGAACCACCAGGCGGTTGCGGAACGGCATCATGTCGAGCACCGCGCCTTCGCTGATGGCGCCGGGGTTCCAGGTGGTGCGCAGGCTCCCTTTGTTGCCTATGGCAACGTCGATCGGCTTGCCGGCCAGTCGCTCTCCGCGGTTGGCGATGAAGCGACCGGTAAAGTCTTGCAACTGGCGCGTTTTGCCGGTCAGTGGCTGCGAGGCTTGGAGCGTTGCCACCTCCTTGTTATAGAGTGAGTCTATGCCGGCGCGATAGGGCTCGATAGCAGCCAGCAACTCGGGGTCGCGTTGCGCATCGAGGCGCGAGTCAACCGCAATGAGCCGGTTGGTGATTTCGCCGGTTTCAAGATTCAGGGTCGTTTCGCCCAGTTCGTAGCCATACTTGCCGGTCTGCACGATAAAAACCGTGTCGCCGACGGCATTGACCTCCTTCAGGACCGGAGCGATGCGGGTGTGGCTGTGGCCGCCGATAATCAGGTCGATGCCCGAGGTCTGCTGCGCGACCTGCACGTCGCCAAACAGTTCCTCATTTTCAGTCGAGCCATTGACCCCGACGTGGGTCAGGGCTATGACGTAGTCGCACTTTTCATCGTTGCGCAGGGTGCGGATAACTTCCTCGGCGGCTTCTTTCCAGGGCAAGAACTCAACGCCGTCGTAGTTGCCTTCGGCAATCATGCCTTTCGGGTTGAGATTCAGTGCAAAAAGACCGATGCGCTTGCCGCCGGTTTCGCGCACATCGTAGGGCTTGAACTTTGCGGCCAGCTCCGGGTCGGAAAACGAATAGTTGGAGCTCAGCAGGGTGGGGGTTGCATTGGCCAGCATGGCTTTCAGTCCGTCGGTGCCGTTGTCGAATTCGTGGTTGCCGAGAATCTGATAGTCATAGCCCAGACGGTTGAGCATCTGCTGCTCGATTTCGCCGCGATAGAGGTGGAAATAGAGCGTGCCCTGAACAATATCGCCCGCGTCGACCACCAGAACATTCGGTTCGGCCCGGCGCACTGAGTCGATGAGCACCTTGCGGCGCGCAACGCCGCCCAGGTCGTTGTCGGCCGCCGGGTCAATGTGGCTGTGAGTGTCGTTGCTATGCAGAATAACAAGCCGGTCAGACGCAGCTTGCGAGGCGGAACAGGCGCAAACACCGGCGCCTATTGCCAAAGAGAGCAGAATTTCGGTTATTTTCATCGATGCAAAGTTACAACTTTAATTAGTAATTAGCAATTAGTAATTAGTAATTGTGATTTTAGCGGGGAGAATTTTTCGGGTTTCGTAAATTTTTCGTACCTTTGCCACATAAACAATCATTAAAAACTAACACTTATTTCATGAAGCACAAATTTCTTTGCATCGCTTTAGCTGCCATTGCCGCCTGCGGCATTGAGAGCCATGCCGGTGTGGAAGCAATGACACCGCAGCCCAAGCAAATGACTGTTGGGACCGGTTCGCTGGTTCTGCCCGCATCGTTCAATGTCGGCTACCCGGCTGATCTTTCGGCCGATATGGTGGCCGAAATCACCAAGTTCGCCAATTCGTTGAAAGCCTCGACCGATCTCGACGTTACCGCCTCGGCCGGTCAGGGTCTGATCACTGTGGCAACCAACGCTGCTCTGGGCAACGAAGCCTATAACCTTAACGTTACCGCCAACGGTGCTTCGGTCGAAGCCTCGACTCCCGCCGGTCTTTACTATGCGTTCCAGACGGTTAAGAAACTTTTGCCTCCTAACGTTGCCGTTGAAGTCAAGGGTGAGGCCGGAACTGTTTATTCGCTGCCTGTCGTTTCAATCAACGACGAGCCCCGCTTTGAGTATCGCGGCTTTATGCTCGACGTTAGCCGTCACTTCTTCGATGTTGCCGAGGTTAAGAGAATGCTCGACATCATGGCCGTTTATAAGCTCAACCGCTTTCACTGGCACCTGACCGACGACCAGGGCTGGCGTCTGCCCGTGGCAAAGTATCCTTTGCTGACCACCAAGGGCGCTACCAACCATAACATTCTCCACGTTAATTTCCAGTCTGACCCTCAGCAGAAATATCGCGTGGATGCCGCCAACGCAACTTATGATTGCGGCGACACCTACGGCCCCTATTCCTACACAATCGACGAACTGAAGGAAGTGGTTGCCTACGCCAAGGAGCGCCACATCGAGGTTATTCCCGAAATCGACATGCCCGGCCATATGGTCGCTGCCATCAACTGCTATCCTAACTTCTCGACCGACCCCGAAAGCAAAATCGCTCTGGCGGCAGAATTTGACATGAACACCCAGCCGATTCCCGGCACTCCGGACAGCCACTTCACCCATAATATCTGGAACGACGGCGGTGTGTCGAAAGACGTTCTCGACGTTACCAAGCCCGAGGTGATTACTTTCTGCAAGGACGTTATCGACGTGCTGGCCGAAGTGTTCCCCTATGAGTATATCCACGTTGGCGGCGACGAATGCCCGACCTACGCATGGAGCATAAACGAAGATATTCAGAACTTCAAGGAAACTATCGGCTACACGAAGGATTCCAACGACCGCGTTCTGCAATCGTGGTTCACCAAGCAGATTGCCGACTACGCCAAGCAGCACGGCAAAAAAATCATGGGCTGGAACGAACTGATAACCTCCGGAGGCACTGACATGAATCTTGTAAAGGAAATCGACCCGACGATTTTCTGCTGGACCGGTGGCGAACAGAAGGCTCAGGACAATGGCCTGAAGTTTATCTACACTCCCTTCAACGGCGGCTACTACATCAACCGCTCCTATGCCGGCTTCGACAAGGTCGGTGCCGTTGGCGACGGCCGCCTCTCGACCACTCTCACCGTAATGCCCCCGGTTCTGAGCAACTGCATCGGCGTTCAGGGTACTTTCTGGACCGAACAGGTTGAACGCCCCGAAGACGTTGAATATCTTGCGCTGCCCCGTCTGCTCGGTATCGCCGAACAGGGCTGGGCTCCCGCCGCCGGCCGCGATAACGACGAAGTTATGGAGCGCATCTGCAACGACGCCGCTCTGCTTCAGGCTGCCGGCTATAGCTATGGTGCCCACCAGCTTGTCCGCCCCTCGTCGTTTAAGAAACCCGATCCGATGAAATGGTATCGTCTGACCTCCATTTGCTCCGACGATCGCGGCGGCCGCGTTTTTGAGCTCGTAACCGAAGGGTCGCCTCTGGTAACCTCGCTCAGCGCAGTTGTTGGCAAAATCTGGAGCAACACCTCGGCCGACGGCAACGATGCACAGCTTTTCCGCTTTGTTGAAGATCCCGACAATAAGGAGCACTTTGCAATCATCTGTAAGGCCGACCCCTCCGGCTCAATCAAGCCCGAACCGTCGGGCACCGCGCTGACCGACCGCTGGGAATACACCAACACCGTTCAATATGGCTTTGAACTGAGCAAGGACCACTATTTCGAGACCGAAGACGGCGGCATCCGCTACGCTATCCGCACCTATGGCGCAAACAATAAGTATTGCAACTTCTCGAAGGGCGGTCAGAAATATGCAATCAACGTTTATGGCAATCCCCTCGACGGCAATGGCGGCGTTATTGACTTCGTAGCCGTGGCCGACGTTGACCCTAACGATGTGCCCACTCCCCCGACTCCCGGCGAACAGGTTCCCGTCAAGGGCGTTTACTATCGCCTCCACACCCGCTTCGACGGCCCGCAGACTCAGGACCGCTACGGCTCCGTTATCGAACTGATGCAGGATGCCTCGAAAGGCAACAACTGCCAGGCCGACCGCCTTTGGAGCAACGCTCCGGCCGATGCTTCTGCCGCCAACTTTGACTATCAGCTCTTCAAGTTCGAGCCCGACCCCGAAGGAAGCGGCTACTACGCAATGGTTTGCAAAGCCAAAAACGCCGGTTCGGTGAACTGCACTCCCTCGGTTGCCAACAACAGCAACACCGCCCGCTGGGACTACGATAACTCCAACGTTCACTATGGCTTCAGCCTCGTTGCCAATCATCAGGGCACTGACGAAAACGGCAATTTCTACTCGGCCATCACCTCGAAAGATGCTGCCAACGGCTGGTATATGAACACCTCCGGTTCCGGTCAGGGCTATTCGATTCACCTCTGGAGCAATCCCGCCGACCAGAATGCAGGCCTCTACACCTTCATTCCGCTGGCCCAGGACCCCTCGGCTATCGAAACCGTTGAAAATATCCCCGCTCCTGCGCAGGCCACTATCTATGACCTCCAGGGCCGCCGCCTTTCGGCTCCTCAGCGCGGCATCAACATCATCAACGGCCACAAAACCCTTATCCGCTGATTCATCTGATTCCCGACATAAGGGGCGGCCCGAAAAGGCTGCCCCTTTGTTATTGCAACTTTTTGGAGAATAATTTTGTTATAAAGAAAAAATGTTGTAATTTTGCACCCAAATTAAAACATTATAGCGCTAAAATATTATGAAATACGAAAAACCCGATCTTGAAGAATTGGACATTGTACTTGAAGGTTCGTTCCTTGGCACCGGTAGCACCACTAAAGATCCTACAACCGAAGGCGGCAAGGATGACGGCGACCATGACGGTAACGAAGACGAGTGGGGCTAATTCTTGCTTGAAAAAAAGTTTACGCTGACTAATTTTAGCCAGCGTTTTTTATATGTGGTGAACCGAAGCGCATGGACTACGTTGACTCGAACCGGCAGCTGATTGCCCGCAGCGGCTTCGGGCTGTCGCGGACATCGGGCAGCAGCATGCGCCCACTGATCTGGGGCGGCCGTCATTGCGTTGTTGTTGCTCCGCTCAATGGCGAGCCGGAGCCCGGCGATTTACTCATGTTTCGCGGGTTGCTGAACGGGCGTGAGGCCAACATTGTTCACCGCCTGATTGAAATCCGCCGTCAGGGCGACCGCACGGTCTACTTTACCCGCGGCGACAATTGTCCGGGCTGCGAGCAAGTCAGCCCAGCCGAGGTTATCGGTCGGGTGGTGGAAGTTCATCGTATCGGCGGCTTCCGACCCTGGTATGTCATTCCGGCGCGTAAATTCACGGTCAACGACGCTGCCTTTCGGCGCTACTCGCGCTTTTGGGCTGCCATTTGGCCGGTGCGCCGTTTCTACTACCGTGTGCGCTGGCGCCTGAGGTTAATATTTCAAAAGTGAGGAATGAAAAAGCAGTATCTATTGGCTGACAATTGCCTGACCATTTCCGCGCCCGACAACATGAAGGCATGGGAGTCGGTTGAGCCGCGTTTCCGGCCGTTTGCCGCCGCCGAGGCCGGCCGGCCGGTGCTGGAGGTCGACATCCGCGAGGGCAGGCTCGAGGCCGCTCAGGGCGAATGGATTTATGAGCCGGCGCCTCCGCAGGCCGGTTTTATTGCAGGGCGCGTTTTGCGCCGGCCCGACGGCAGTCTGCTTCTGGAGTTCTGCCATACCGACGAAACGGCGCCGCGCCTGTGGCTCACCATGAACCCGCAGCTGAACCGCGCCGAGATTCTGCTCGCTCCCGGCGGCGATGACAACAACACCTATTTCCTGGCCCACGCGCTGATGATTGCCTTTATGCTCGCAACCTGCGGCAATGGCACGTTGGTGTTCCACTCGTCGGCCATTCTTTTCAATGGACGGGCCTATCTTTTTCAAGGCAAAAGCGGCACCGGAAAAAGCACCCACGCCCGCCTTTGGACCTCCAATATCGCCGGCGCCGAGCCGCTTAACGACGATAACCCGCTGGTGAGATTCGATGCCAAAGGCCACGCTCGCGCCTATGGCTCGCCCTGGAGCGGCAAGTCAAGCTGCTATCGCAACCTGTCGGCCCCTGTGGGAGCATTTGTGCGCATTGTGCGCGCCGGCGAAAACGAGCTGCGCCCCTTAGCTCCGCTCCGGGCCTACGCCTCGCTGACCGCCTCGGCGTTCTATATGCCCTTTTTGAACGACCGGCTCAAGGAGGTGCGCCACCGCACTCTCGAGCGCCTCGCCTCGACCGTTTGCTGCTGCGAAATGCACTGCCGCCCCGATGCAGACGCCGCCATGACCTGTCGGCGCGGGCTCGAAGATAATGTTAAATCCCTAAACGACTGATAATAATGAAAATCAAAAAAGGCTTTACGCTGCGTACCGTAATGGGCCAGAACATCATATTGGCCGAAGGAGCCAATGCCGACACCTATGGCAAAATCATAACACTCAACGAATCGGGCGCAATGCTCTGGAAAGCCCTCGAGAGCAAAGAATTCGATACCGACACCGCAGCCACCCTTCTGGTCGAAACCTACGGCATAGACCCCGCTCAGGCCCGGGCCGACGCCACCCGCTTTCTCGACCTCCTCGCCCAAAAATCCCTCTTGTCATAAAAAATTCAGGGAGCAGACTAATCTGCTCCCTGCGCTGTACCCGGACCCGGGCTCGAACCGGGATGGGTTGCCCCAACGGTGTTTGAGACCGTCGCGTCTACCGATTCCGCCATCCGGGCGTTATTGCGACTGCAAAGTTATGGATTTTTTTCGAGATTTCCAAATCCGTTGGAAAAGGTTGTCGAAGTCGTGTTTGAACACCAGACCTATGCCCTGGGTTGTGAGTGCGGTTTTGACGTAGAGGTTGCGGTCGTTGAAGTGGTTGTAGGCCTTGACGCGCCAGTTGCCCTGGCGGGTGAGCAGGTATTCAACGTCGAAGTCGCCAATGAACTGGTTGGAGTTCAGGGCTTTGTCGCGGTAGCCGAAGTTGCCGTTGAGCAGGAGGCGGTTGTTGAGAAGATTGGAGGAGAGGGCAACGTCGACTTCAACGTCGGAAAAGTCGCCGTTGTCGGTGCGCACGCTCGGGGCCACGGAGATTTTGTCGCTCAGCTGGCCGAGAATGTTGCTCAGCTGCGAGGAAATGGTGCCTGAGGCAACCGACATCAGGTCGTTGCCTTTGGTGGCGGTCATGTAGTCGGGGGTGTAGAAGCGGTTGAGCGCCAGCAGGTAGATTATCTGGCGGTTCATCATTTCTTCGGTCGAAACAATGGATTTTACTTTGCGCTTAACGTCGGTTGTCAGTGTCGGGAAGTCGAGGTCAAACGAAATCACCGGCTCGCTGAGTCGGCCGTTGACGTTGAGCTGGGCATAGACGGGCACGTTGGTGCGCTGCACTTCCTTGTCGTTGAGGAATGATTCGTCGAGGTCGGAGAGGTTGGCGTTGACCTGGTAGATGGCCGAAATGCCGAGGGTGGCGTTCATGGGGTCGCCGTCGAATGCGATTTTTGAGCCTGAGCTGATCTGGAATTTTTTGAGAATAATGTCCTGAAGCGAGAAGTTATAGTCGCCCTTTTCGATGAGATATTCGCCAAACAGGCGGAATTCGTCGGTTTGCGAGCCATAGAGCAGGTCAATGTTGCCGGCGCCGGTGGCGGTGATTTTGTCGCCGGCATTGGGGTCCATTATCAGGTTGAGGCGCGCCTGCGGGGTAACGTCGACGTGCATGTCGAACGTAAAGTTGGTTGCATCGGCAAGCTGGGCGGCCTTGGCCACCCGGGCGCGCATCATTTCGTCGAGCTCGGGCGAGCCGGGGCGAGCCGTTGAGTCAATCGGGGCTCGAGGGGTTGCGTCGCGGAAGGTCAGAAAGGTGTATTCTGTGGCGTTGGCGGCATCGGAGAGCACGAAGGTGAACTCGCTGTCGGCCGTGGTGCGGGCGTTGGCGCTGATCGACACCAGGCCCGGAACTCCCGAAATCTCGGCCATGCCGTCGGCGTGGACGCGGCCATACCAGATGTCTTCGTCGGATTGCGGCCGGGTGTTGAGCACCAGCATGTTTTGCATGTCCGAAATGCGGAATCTGAAGTTTGATTCGAGGAAGTAGCGATGATTGAGCGAGCCGTTGAGCAGCGCATGATGCCCTTCGGGGTCGGTTATCTGTATGTTAGTCAGGTCTATAACGCCGGGACGGATGTGTACCGAGTCGGAGGCGGAATAGGTGACGTTGGTGAAGAGGATGGATAGCTGCAGGTCCTCGGCCAGCAAATCGCCCTCGAGGTCAACATGTTTGAAGTCGCCGAAAAGGTGGGCGCGGCCCGAAGCTGTGCCGCCTACGCCGGAGGCCCAGTTTTTGGTGAAGTTATGGATGAAGCCGACCGGAGTGTGGTTGGCGGTGAAGACAAAGTCGAGCTGCGAGGACAGGGGCATGATTTTGCCGTCGACAATGGTTTTGCCGCCGGTCCGGCGGTTGGGAATGTCGGCGTAGATTTCAACGGCGTGGGTTTCGTTGTTCCAGCGCGAGGAAATCGAGGCGTCGCCCATAACGCAGTGACCGTAGCTGAGGTTGCGAACAAACAGGTCGTTGGTTTGCAGAACCGGTTCGGGCGAGAGAATGCCGGAGGCCACGACCGTTCCGGTGGCGTCGCCGCCAAAAGTGATTGAGGGGTTCAGGCGGAGGGTCTGGAAAATATAGTCAACGTTGACGTTGTCGAGCTCAACAATCAGGCGGTCGTCGGCGCGGTCCGACACCATGCCGTTGATTGCCAGCTCCTGGCCGGGGCGGGCAATGCCGAAGCCATGGAGAATGGCCGACTTGCCGCGCAGGCCGATATAGGCCGGCTCGATGTTCCAGTCAACGTTGCCCAGAGTGAGCGTTTCGGGGTTGATGTGGATGTCGGCTCCGGAGTCAAGAGGGCGGATTGAGGCGTTGAGAGTGCCGCCGTAGCGCACCGACTGGTCGTTGGCGAAGTTGAAATTCAGGTTGCCGAGATTGTCGGTCAGGTCGGCATTGAGGTTGAGCGTTATGTTGCCGAACTTGGATGGCATAACGCTAACGGCCTTCAGCTCCGAATTGCGCCCGAGAGTGGCATCGAGCCGTGTGTGGGAAATCAGCGAGTTGCCCTTGTTGAGATAGGGAGCGGAAACCGACACCTCGGCCATCCGGTCGGGTTCCGACAGTTGGCCGCTGATTGAAATGGGGTAGAGCAGCTCAACCGGCGAGTTGATAAAACTGAGCAGCGGGGCGTTGTCGTGAATCGTGGCGCTCAGAGCGAAGTTGTTGGGGGCGAGAGTGTCGACCGGCTGCGGGGCGAAGTATTGCGGCAGCGCTTCGGCCAGCAGATTGCCAGCGGCCGCTCCTAAGGTTTTCAGGTTTATGCTGCCGTGGGCCGTGAGGTCGATGAGGTCGGAGGTCAGCTCGATGCGCCGCTCGGTTTCGGATGTGAAGTCCGATTTGACAACAATAGGGTCCTCGCGCAGTCCGCGGCCGCTGGCGTCAACAAACGCCAGGTCGCTGATTGTCAGCCGGCCGGTTGGCTGCAGCAGCTCCGGTCCCGAAAATTCGCCTTCAATGAGGGCTGACGCGGTGTAGCCCTCGAATTTGGGCATGAGCCCGAACGCGGCGGGGCTGAACGAGTTGATGTTGGCCAGCACCGAGGCGGCAGTATGGTCGGCGGTCATGTCGAGCTCCAGATTGGCGCCGGCCGTGAGGACCGAGTCGGCAATGGTAACTCCCGCGCGGTACTCCTTGTTGTGGTAGTTAGCCGTGGCGGCGATGTTTCTGACCGTTCTGCCGCGCCAGCCTATGCGGTCAATCAGCAGTGAAACCATGCCGTCGGAGCGGGTCAGATTCACGGTTGCGGCGAAGTCGGCCGAGCCTAATTGCTTGTCGGGCACGAGCAGCGCCAGGTTCAGGTCGGGCGACTCGGCGGTTGCGAGCAGCCGGCTGGCGGCGAGTTTGGCGTCGAGAGCGATTGAACCGGCATTGCTGGTCAGCAAGCCGTTGACGTTTACGTTTTTGGGTTTTGACCAGCCGGCCGAGCCGACGAACGAAATCTGCCCTAACGATTCGAGCAGCTGAGTGGCTTTAGGTTTCAGCGGAGTGAAGAGCCTGAGAGTGTTGGCGAGGTCTTTGCCGTTGACTCCAAATTCCAGCCGCGGGCTGGAGGCCGTGCGGGGAGAGGCCTGAGCGCGCAGGTTGGCGTAGAGCAGATGCGACGGCACGTTCAACTCCAGGCGGCTGAGGCTGAGCGAATCGCGGAAAAGTTGCGCGTCGGCTTGAATCAGCAGCGGCGAGGGCACTTCGGCCAGCTGCGGCACTATCGGAGCCAGGTCGGCCAGGTTAACTATCGAGCCCGATTGCAGCCGGAGCCGGCCGATTTCATGGGCGCGCAGATTGAAAACGGTAGGCTCGATGCGCAGCTCCGTTGAGTTGAGCGCCAGGTCGAAGCCGCTGACCGAAAGCAGCGAATCGCTTAGTTCCACGTTGGCGGCCAGGCGGCGCACTCGCAGGCCCGACTGCTCGGCAATGGTCAGTCGCTTCAGGCTCACCAGAATCTTGCCGTTGCTGATGCGCGGAGCGGTCAGGTCGGCGTTGAAGTCAAATAGCTGCAGGTGGTTCGGGTCGAAGCCGGACCGGGCCGGAGCGGAGTCGACGTTATAGCTGCCGCTACCCGAGCGGATAACGACCGTGTGGACCGCCAGGTCAAATTCCGACGGCGGTTTGGAGCCGTCGCCCTTGAGCCGGTCGATTACGGGCTGAATGTTGAGCGGCGCCTGAGGCGACTCGCGGCGCACCCTGATGTCGGGGCTCATAAGCTCAACGTCGGTGATGACCAGGCGCCTGCGCAGCAGCAGGTTGCGCACGCTGATGCCTGCATTGAGGGCCGAGGCGGTCAAAAGGGTGTCGCCCTGCTCGATAATGGCAACGTTCGATAGCTCGACGCGGTTGAACGGCAAGACGCGCAGACGGCCGATTTCAACGTCGGCCCCAAGAAGTTCCGACAGCTGCCCGACGGCCACGGTGCGCATTTTTTCGTGCACCGGATTGAGCCAGAGCAGAAGGTATAATAATATCGGTATCCCTACCGCGAAACACAGCAGGGATACCATTAAGGTTCGTAATATCCGATAGAGATTCTTCACAGACCTTTGCCGTGGCAGGCTTTGTATTTTTTGCCACTTCCGCAAGGGCAGGGGTCGTTGCGGCCAATGCGGGGCGCGGCCTTGACGGGAGTCGAAGCGGGGCGCTGACCCTGGGGAGCATTAGCTGCGGCGCGTTGCGCGGCGGCGCCTTCGTGGGTTTCGGCCTTGGAGGCGTTATAGCGCGAATAGTCGGTTTTCTGGGCCGTTGCGCGCTGCACTTCGGGCTGGTTGCGCTTGGGTTCTTCGTCGCCCTGGGCAGATGCGGTTTCCGACGGCGGAGCCTGGCGAACGTAAATCTGGCCGCGCATCAGGGCTGCCGTTGCCTTGTCGTTGAGGTTTTTGAGCATAGCCTCAAACAGGTGGAACGACTCAACCTTATAGATTACCAGCGGGTCTTTCTGCTCGTAGGTTGCGTTCTGAACGCTATGGCGCAGCTCGTCGAGTTCGCGGAGGTGTTCCTTCCAGAGTTCGTCGATGCTGGCGAGCATCAGCAGCTTGTGCCATTCGGTAACGATGTTCTTGCACTGGGCGTTA
>CAZDVP010000047.1:0-13408 GCA_964508865.1 uncultured Bacteroides sp. | reverse complement strand
CGGCCCTTGATGCCGATAATGGTGTCGCCGATATGCATGTCGCGGCCAATGCCAAACTTGGAGCCGATAGCCTCGATTTCGCGGATGGCGTCGACTTTGTTGGCATAGGGTCGACCGTTAACCGCACTGATTTCGCCCTTGTCGAAAGTGATTTTGAGGCTCTCCTCGCCCTGCGCTGTGACCTGCGAGGGATAAGCGCTGTCGGGCAGCGTCTGCTCTGAGCGGAGAGTTTCCTTGCCGCCGATGCTGGTGCCCCAGAGGCCTTTGTTAATGGAATATTCCATTTTCTTGAAGTCAGCCTCGAAGCCGTGCTCCTTGAGATAGTTGATTTCATATTCGCGCGTAAGGGTCAGGTCGCGGGTCGGGGTGATGATTTCAACGTTCGGTGCAAGAATCTGGAAAGTGAGGTCGAAACGCACCTGATCGTTGCCTGCGCCGGTCGAGCCGTGGGCAACGCAATGCGCGCCAATCTGCTTTGCATATTCAATAATGGCTATGGCCTGGAAGGTGCGTTCGGAGCTAACCGAAATAGGATAGGTTCCGTTGCGCAGAATGTTGCCGTAGACCATGTAACGGATACATTTTTCATAATACATGCCGGTAATGTCGAGCGTTGCGTGGCTCTTTGCGCCGAGCGCATAGGCGCGCTTTTCGATGTTGGCGAGCTCTTCAACGCTAAAGCCGCCGGTGTTGGCAATTGCGGTGTGAACTTCATAACCGAGATCCTCGCTGAGGTACTTCACTGCAAACGAGGTGTCAAGACCGCCGCTGAATGCCAGCAGCACTTTCTTCTTATCTTCCATGTTTATTTAAGGTGAAAAATTTTTGCAAGTTTGTTTTTAACATACATCATATAGGGAGCGAATCGACCGCGCTTTGGAGCGTTCTGGGCGGGGTCGTAGAGCATGCCGGTGCAAAGACACATCCTCCGCTTGTTGCGCTGCAGAATGTCGTAGTTAACGCAGCCCTCGCAGCCTTTCCAGAATTCTTCGTCGCTGGTCAGCTCGCTGAATGTCACGGGTATGTAGCCCAAACGTGAGTTGAGCTTCATAACGGGCAGTGATGTGGTGATGGAAAATATCTTGGCAAACGGGAATCGGGTGCGGGCCAGTTCAAAAGTCTTTTCCTTGATAGCCTTTGCCAGACCGAGGTTGCGGTATTCCGGGTCAACAATCAAACCGGAGGTGGCAACATAATCGCCGTGGCCCCAGCTCTCGATGTAGCTGAATCCAACCAGACGGTCGCCGTCGAGGGCAACCACT
Source organism: uncultured Bacteroides sp. (assembly GCA_964508865.1). Lineage (GTDB taxonomy): Bacteria > Bacteroidota > Bacteroidia > Bacteroidales > Muribaculaceae > UBA3263. Next base: position 12,146 of record CAZDVP010000047.1, on the reverse strand, counting down.
GCCTTGCCGCCGGTAATCTTTGTTGCAATATATTCGTTGCTGCGCCGGGCAATGCCGGTGCCTCGCTGAAGCGCTGACACGTAAATTAAGTTGCAAATGTGTTCGGCATGTACCGCGTGCTGCGGCTCGGCGAACATAACGGTTACTGAGTTACCACCCATCTTTCTTCTGATGTAGTAAGCTTAATCTTTTAGTTGGTTTATTTAAATATATGAGCCGCAAATTTACGCAAATTTTTGCGAATATCGTTTTTTTGAACTGAAAAATTTGCATTTCAACAAAAATTTAGTTAATTTTGCACTTAATTGTTAAAACAAATTCTGTTTTGAATCGTTAATTTGATATAATTTCAGCCTTCAATAAGCGAATGAAGAAATCTACAATTTGGTTCCTCACCATAACCATGGTGCTCACATTCATCGGACTCATCTACGTGCAGTTCCTCTACATGAGCAGCATGGTGCGCATGCGCAACGACCAGTTCGACGAGAACGTGAGTCGCTCGCTCTATGCCGTTTCGGTTATGCTGGAACAGATTGAGGCCAAGCATTTTCTGGAAGAGAATCTGGCCGGCGTGGAAGACTTCAAGGCAGTCAAGACCGCCGGCTCCGGCGAGGGAGTGGCAACCAGCTTCACAACCCAGACCGGCATCACCGGCAACCTGACCCTCGAAGGCACTCAGAGCCAGATTTCGCAAATCAAATCATCGACCCAACCCTCGCTGGCAAACAGCGGCACCTCGCTCGAACCCGACAAGCTCCACGGCAAATATCTCTACCAGCGCGGACTGCTCGACGAAGTAATCCTCAAAATTATATCCCAAAGCTCCCAGCGCCCGATTGCGCAGCGCGCCGACTCGGCTCTGGTGCGCTCGCTGCTCCATAGCGAACTGGCCAACAACGGCATCGACATTCCTTTCGACTTTGCCGTTACAAACCGCTACCACACCATTATCTACCGCACCCATGGCTACCCCATAGCCTCGGCCCGCGCGCTGCGCGATAATCCGAGCATCTACTCCACTGTGCTCTTCCCCAACGACCCCTCGACGCGCATCAACTATCTGAGCGTGTTCTTCCCCACCCGACGTAACTACATCTTCTCCTCCATCCGCTTCATGCTTCCGTCGATGATGTTCACCATAATCATGCTGCTGATTTTCATCTACGCCATAATGACAGCGTTCAAACAAAAGAAAATCAACGAAATGAAAACCGACTTCATCAACAATATGACCCATGAGCTGAAAACCCCGATAAGCTCCATATCGCTTGCCGGTCAGATGCTGGCCGACCCTGCCGTGCGCAAGAGCGAAACCATGATGAAGCACGTTGCCGACGTTATCAACGACGACACCCGCCGCCTGCGCTTCCTGGTGGAAACGGTGTTGCAGATGTCGCTCTACTATCAGCAACAGCAGGTGCTGAACCTCACCGACGTTAACGCCAACGAGGCCATCAGCTCCATTGCCCATAACTTCAAGCTCAAGGTTGAGAAATATGGCGGCAAGCTCTCAACGAACCTTTCCGCTCCGAACTCGCGCGTTGAGGTCGACGAAATGCACTTCACCAATGTGATTTTCAACCTCCTGGACAATGCGGTCAAGTATCGCCGCAAGGATGTGCCGATGCAGCTGCTGATAACCACTTCGAACCCAACGCCCAACAAACTCCGAATCGAAATCGCCGACAACGGCATCGGCATCAAACGCGATGACCTCGGCAAGATTTTCGACAAGTTCTATCGCGTCAGCACCGGCAACCGCCACGACGTTAAAGGCTTCGGCCTCGGCCTATCCTACGTCAAGAAAATGGTTGGCGACTTCCGCGGCGACATAACCGTTGAGTCCGAACCCGGCGTCGGAACGCGTTTTGCAATTACCCTGCCGCTGCTAACCGGCAACGATGACCAAGAATAATTTTTAAACTTTAAATACACTTAACTATGGAAGAAAAAACAAGAATCCTGCTCTGCGAAGACGATGAGAACCTGGGTATGCTTCTGCGCGAATACCTCCAGGCAAAGGGCTTCGAAGCCGAACTCTACCCCGACGGCGACCAGGGCTACAAGGCTTTCCTCAAAGGCAAATATGACCTTTGCGTGCTTGACGTCATGATGCCCGAAAAAGACGGCTTCCAGGTTGCTCAGGAAATCCGCAACGTCAACGCCGAAGTGCCCATTATTTTCCTCTCCGCACGCGCCCTAAAGGAAGATATTCTCTCAGGCTTCAAGATTGGTGCCGACGACTATATAACCAAGCCGTTCTCGATGGAGGAACTGGTTTTCCGTATCGAAGCTATTCTGCGCCGCGTGCGTGGCAAACGCGAAAAGGACATTACCATGTTCCGCCTCGGCAAGCTCACTTTCGACACCCAGAAGCAAACGCTGATGAACGGCGACAAGTCAACCAAGCTCACAACCAAGGAGAGCGAACTGCTGACCCTGCTCTGCAACCACGCCAATGAGATTCTGGAGCGCAACTACGCCCTGAAAACCATTTGGATTGACGATAACTACTTCAACGCCCGCTCAATGGACGTTTACATCACCAAGCTCCGCAAGCACCTGCGCGAAGATCCCTCTATCGAAATCATCAACATCCACGGCAAAGGCTACAAACTCATAGTTCCCGAAGCCGAATAATTAGTAAGCCCTGCCGGCCAGATGACCGACAGGGCTTACTGTATTCTGTAACTTGAATTAAAGTTCAACGGAGTCGCCCGGGGTGTGCAGACAATGATAATTGGTCACGTCAGACTCGGCATAAGCGGGGAAGTCGCACGCCTCCTTATATTCGCCCCAGAAGTGCATGGGGAAAAAGTCCTTGACCTTAACCGTTTTGAGGAAACGGTGGGCGCCTTCGGCAAAGTCGGTGCCCTGGCGAGGGTCAACGGGGAACATAACGATGTCGATTTCGCTGACTTCGCTGCTGATTGAGTTCAGAATCATGTCGAATTTCTGCGATGCGCGCTCGATCTGGCGGTCGGTATATTCATCCTTCCAGTGCCAGAGGTTCAAGTCGCCGGCATGGAAAATTGTTGTGCCGTCGGTCGTCGTAACGAAAAACGAAAGGCCTACATCGGTCGAACCATAAGCCTTGACCCTTGAACATCCGGGAATATTTTCGATTACGTCGCCCGGGCTCATTCCGGCAACGTTGAGCGTTGTGGGTATCTTCATTGCGGGGATATCGTTCGAGAGCACATAGGTGCGGCGGTGATCCTGCGCGATTTCAAAAATTCCGGGGTTATAATGGTCGGGATGACGATGCGAAGCAAAGAACACAACCGGTTTCTCCGGATTGCGATTCAATAGCTTATGCAGCGCGTGCGATGGGTCGCGGTAATAGTCGAACACCAGAATGGCATCGTCGGTAGTAATAGCGAAGCCGCTATGGTCAATATAAGTAACTTTGGTCATGATATTAAAATATTTAGTTCAATATCATAACGCCTCAGCCATCGCGGCTGTTCAATAGAAGCAAACAACGAGCAGCTGCGCGATAATCACCCTGACAAACATCGAAACCGGGTAGACAGTGGCATAGGCAACCGCCGGGTCGTCGCTCTGGCAGGTGTCGTTGCTATAGTTCAGAGCCATCGGGTTGGCCATGGCTCCGGCAAGCATTCCGCAGGTCTCACCGAAGTTGACCTTGAAGATGCGCATCGAGGGAATCGCCATCAGAATTACCGGTACAACAGTGATGATGAAACCGAGAAGAATCAGTTTGGGGCCGTCGCCGCTCATAACAGTTTCGAGGAAATCGGCGCCGGAACTCAACCCTAAGCAGGCAAGGAATAGCGACAGGCCGATGCCCCGGAGCATGAGGTTGGCGGAACGCGTCGTGTAGGTGACCAGGTGGAACCGCGGGCCGAAAGCACCGACCAGAATGCCGACGATAATCGGGCCACCGGCAACACCGAGGCAAACCGTAGCGTCAACTCCGGGAACATAGATAGGCACCGCACCGAGAATTAGACCGAGAACCATGCCGATAAAAATGGCTGCCAGATTCGGCTCGCGCAATGTGTTAGTGGTGTTGCCGAGCACTCGCTCGACGTTTTCAATCGCTTTGGCCTCGCCAACAACCGTCAGGCGGTCGCCCAACTGAAGCACAAGCTGTGGAGTTGCCAGCAGCTGCACTCCGGCACGCAAAACTCGCGAAATGTTGATGCCATATGAATTGCGCAGTTTCAGCGAACCGAGGCGCTTGCCGTTGATTTCAGGCTTGGTAACGACAACATGCTTCGAAATCAGCGTGCTGTCAATGGCGTTCCAGTCAATGTCTGACTTATTGAAGTCCGTTTCCTCGCGCCGGCCGAACAGAACTGTCAGCGCCGCCGCGTCCTCGTCGTTGCTGATAATCAGCAGGCGGTCACCCTCGCGCAGAATTGTTTCGGAAGTCGGAATGCTCACCCTACCCTCGTGCCAAAGTCGCGAAATCACAAACTTGTGTGGTGCGAAAGCGGCAACCTCGCGCACCGACCTGTTAAACACTCCGGGGTTATGAATCTGATATGCCGCAATAAAGGGCTTGTTCGTGTCTTCGTGAACATGCACCTGCAGGTCGCGCGGACGTGTGAACAGTTTCCTGATAACAACGAATCCGAGAATAACGCCGACAACACCGAGTGGATAAGTAACCGCGCAACTCAGGGCGGCACCAGCCGAGGGCATGCCCAACTGCTGCAGCGTTTCCTGCGCGGCACCCAAGGCCGGCGTATTTGTCGTTGCTCCGCACAAAACGCCAACCATGTCGCTCATCGGAATACCCAAGGTCAGCGTAAAGGCGACTGCGACCAGGGTTCCGAGCAAAACGGTTGCCAGGCCCAGCATGTTGAGCTTAACGCCACCCGAACGGAACGAAGCGAAGAAACCGGGGCCGACTTTCAGGCCGAGCTCATAAACGAACAGAACCAGACCGAAATTCTGCGCATAAAGCAGCATCTGCGAATCGATGCTGATGCCGAGATGGCCGGCAAGAATGCCGACAAAGAACACGAAAGTAACGCCCAACGAAACGCCTTTGACTCTGATTTTGCCCAGGCCAAGACCAATGGCAATAATAACAGAAATCACTATAACCGCCTGCAGCGGAGTGTGTTGAACGAATATGTTTAATAGCCAATTCATAATTTTTCCGGCGCAAAGTTACGCATTTACTCTGATTTGTCAATATTTATTAGTAATTTTGCAGTGGTAAAACTCAGTCTATCACGTGTTCAGACACTTAATATACACGCTTATTTGCCTAATTATAAGCTCTTTCGCCCTAAATGCCGAAGAGTTTGACTCTGTGCCCGTAGCCGTTGTAGACTCGTTGGTCATCCCCGCCGACTCGGTTGCCGCTCTTCAGAAGCGCTCTAAAATTCGCCGCGAAAAGGTCGATTTGGACAACACAGTGGTCTTTAACTCCTCTGACTCCATGATTATTATCGGCCGCAACAAAACGTTTATGTATGGCGACAGCCACGTTACCTACGGCGACATTACTCTCGACGCGGCCGTAATCAACATTGACCTCCGGACGTCGGACGTCAACGCTACCGGCCAGCCCGACTCGCTCGGCATCCTCGTCGGAACCCCGACATTCACTCAGGGCGGCGACGGCTACGATGCCGAAACCATGAGCTATAACTTCAAGACCATGCGCGGCTACACAACCAACGTAGTAACCCAGCAGGGCGAGGGCTATCTGGTTGGCCGCAAATCTAAAAAGATGGAAAACGGTGAGTTCTTCATCGAACAGGGCATGTACACCACCTGCGATGACCACGACGACCCTCACTTCCACTTCCAGATAACCAAAGGCAAAGTCAAGCCGGGCAGCAACATAGTAACCGGTCCCGCCTATCTGGTGCTTGCCGGACTGCCGCTGCCGCTGGCGGTTCCTTTCGGCTATTTCCCGTTTACTAAAAAATACTCTTCGGGCATCATCTTCCCGACCTTTGGCGACGACTACCGCCGCGGCCTCTACCTCGACAACGGCGGCTACTATTTCGCGTTCAACGACAATATAGACCTCGCCCTGACCGGCCAGATCTACACCAAAGGCTCCTGGGGCGTTACCGGCCGCTCGGCCTACTCCAAGCGTTATAAGTATGCCGGCAACATCCAGATCAGCTACCTCAACACCGTCGACGGCGAAAAAGGCAGCGCCGACTATGCCAAATCAACCAACTTCCAGGTTATCTGGTACCACCAGCAGGACTCGAAGTTCAACCCGAACATGACGTTTAGCGCCTCCGTAAACTTCGCAACCAGCGGCTATTCGCGCAACAACGTAAACTCCTACTATAACTCATCGTTTACCGAAAACACCAAGAGTTCAACCGTCAACATGACCTACCGCTTCCCCGGTTCGAAGTGGAGCATGTCGGCCGGCATGAACATTACCCAGCGCTCCAGCGACGAAACGCTCAATGTTTCGCTGCCGAACCTGACAGTAAGCATGTCGCAGGTGGCGCCCTTCAAACGCAAGCGTGCCGTCGGTGCCGAAAAATGGTATGAACGCATAAAAATTTCCTATAACGCTCAGCTCCAGAACTCGCTGACCGCTAAGCAAGACGAGTTTTTCCATAAATCGCTCATCAAGGACTGGAAGAACGGCATCCGCCACTCGCTGCCCATATCGGCAACCTTCCAGCTGTTTAAGTACATCAACATCTCGCCCAACATTTCAATGACCGACCGCATGTACACCTCCCGCATCAACCGCCAGTGGGACCCCAATGCGGCAGCCGAAGTGGCCGACACCACCCATAGCTTCTACAACGTTTTCGACTTCAGCGCCTCGGTGGGTTTCTCAACCAAGGTCTACGGTTTCTGGCGACCGATTTTCAAGAGCCCGCTGAAAATGATTCGCCACGTAATGACCCCCAACATCAGCCTCTCCGCATCGCCCGACTTCGGCGCTCCCGGCTGGGGATACTATGGCCGCTACATGAAGCCCGGAGCCAACGGCGAGATGCAGGAGGTCGTTTACTCGCGCTATCAGGGCTCGGCATTCGGCGTTCCCGGGCGCGGCAAATCGGGCGTTGTCAGTTTCTCGCTGGCAAATAACCTCGAAGCCAAAGTGAGAGCCGCCAACGACTCGCTCGAAGACAAAAAAATCTCGCTCATCGAAAACCTCTCGCTCTCCGAAAGCTATAACTTCGCCGCCGACTCGCTGAACTGGAGTAACCTCAACACTTCGATTCTGCTGCGCATAACCCGCGGCTTCAACCTCAACCTCTCAGCCGTTTGGGATGTCTACACCTATCGCCTCAACGAGTATGGAAATCCCTACCGCTGCAATGTTACCCGTCTGCAGGCCGGCAAAGGCCTGGCCCGACTGTCGTCGACCGGCACGAGTTTTTCCTATAACTTCAATAACTCAACCTTCACCAAGCTTTTCAAGCGCGACAAGGATAAGCCCAAGACCGACGGCGAAGACGACACCGGCGAAACCACCAAACCTAAAAAGAGCAAAAAGGAGGGTTCATCGTCGGGAAACCATGATTTCGATGCCGACGGCTACCTGAAAATGGAGTGCCCCTGGAACTTCTCGGTCAACTATTCCATCAGCTACGGCTACGGCGAATTCGACAAGGAAAAAATGGAGTATAAAGGCAAGCTGACCCATAACCTAAGCTTCTCCGGCTCCATAAAACCCACCCCGAACTGGGACTTCAATTTCTCTGCGTCCTACGATTTCCGTATGAAAAAGATTTCATACATGAACTGCAACATCAGCCGCGAGCTCCATGACTTCGTGATGACCGCCAGCTTCGTTCCATTCGGGCCCTATAAAAGCTATAACTTCCACATCGCCTTCAAATCGTCGATGCTCTCCGACCTCAAATACGACAAACGCTCATCCTACTCCAACGGCATAGAATGGTATTGACCTATCACTCCCCCCACCCCTTCCGGCTCGAATCGGGAATCACCCTGCCGGAGCTCGACATTGCCTACCACACCTTTGGCCGGCGCAATGCCGATGACTCCAACATAATCTGGGTGTGCCACGCTCTGACTGCCAACAGCGACGTTGCCGACTGGTGGCCCAACACCGTAGTGCCCGGCGGATTCCTTGACCCGGACAAATACTTCATAGTCTGCGCCAACATTCTCGGCTCGCACTATGGAACCACCGGGCCGCTGTCGGTCAATTCCGAAACCGGCCGGCCATGGTTCGGCTCATTCCCCGAGGTGACCGTGCGCGACATGGTCAATGCCCACCGACTTCTGGCCAAACACTTAGGCATTTCGCGCGTGAAGCTGCTCATCGGCAGTTCGCTTGGCGGCTTTCAGTGTATGGAATGGGCGCTCATCGAGCCCGGCTTTGCCGAAAAAGTGGCGCTGATTGCAACCTCGGCCGTTTCGTCGCCATGGGCCGCCGCGTTCAACGAAAGCCAACGAATGGCTATTGAAGCCGACCCGACCTATGGCCAACCCGACGCATCTGCAGGCAGCAAAGGTCTTGAAGCAGCCCGCTCCATAGCCCTGCTGAGCTATCGCGGCGCGCCGGCCTATAACCTGACCCAGGCCGACCGCGGAGCATCAACCGACCTCGACAACATGTTTCGCCGGCGGGTGCACTCCTACCAGCGCCACCAGGGCGAAAAGCTTTCAGCCCGCTTCAATGCCTACAGCTACCATCGGCTGAGCCGCGCCGTCGATGCCCACGACGTTGCCCGCGGCCGCGCCGATTCAGTCGAAGATGCCCTGAAATCATTCAAGCCCGAAGCATTGGTTATCGGCATAACATCCGACATTCTTTTCACCCTCGACGATGCCCGCCAGCTGGCCGAAAGCATCCCCAACGCCCGCATGGAAACCATTGAAAGCAACTTCGGCCACGACGGTTTCCTTGTTGAACACCGCCAACTTAACACCATAATCTGTAACTTCCTGTCGAAATGAGCAAACGCAAACACCTGAAAATTGGCCTTTTCGGCTTCGGCACTGTTGGAAGCGCCCTCTTTGAGCTGATTAACACAATCCGCCCTGAAGGCGTGGAAATCAAACGCATCTGCGTGCGCAACCTCGCCAAGCAGCGCAACATCCCGGCCGACTTCACCGATAACCCCGACGATATTTTCAACGACCCGGAAATCAACATCATCGTTGAGCTCATCGACGATGCCAACGCTTCCTACGCACTCATTACCCGCGCGCTCCGTCAGGGCCTCACAGCCGTTTCGGGCAACAAGAAAATGCTGGCCGAACATCTGCCCGACCTCATTGAGCTTCAGCGCCAAACCGGCAGCACGCTACTCTACGATGCCTCGGCCTGCGGCAGCATTCCGGTTATCCGCAACCTCGAGGAATACTACGACAACGACCTGCTCATTTCGGTCAAAGGCATCCTCAACGGCTCGTCGAACTATATTCTCACCAAAGTTTTCAAGGAGAACATGCCCTACGACCGCGCGCTGAAGCTGGCTCAGGAAGCCGGCTTTGCCGAGAGCAACCCGAGCCTCGACGTCGACGGCTGGGACGCACTCTCCAAGTTGGTCATCATTGCCGTCCACGCCTTTGGACTCTATGTTGAGCCGGCGCGCATATTCACTTTCGGCATTTCGCAACTCTCCGAGGCCGACATCCGCTTTGCCAACGAAAAGGAGCGCCGCATAAAACTCGTTGGCCATGTTGAAAAACTCCCCGACGGGCGCCTATGCATGGCGGTGCTCCCCCAGTTACTCTCAACCGAGAAATATATTTATAGCGTCGACGACGAATTCAACGGCGTTGTTATCAAAGGCCTCTGCTACGACAAGCAGTTCATGTTCGGCCGCGGCGCCGGCGGCTTCCCAACCGGCTCGGCCATTCTGAGCGACATAACCGCCTCGCAATACGACTACCGCTACGAATACAAAAAAATCCAGTCGGCCAATATTCCTGAGTTCACCAACAACGTTGCCTTCCGAATCTATTACCGCTACTGCGACCCCGTAGACCTGAACCTGATAGACTTTGAGTCGATAAGCGAAAAATACACCTCCGACTCCTTTAATTATGTTGTTGGCATAACAACTCTCGAAGAACTCCACCGCGTTGCCCCGCAACTGCGCCGCCGCAACGTGTTTATTGCTGCATATCCAAAGACCTGAAAAACCATGAACGATTTACTCTCCACTTTCAACGAATTGCTCCGCTCCTACGGCAGTGTTGACATGGCCGAAGCGGAATTCAAACGCCTGATGCTCGACGACCCCGAGCTCTACGATGCCTACCGCGAATGGTGTGCCGAAAACGGCCACACCGAACGCCGCGGCTTCCTCGACTATGCCGAGGAATATATTGCAAACCAAAACTCAATCTGGGACACCCTTACCGATGACTTCGACAATTAACCTACTTGCCGAATGGGAGCGCCACGGTGCAGTGATGCTCGCCTGGCCCCACTCCCAAACCGACTGGGCCTATATGCTCGACCAGGTGCAACAGTGCTACCGCAACATTGTTGACGCGCTGCTCCGCGCCGGCGAAAAGGTGATTATTCTCGCCCCGCAGGCCGAAGCGCCCAAATTCAGCAACCCGGACGTAACCGTTATCCACGTCGACACCAACGACACCTGGATTCGCGACTACGGCCCGCTGACTCTCTCCGACGGCACTCTGCTCGACTTCCGCTTCAACGCCTGGGGCCAGAAGTTCGCTTCGAACTTCGACAATCAGACAACCCGGACCCTGGCCGAGCTCAAAGCCATTCAGGCCCCGGTTGAGTGCCATAAGGATTTTGTGCTCGAAGGCGGCTCGATTGAATCAGACGGCAACGGAACGATTCTGACCACCTCCTGCTGCCTGCTCGCCCCAAACCGCAATGAGCCGATGACCCGCGAGCAAATCAACTCGGAGCTGCTCCGTCGCCTGCATGCTCGCAAAGTGCTCTGGATTGACTGCCAACCCCTGCCGGGCGACGACACAGACGGCCACGTCGACACCCTGGCCCGCCTCGCGCCCATGAACTCCATTTTCTACTGCTCCGGAGTCGACGCAACCCAACTCGCCGAGTTCACCAATGCCGACGGCCAGCCGTTCAACCTGTTCGAGCTGCCCATGCCCGACCCCATAACCGACCCCGACGACGGCTCCCTCCTCCCCGCAACCTATGCCAACTATCTCGTCGTGGGCAATGCGGTGCTGATGCCCACCTATGGCCAGCCCCTCAACGACACCCGCGCCATGAACACTCTGCGCGTTGTGTTCAGCGACCGCGAAATCATACCCGTCGACTGTCGCGCCCTGATCCGCCAGCACGGCTCGCTCCATTGCGCAACCATGCAAGTCCAACCCTCAGCATTCTCATTCCTATGAAAACAGCCATTATCCAACAGCATAACACCGCCGACATCGCCGACAACCAAGCCCGCCTTGCCGAAAAAATCCGCAACGCAGCAGCCCTGGGCGCGCAACTCATCGTGCTCCAGGAACTGCATCAGGGCCTCTACTTCTGCCAGACTGAAAACGTTGACCTCTGCTCCCTGGCCGAACCGATTCCCGGACCCTCAACCGAATTCTACTCCGGTCTCGCTGCCGAAACCGGCTGCGTAATCGTAACCTCGCTGTTCGAGCGGCGCGCCCCCGGCCTTTACCACAACACCGCCGTTGTTTTCGACACCGACGGCTCCATGGCCGGCAAATACCGCAAAATGCACATCCCCGACGATCCGGCCTACTACGAAAAATTCTACTTCACCCCGGGCGACCTCGGCTTCGAACCGATTCAGACCTCGCTGGGCAAACTCGGCGTGCTCGTCTGCTGGGACCAATGGTATCCCGAAGCCGCCCGCCTCATGGCCCTGCGCGGCGCCGAAATCCTCATCTACCCCACCGCTATCGGCTATGCCGCCTCCGACACCCCCGACGAGCAGCAACGTCAGCGCCAGGCCTGGATAACCGTGCAGCGCGGCCATGCCGTTGCCAACGGCCTGCCCGTAGTCGCCGTGAACCGCGTTGGCTTCGAACCCGACCCCTCCGGCGCAACCGAAGGCATCCAATTCTGGGGCAGCAGCTTCGCCGCAGGCCCCCAGGGCGAATTCCTCTACCAGGCACCCACTGACAAAGAAGACCTCGCCATTATCGACATCGACCTCGCCCGCTGCGAACAAGTCCGCCGCTGGTGGCCCTTCCTCCGCGACCGCCGCATCGACGCCTAC
>CAZDVP010000046.1:0-13418 GCA_964508865.1 uncultured Bacteroides sp. | reverse complement strand
GCCGCGAGGGCACGGTTGTTGACGCCGACGACCTGATGGCCGCCATGGTTGCCGATGCCAAGACCGTCAGCGCCGAGCGCGGTCGCCTCGAAGGTATGGACCAGGCCGAGCTCGACAATCTGGCCGAAGTCGTTGGCCTGGGCGCGCTGAAATATTTCCTGCTCAAGGTCGATCCCCGCAAGAACATGACCTTCAACCCCGAAGAGAGCATTGACTTCAACGGCAACACGGGTCCGTTCATTCAATATACCTACGCGCGCATCCGCTCGGTTCTGCGCAACGCTGCCGCCCAGGGTTTTGAAATCGGCGATTATTCGACCGTTGAGCCCTGCGAGCGCGAAATCACGCTGATTCAGCGCCTGGCCGACTTCCCGTCGGTTGTTCAGGAGGCTGGCCGCACCTATTCGCCGGCCCTGATTGCCAACTATGCCTACGATCTGGTCAAGGAATATAACCAGTTCTACCACGACTGCACGATTCTCGGCGAAACCGACCCGGCCAAGCGCTCGCTGCGCCTGGCCCTGAGCAGCGCAACGGCCGAAACAGTGCGCACCGCGCTCAACCTTTTGGGTATCGGCGTTGTTGAAAGAATGTAAATAATGCTTAATTAACCGTTTAATAAAATCACTGCAAGATGAATAACTATCCCTACAATATGCCGCAATATGGCGGCACAGACTTCGCCGTCGGTGCGCGCATTTCAACCGTGCTCAAAGGCGTTTATATGCGCATGACCTTCGGTCTGCTCGTAACCGCGCTGGTTTCGCTGCTGGCCGTTAATATGGGTTTCCTTCAGGTGATGGTCAACACCCCGTTGCTTTATTGGGGCCTGTTTATCGCCGAAATCGCCATTGTTATTTTCCTGAGCGCCAGACTGACCAAAATGTCGTCGGCCGCCGCTGCGGGTATGTTCTACCTTTTTGCCGTTATCAACGGCCTGTCGCTCACGCCGATATTCGCCGTCTACACCGGCGCTTCGATTGCCAAGACCTTTTTTATATGCGCCGGCACTTTCGGAGCCATGAGCATTTATGGCTACACCACCAAGAGCGACCTGTCGCGCATGGGTTCGCTGCTGATCATGGGCCTGTTCGGTCTGATTATCTGCTCGCTGGTGGGCATTTTCTGGCATAACAGCACTTTTGAGTGGATTATCAGCTTCCTGGGCGTTGCAATCTTTATCGGCCTGACTGCCTGGGACACCCAGCAAATCAAGCGCATGGCCGAAACCCTGCCTGCCTCCACCGCCGGCCACCTGGCCACTCTCGGCGCCCTCAACCTCTACCTCGACTTCATCAACCTGTTCCTCTACCTGCTCCGCTTCTTCGGCTCATCGCGCGACTGATCGCGTCGGCCGTATCGCTCCGGCAAGCGGCTATCATTCACACACATATAAACACACTAAATCATATGAAAAAATTTATCACACTTTTAGCCGCTTTGGGGTTGATATGGTCTGCCAACGGCGCGGTTCTGGAACCGGCGCAGGCGTTGCAGCGTGCAATCGGTTCAAAGAAGTCAGCTCCGGCTTTGGGCTTAAATGCACAATCGCCTCAGTTGGTTTTCACCGGCGAAGCCGAGAATGGCGTTCCGGCATATTATGTGTTCACTAACCCGTCGGCCACACTTTTTGTGTCGGCCGACGATGTTGCAGTTCCTCTTTTGGGTTATTCCGAAACCGGCAATTTCGACCCGCAGAACATGCCGCCCCAAATGCAGTGGTGGCTCGAACAATATGCCCGTGAAATTCAGTGGGGCAGCAGCAATGGTGTAGCCACGGCCGACCCTAAGGCCGCATCGGCCTCGATGCCGGCAATCGCCCCGATGCTGAAAACCACTTGGGATCAGGGCTCCCCCTATAATAAGTATTGTCCTTCAATCGGTGGTCAACAGACCGTTACCGGCTGCGTTGCAACCGCCATGGCCCAGATTATGAAGTATTATCAGTGGCCGCAAGCCCAGGTGCCTTCAATCTCCTATACATGGAACGGCCAAAAACTTACGTCGCCGGCCGTTACGCTTGAGTGGAACAATATGTTGGATTCATATAGCGGCGACTATACGACCGCGCAGGCAAATGCCGTTGGCCGCCTGATGCAGGCTGCCGGTTATTCGGTGGCGATGAGCTACAACATATCGGCAAATGGCGGCTCGGGCGCTTATTCCACGGATGTCAGGGGTGCGTTGGTAAATACCTTTGGCTATGACGTGTCGGCAGAGTATCTGCTTCGCGATTTCTATGGTCCGGATGAATGGGCGCAGTTAATCTATGATAACCTCAAAACGACCGGCCCCGTTTATTATTCCGGCTCGAGTACTAAAGGCGGTCATGCCTTTGTGTGCGATGGTTATGATGGAAACGGCATGTTCCATATCAACTGGGGTTGGAGCGGAACGTCAAACGGCTATTTCGTTTTGTCGGCACTCAACCCTTCGTCGCTGGGGACCGGCGGCGGTGCCGGCGGGTACAACTATAATCAGGCCGTCGTCTTGAAAATAAGCAGACCCAAAAGCGGCTCTGTTGCTCCGACGCCATATATTGGCTGCAACGATCAGATTATCGGTCTGATTGATTCAAGAGAACTGATAATCGGCACATGCAGCGATAATGGAGGCTTTTACAACTATGGGTGTGCGAGCGCGACTTTCACCTTTGGCGTAAAGTTGGAAAATGTTTCAACCGGCAATGTGGTCTACGTTTCCTCCAGCAGTATCAATAATCGGACTATCGCTGAATATTATGGTGCCGGCGGATATTATAATACAATCCCGACCTCGCTGGCAAATGGCACCTATAAGGTCTATCCGGTTTATAAGGTAAATAACGGAGGGTGGCAACTGATGAAACTCGTGTATGGCACCCCACGGTTCCTGACGCTTAATGTTTCGTCGAGCGGTCTATCTCTCGACGGCGAATTCAGGCTAACTTCGTGGGAAACCACAGGCAATCTGGAGCCGGGCAAGCCTTTCAATGGCGCACTGACGGTTTTTAGCAGTTTTTTGACTACTCAAACCGTAACACTAAAGGCTTCGCTGTGTAAGGGAACTCCTGAAAGTTTAACAACGATTGCCGATTTAGGCTCAGCTTCGGCTACTATCGGAGCATTTGGCGAGGCGACATTGGCGTTTACCGGTGTAATGCCGAAGGTAGATGCGGGTTCATATTATATAGTGTTTAAAAACGGCAATACGGTTGTTGGTTATTTCAGCGCTGAGGTGATAGCCTCTTTTGGCGTTACCGATATGTATTTCAGTCCGCAGCCACTTGAAATAGGCAGAGCGTCGACAGTTAATTTGATTATCGAAAACACCTATTCCACAGTAAAGAGTCTTGCTTTCAGCGTGTACCTTTTGCATAGAGGTGACGACGGGTATTTGAAGATTGACTTAAACTATGGTAGCAGATCCGTTCCGGTGGCGGGCTTCAGTTCCAATACCGTTTCCTTAACTGCGACTGTTCCCGGTAATCTAACCCCCGGTACCTATTATATCGGTATTGTTGAGGATGGCTCAAGCTATGTGACCAATATGGTTGAAACCGAGGTTGTCAAGCCTTCGGAATCGGGTAAGTTGACTTATGAATCGTGGAGTTGTCCGACAGGATTTATTCCGGGCGAAGCATTTGAGGGCTATCTGACCATCGCCAGTACGTTCACCACGGCGAAAAGCGTAACGCTCGATGCTTATATATGCGAACTTGAAGGTAATACATATTATATAGTTGAGCGGTTGGGTACTTCTTCAGTGAATCTGCCTGCACAATCCCGAGGCGTAATGAAATTTAGCGGGACCTTGTCAGGCATCAACCCCGGCCAATATCATGTTGTTTTTGCCCAAAATGAAGGTATTGTGGCAGTTTACGATGCGGAGGTGCTTGCCGGCGAATTCGGCGTTAACGGCATAACTGCGACTCCACAGCCGTTGATTATAGGTAATTCATCAACGGTAGATGTGGTTTTGAAAAACACGTATGCTGTTGCGCGCAGCATGAATTTCAGCCTGCACCTTTGTTCTGTCAATGCAGACGGCAGCTTTAAGTCTCATTTGAAATATGGCAGCCGGGAGATTGCGGTTAATGCTAATAGCACAGAAACTGTTTCGTTCTCTTCAACGGTTCCGGCAGATTTGGAGCCCGGGGACTATAGTATAGTTGTTGTTGACGACATAACTTCTGAGGTTATTGCTTCGCAAGTTGTGGAGGTAATTGTAGACCCTGCCGGTGAACTCACTATCGAATCGTGGCGATGCCCCACGGGTTTTTGGCTCGGAATGCCCTACGAAGGATATCTGACTATTTCCAATACCTTTAGCGAGGCTAAAAGCGTGTCGCTTGATGCTTACTTGTGTAAGCTCGAGGGTGAATCGTTGCGGATTTATGCTGAATTGGGGTCTTCGTCAGTTACCGTCCCGGCGAAATCGCAAGCCGACATGATATTTAACGGCACATTGAATGGTGTTGCCCCAGGTCAATATTATCTTGTGTTTGCCCAAAACATGAGCGTGATTGATTATTATGAGGTTGAGGTGCTTGCCGGCGAATTCGGCGTTAACGGCATAAATGCTACTCCACAGCCGTTGATTATAGGTAATTCATCAACGGTAGATGTGGTTTTGAAAAACACGTATGCTGTTGCGCGCAGCATGAATTTCAGCCTGCACCTTTGTTCTGTCAATGCAGACGGCAGCTTTAAGTCTCATTTGAAATATGGCAGCCGGGAGATTGCGGTTAATGCTAATAGCACAGAAACTGTTTCGTTCTCTTCAACGGTTCCGGCAGATTTGGAGCCCGGGGACTATAGTATAGTTGTTGTTGACGACATAACTTCTGAGGTTATTGCTTCGCAAGTTGTGGAGGTAATTGTAGACCCTGCCGGTGACCTTACTATCGAATCGTGGCGATGCCCAACCGGATTCGTTTCGGGCGCAGACTATGAGGTTTATCTGACGGTGATGAACACCTATAGTGTTGAAAAAACGACCTCCTATGGTGCCTATTTGTGTATGCTTAGTGAAGATGGTCGTTATATTGTTCAGACCAATCTGGGAGAAGCTTCGGCAACCTTGGCTGCCAAATCACAAGGCGAGTTTAAGTTCAGCGGCACTCTGATCAGATTGAACCCCGGAGATTATTACCTCGTGTTCCTGCAGGATGGTGAGATTGAGGCAGTGGCCAATGTTGAGGTGAGCCCGGCGAACGGAACGATTACTCTGGAGAGCCTGACCCCGACGCCAAATGTGTTTATACAGGGCCAGACCTCGAAGGTTGAAGCCGTTATCGCCAGCACGTTTGATACCCCCAAGTTAATTCCGCTTTCACTCTCTCTCTGCACAATCGAACATGGTGGATTCTACACTAAGCATAGCTATGGAGCGCTCGAGCAGACTATCGAGCCTAACAGCTCCTCAACGTTTACCTTCACCACCGTTGTGCCTTCGGACCTCCCGGCGGGCGAATACTATCTGGTATTGAGGGATTACGAGTCAGGTAATATTCTCAGTAGTGACACAATCAATATTGAAGCCGCTCCATCGGAAATTGAATCCATATCGGTTGCCGATGCTTCCGGCCAGTGCAGATATTTCAACCTCAAGGGCGTTGAGATTGATGCCGACAAACTGACTCCCGGCGTTTACATACGCCGCTCCGACTCCGGAACCACCAAGGTAATCATCAAGTAATTTCAAGTCGCCTCTCCGATTCGGAGGGGCGACCTTTTTTGGAGTGGTTTTCGAATTTTAACAATCGTGGGCAATATGGTTGCCCGAGGTGGGGCGAACTTTGCGGTGTGAAACTTAAAAATCGTAAAACTATGACAACTTCAGCTCTCACTTCCGCTTCTTCGCGTTCGCGCCGCCAGTCGGTTCCTTCGTTTTCGGCCATTGCCAACCTCGCCGGGGTTATTGCCGGTGCGGCTGTTGCGTTGGTTTCGCTGATAGGGTGGGGTAGCCCCATCGGATTTTTCAGCGGAGTGGCCGGCGCGTTTTTCTGCCTCGATGCCGTCAGGGGTCAGTCGTGGTGATACTGCTCGCCGCGCAGAATAGTCATTGAGCGATAGAGCTGCTCAACGAAAAAGAGGCGCACCATTTCGTGGTTGAAAGTCATTCTGGAAAGGCTGACCTTCGAGTCGGCGCGATCGTAGACCGCCGGGGAGAACCCGAAGGGTCCGCCAACTATGAAAACCACACGTTTAGCGCCCGAAGCCATTCGGCGCTCCATCCAGGCCGCGAACTCCCGCGAGGTGTATTCGCGGCCGTTTTCATCGAGCAGAATAACCTGGTCGGAGGGTTGCAGCGACGCCAGGATAGCCTCGCCTTCAAGCTGCTTCTGGCGCTCGGGGGTCAGGGTGGCCGAGCGCTTGAGGTCGGCGATTATTTTCACCTCAACGGGCAAATAGTGGCGCAGCCGGTCGAGATACTCGGCAATGCCCTTTTGAACGAAATCTATGCTCGTGCGGCCAACGGCCATCAATAAAATTTTCATACGTCTGCGATTTTTCGTAATTTTGCGCAAAGTTAAGAAAAAAATCAAACCAAAAAGCAAAAAATATGAAATCGCGCGAAGAACTGATCGACGACCTGCTGACCCTGGCTTTTGCCGAAGATGTTGGCGACGGTGACCACACCACTCTTTCAACCATCCCCGCCGAGGCCCGCGGCAAGCAGCGCCTCATTATTAAGGAACCGGGCATTCTGGCCGGCGTTGAAATGGCCCGCAAGGTGTTCGAAAAATTCGACCCGGAACTGAAAATGACCGTATTTCTCACCGACGGCACCGAAGTAAAGCCGGGCGATGTGGCCTTCGAGGTTGAGGGGAGCGTTCGCTCGCTGCTTCAAACCGAGCGCACCATGCTCAACATCATGCAGCGCATGAGCGGCATCGCAACCACCACCCACCGCTACCAGCAGGAGCTGAAGGGGCTCAAGGCCAAGGTTATCGACACCCGCAAAACCGAGCCTGGCATGCGCCTGCTCGACAAGGAGGCCGTTAAAATCGGCGGCGGCGGCAACCACCGCATCGGCCTGTTCGACATGATTCTCATCAAGGATAACCACGTTGACTTTGCCGGCGGCATCGAAAAGGCCGTCAGCGCGGCCAAGGCCTACTGCAAGGAAACCGGCCGCGACCTGAAGATTGAAGTCGAAGTGCGCAACACCGAAGAAATCGACCAGGCCTTAGCTGCCGGAGTTGACCGCATCATGCTCGACAACTTCACTCCCGAGCGCACGGCCGAGGCCGTTAAGCGCATCAACGGCGCAACGGAAATCGAATCGTCGGGCGGCATCACTCTGCAAACCCTGCGCAGCTATGGCGAAGCCGGAGTCGACTTCATCTCCGTAGGCGCCCTGACCCACTCCGTCAAGGGCCTCGACATGAGCTTCAAAGCCACCAAATAATTTTGTTGAATAAAAGCACGAATTTGCATTCATAATTTTGAGAAAATGGAGGCCGCCGGCGTGGGAACGTCGGCGGCCTTTTTGGGTGGAAGCGGGGTCGGTCGGGAGGTTATTTGACGGAGAGGGTGCGGGCCGTGGAGCCGGCTTTGACTACGTAGATGCCCGGCTGGACGGGAATAACGGTCAGGTCGGAACCGACGGCGGAGTAGATGGTCTTGCCGTCGACAGTGTAGACGGCCACCTGGAGGCCTTGGGCGCCGCTGACGATAATGGAGCCGCGGGCGGCGGAGATGTTCAGGTCGTTGGAGTTGACTTGGTCGATGCCGGAGTCTTTATAGGCCACGCTGACTGAGTTGGAGGGAGCGGCAGTGCCTTTGTTGTAGACGGCAACTACGGTGTATTCGTAGGTGTGGCCTTCTTCAACCGAGGTGTCGGCATAGTCGCAGGCGCTGAGCAGTTCGGAGTTGAGGAGCAGGCCGTTGCGGTAAACGTCGTAGCCCTCGAAGCTGACGGTGCGGGGAGCGTTGGCGGGGATGTAGGTAACGTCGTCGACCATGAGCATGAACGAGTTGGTTGCGCAGGAGTTGATTGCGAAGCGTTTGGCTCCGGCGGGGACGTCGAATTTATATTCGGTCCAGTCGTTGGCCACCTTGCCTACGGTTTTAACCACGGTGAAGTCGGCGGGGTCGATGCTGCCGTCGGAGTAGCTCAGTTTGATTTGCTCGGGGTAGTCGGAGTGGTAGCTCTTGGCGTAGATTGAAATGGTTTGCGCTTCGCCGTTGAGTTCGGGCGAAATGGCCCATTCGTCGGAACGGCCCATGTCGGTGCGGTAGAGGGCAAACAAATATTTTGAGCCGGAGTGGGCGCCGAGGTATTGGTCGCCGTTGCCCAGGGTTTTGGTGTCCCAGATCCAGAAGGAGCCCGTGGTCTTTCCGGCAATGATGTTGGGGATATCAACGTTTGAGAAGCCGTCGACCGGCACTCCGTCGCCGTCGATGAACACCCACTCGCCATAGCGCGAGGTGAAGGGCAGGCCGTCTTCAAAGTCTTCGGTAATGGCGTCGGCCTTGATTGCATCGAGGTCGGGCGCGGTCCAGCTCAGGCGGATATCCGAGTCGGTTGCGGCTGCGCTGAGGTCGGTTGCGGCCGGGAGGGTTGACTTTTCGACCTTGACGCTGGCGCCGGCGCTGCGGTCGTTGGCGTTGTTTTCGTCGGTGGGCGTAACGACTTTGGCGGTGTAAACGATGTTGCCGCTCGCAATGGGTGACATTGTCAGCTCAAAGTCAACCTGAGCCTGCAGGCCGCCGGCAATGGCGGGACCCTGCTTGGAGGCCACGAGCTGGTTGGCGGCATAGAGTTCAACGGTGTAGTCGCCGGAGTCGGCGGTGCCTTCGTTGGCAACTGTTGCGTTGATTGTGAACCGGTTGCCGGCAGTAACCTTTTCGGGAGCCTGCAGGGGCAGCATGGCCAGGTCGTTGGCATAGAGGTTGCCGACCTTGATGTTGTCGATAATGGTGTAGGAGGCGGCCTTTACGATGCTGTAGAAGTTAAGCTGAATGGTCTGGCCGGCCCAGGGGGAGAGGTCAACGATGATGCGGTTCCAGCAGTTGGCGGGACCGGTTTCGCTGACAACAACGGTTTTGGCGTCGACGAAGTCGGGGGTGCCGTTGACTCTGACGCTAACGGTGATTTCGTTGGTGTCGGGAGTGTTGTCGGCCAGGTCGCCGATATTATAGGTGTAGAACGTAAGGGCGGGTTTGGTGAAGTTCTTGAGCGAAATCAGGCCGGTGTAGAGGTCGCCGTAGCTATCCTCGTAGGCGGCATACATTGCCAGCAGGCGGTTGTCGCCGTCTTGCGAGGGCATGAACATGTCGTCGTAGACCGACCAGGCACCGCCGCCGCGGCTGTTGATGCCGATCAGATATTTGTCGATGTCGGCCTGGCTGCTGATCTGGAAGTCGTTGTAGGGGGTGCCGGCCGGAATGATGGACGAAAGCGAGCAGTTCAGAATGTCGCCGTAGCCGCGTTCGGTGGCCGCAATCATGGCATACTGAACAAAGTCCTGGGTGCCGGGCTCAACGGCCTGGTAGGTGTAGGACGTGCCTTCGATGAATCCGGTAATGGCAATGCCGTTGCCGTTGATAATCTGGTTTACGCGATATTTTACCAGCGCCGGGTCGATGGGCACGCTGTCTTCGCTCATGGTAACAGCGTTCCAGACGATGGTTACTTCGCCGGGCTTATTGCCGGATTCAAAGGCTCTGACGCCGTCGACCGCCGCGGGGTAGTTGATGCCGACGTAGACTTCGGCTTCGGTTTTGATGCCGCTGCCGAGGCTGCTGTAGGGCAGAATGGAGTAGACGTAGTCGTTGGCCTCGGGCAGCCGGTCGGTATAGGTCAGGGCGGTGTTGAGGGCGGGTGCGGTCCAGGTGTGAATCAGCCGGCCGTCGCGCATCAGCTCAATTTTGGTGAGCTCCGACAGGGGCTTGCCGCTGATGGTGGTCGAGGGGGTGGTGAAGGCAATCGTTGCCGTCAGGGCGCCGTCGGCTCCGGGGGTAACCTTGAAGTCTCTGATGGGTGCGGGGCCGTCTTCGTTCTTCAGGGTGGTAATCGAGAAGTTGTCGACGAAGAGAATAAAGGTGTTTTTATCCGATATGCCGTGTAGGCCAACATAGTAGTAGCCGTCGGTCTCGGGCGCGAACACGTCCGACCATTCCAGCGGGCTTTCTTCGGGTTGGTTAATGACAGTCGGGCGGAGCAGAACGGTTGTCATTGCGTCGGGGTCGGCCGATTTGCCGACTTTCACTTCGATGCGTTCGGCTACGTCCTCGTTGCCACACGAAAATTGGGCGGCGATGTCGTAGATTTTGCCGGCCGAGAGCTTGATTGCGGGCGAAATCAGCCAGTCGTCCATGTCGAGGTCGCGGTTGTAGATAATTTGAGCGTGGCCGTCGATAGCTGACCAGGTGGTTCCGTCGCCGTTGCTGTCTACGACCGAGAAGCCGTTGAGCGAGTCATCGAATGTGGCGGTGAAGGGCGGGGTTACCGCGCCGAGCGAAACAACGTTGGATTTGGCCGGGGTTGAGTTGAGGCCGGCATAGGAGGCCACCACTTCATAATAGTAGTTGGTGAGCTCGGCGGGAATGTCGAGCTTTTCGGTGAAGGTTGTGGCCGAAATCTTGTCGGCAACTACTTTTTTGTCGGGGAAGCGGGTAACGGTGTAGGTTATGGCGTCGACGTCGATGTAGCCGCCGTTGATGGAGGCGGTTACCGGATTCCAGCTGACGGTCATGGTTCCGCCGGCATAGGCCGCGGTGACTGAGGTGGATTCGGGGGTGTCGGCGCCAACGTAGGCTTTGGTTTCAACCGCGGGGCTCGGGCCGGCCGCGTTGCTGAGGGTTACGCTGAAAGTATAGAACCCGGCCGAGGGGAGGGTAACGGCGGCGGCGACTTTGGCGCCGAAGGTGGTGGAGCCGGTTGCAATGCTTTGGCCGTTGGCCAGAACGGTGTAGGCAACGGCGCCGGAGGCGGGAGTGCCGTCGAACAGGGTTGCGGGCACCCGGAAGTCAACAGTGCCGCTGAGCGATGCGCCGGCAAAGTTTGCTTTGAGGTCGGTGGGGGCGGCGGGAGCGTCGTCGGCGGCTTCGGGAGTCGGAATCACCAGGCCGGTAACTTCTTCATTGCCGGGGAAAACGTAGATAACCGTTGCTTTGCCGGTGGTGGTGTCGACCTCGGTCAGCAGGCCCTCGTCGGACGCGTTCGACACGGTCCAGAACAGCCGGTCGGTTTTCAGGTCGAAAGTGGCGTCGGAGGCATAGAGCGAGTCAAAACCGGTTTCGCCGACCTTTGTCAGCGCGGCGGTTTCCTTGTTTATTTTATAGAGGGTCGAGCCGGTGCAGACCATCGGGTCATCGTCGCTCTGCGGCAGGACGCAGTCGCTGTAGATGCCCCAGAGCTGGCCTTTGCTGTCGCAGGCAATAGAGTTCCAGAGGCCATATTCCTCGAGGGTGATAACGTTGACGGGGTCGAGAATCATGCGGCGGTTTTCAGTGTCGAAAATGATTTTGACCAGAACAAAGCGGCGGTCGAGGTTAGCAATGGCATAGACGGTCGACGTTGTTGCGTCGTAGGTCATGGAATAGGTATAGGCCGTGCCGGAAGCTGAATAGACCTCTCTGCCGGTTTCGAGGTCATAGCCGGTGTAGTAGATATTGGCACCGTAGCCGGGAAATTCGTAGTATTCGCAGGTGTAGTAGGTTTTGTCGATCAACACGCCGCCATAGTGGGCGTTGGCGTATCTGAACAGGCGGTTAAACTGCTGCGAGTCGTTGGTGGGAATGGTGAACAGGCCGTAGGCGCTGAAATAGTCGGACTCAGTGGCCGACCAGATAACCGAGCCGAGCAGCTGAGGCATGCCGGCCGCGGCGGTTGGCGCGACTGAACGCGGGCGCTCGCCGGCGGCGACGCCAAAGACGGTCACTGCAGTCAGCAGCATCGCAAAAAATCGTGTCAGATTTTTTTTCATGAATAACATTATTAGTGCTTTATGATTGGAAAAAATAAATTCGTCCTATAGATAACGGGAGCGCAAATATACGACAAATTTTTAAAAGTTTTTTGAGTTTCGAAAATTTTTGGTATCTTTGCAGCCTGCATTATGCGCTTTTCGGAACGCAATCATATCATTCACTAAATATTATATTATAGTATGAGCCTTAATATCATCGTGCTTGCCAAGCAGGTGCCCGACACCCGCAACGTGGGCAAAGATGCAATGAAAGAAGATGGCACAATCAACCGCGCAGCGTTGCCCGCCATTTTCAATCCCGAAGACCTCAACGCCCTGGAGCAGGCTCTGCGCCTGAAGGATGCCAATCCCGGCTCCACGGTAACGGTGTTGACAATGGGTCTTCCGCGTGCCTCTGAAATCATTCGTGAAGCAATTTATCGCGGCGCCGACCGCGGAGTAGTTCTGACCGACCGCGCCCTGGGTGGCGCCGACACTCTGGCCACGAGCTATTCGCTTTCGCAGGCAATCCGCAAAATGGAGGGCTACGACATTATTCTCGGCGGCCGCCAGGCAATCGACGGCGACACCGCCCAGGTTGGTCCCCAGATTGCTGAAAAGCTCGGCATTCCCCAGGTAACCTATGCCGAAGAAATAGTTGACCTGAAAGATGGCTACGTAACCGTTAAGCGCCGCCTTGAAAACGGCGTTGAGACCGTTAAGGCACCTCTGCCCTGCCTGGTAACCGTTGGCGGTTCGGCCGACGAATGCCGCCCGCGCAATGCCCGCCGCGTTTGCCAGTTCAAATATGCCGCATCGCCCACCGAGCGTGCCGCAATGAGCGAAGAAGCCCAGAAGCGTGCCGACGAGCGCTGCCCCGAAGCCATAGTGGAGTGGGGTGCAGCCTATGTCGACGCCGACCCCGAACAGATCGGCTTCCCCGGCTCGCCCACAAAGGTTAAAACCGTTGTGAACGTTGTGTTCACCGCCAAGGACGCCCGCCGCATTGACAACGACGACGCTCAGATCGAAGACCTCATCAAAGAACTTATTGCCAACCACACCATCGGCTAAACCATTATGACACAAGACAACAACAACCTCATCGTCTATTGCGAATGGGCTGAGGACCACATTGCCGACGTCAGCCTCGAGCTGCTCACCAAGGGTCGCGCCCTCGCCGACAAACTCGGCGTGAAGCTCGAAGCCGTAGTGGCCGGCCATAATCTCGGCGACGTTGAAAAAGTTCTCGCCCCCTATGGCGTAGACCTCGTTTATAAAGTTGACGACGCCCGCCTTTTCCCCTACACCACCAACCCCCACGCCGCTCTGCTGATCAACCTGTTCAAGCAGATCAAGCCGCAGATTTGCCTGATGGGCGCAACCTGCATTGGCCGCGACCTGGGTCCGCGCGTTAGCTCCTGCCTCCACAGCGGCCTGACAGCCGACTGCACCTCGCTGGAAATCGGCGACCACACCGACGCCAAAACCGGCAAGAGCTACTCCAACCTGCTCT
>CAZDVP010000045.1:0-13525 GCA_964508865.1 uncultured Bacteroides sp. | reverse complement strand
ATGCAGAAGCGCGTCGCCAACGTTATCCGTGCACTTGCCGAAAGCCCCGAAAACCCGATTGTTTCAATCCATGACCACGGTGCCGGCGGTCACCTCAATGCCCTGAGCGAACTGGTTGAAGAAACCGGTGGCAAAATCGAAATCGGCGCTCTGCCTGTTGGCGACCCTACCCTTTCGGCCAAAGAAATCGTTGGCAACGAAAGCCAGGAGCGCATGGGCATGGTTATGGATGCCTCCCATATTGATTCTGTGCGCAAAATCGCCGAACGCGAACGCGCACCCTTCTATGTTGTCGGTGAAACTACCGGCGACGACCGCTTCGTTTTCGAGCAACCCGACGGCGTTAAACCCATCGACCTGGCAATGTCAGATATGTTCGGTTCATCGCCCAAAACCGTTATGGTTGACAAAACCGTTAACCATAGCTATGCCGACGCTCAACTCGACGCCAATCGCATTCCTGAATATATTTCAAATGTGTTGGCCCTCGAGGCTGTTGGCTGTAAGGACTGGCTTACCAATAAGGTTGACCGCTCGGTGACCGGCAAGGTTGCCCGCCAGCAGTGTCAGGGCGCAACTCAGCTGCCGCTGAGCGACTGCGGTGCAGTAGCCCTCGACTTCACCGGCGCCAAGGGCATCGCTACTTCAATTGGCCATGCTCCCCAGGTTGCACTCGTTGATTCGGCCAAGGGCTCGGTAATCTCCATTGCCGAAGCTCTAACCAATCTGATTGGTGCTCCGCTATCCGACGGTCTGGCAGGTGTTTCACTCTCGGCCAACTGGATGTGGCCCTGCCGCAACGAGGGCGAGGACGCTTCGCTCTATCGCGCGGTCAAGGCTGCTAGCGATTTTGCCTGCGCCATTGGAGTGAATATCCCCACCGGCAAGGACTCGCTGAGCATGACCCAGAAATATGGCGATAAGAAAGTGCTCGCTCCCGGAACCGTTATCATCTCGGCGGCAGCCGAGACCGACGACGTCCGCAAAATCATCGGCCCGGTCCTCCGTCCGGTCAAGTCAACCATTATGCGTCTCGATTTCTCGTTCTGCAAGCCTGCACTCGGCGGCTCAGCGCTGCTCCAGACTCTTGGCGCCGTTGGTTCGGAAGCTCCCACAGTTGCCGACCCTGAAAAGTTCGTCAAAGCTTTCAGCGCGGTTCAGCAGCTTGTTCGTCTGGGCCTTATAACTGCTATTCACGATATTTCGGCCGGCGGCCTCATTACCGCTCTGCTCGAAATGATGTTTGCGTCCGAATCGCCGGTGAAGATTTCGGTCAACGCCGGCAATGACCCGGTAACCACCCTCTTTGCCGAGAACCCCGGTGTGCTCATTCAGGTTCTCCCCGGCGACGTTGAGGCCGTTGAGCGCGTCCTGTCGTCGTTTGGCCTGGCCGCCCAGTGCATAATGATGGCCACGCCCCACGAAAATGCACTTCTGCGCATCCATGGCGAAGTTGAATTTGAACTCGATCCCGCTCAGCTGATGAAGCGCTGGTATCAGCCTTCTCATCTGCTCGACCGCCTGCAAAGCGGCGTAGAGTGCGCCGATATGCGCGCAGAAAACTACGGCAAGCAGCCGGTTAAGTATAACTTCGCCGATGACTTCGACGGCTCACTCGCCTCCCGCGGTCTGGCCTACAGCCACGAACGCACCGGCATCCGCGCCGCAATTATCCGCGAAAAGGGCGTTAACGGCGACCGCGAAATGGCCTACTCGCTCTATCTTGCAGGTTTCGACGTTAAGGACGTTCACATGACCGACCTGATGAGCGGACGCGAAACGCTCGACGATATCAACATGATTGTCTTCTGCGGCGGTTTCTCGAACTCCGACGTTCTCGGCTCAGCAAAGGGCTGGGCTTCGGGCTTCCGCTGGAACGACACCGCTAAGGCAACTCTTGAGCGCTTCTACTCACGCCCCGACACACTGAGCCTTGGTGTTTGCAACGGTTGCCAGCTGATGATGGAGCTCGACCTGCTCGGTCTGAACGATGGTTCGCATATGGACCACAACATTTCCCACAAGTTCGAATCGACATTCCTCAGCCTCGACATTCCCGAAAACTCGTCGGTAATGCTGAAATCTCTGGCAGGTCGTTCGCTCGGCATTTGGGTGGCCCACGGCGAAGGTAAATTCTGCCTCACCGGCAAGGAAGCAGACTATAACATCGCAGCCAAATACTCCTACTCAACATATCCGGGCAATCCCAACGGCTCCGACTTTAATGTTGCGGCTCTTGCGTCGGCCAATGGTCGCCACCTGGCTATCATGCCGCACCTCGAACGCGCAATATTCCCCTGGCAGTGCGGCTACTATCCCGCCGACCGCCACGACGAAGTAACCCCCTGGATCGACGCCTTCATCAATGCTCGCAAGTGGGTTGAAGCCAACAAACAGTAAACCATGGCAGTGGGTCCCCTCGCTCTATCTGATCGAGGGGCTCCCAAATGCCTTAGTTGTAACCGTTGCCGTTGTTATGCTCAAGAATCTTGGGCTAAACAACGACGACGTTGCTTTCTATACCTCTCTGCTCTATCTCCCCTGGGTTGTCAAACCGTTCTGGTCCCCGTTTGTTGACATCATCGGCAGCAAGCGCCGCTGGATTTCGGCTATGCAGCTCGCCTTAGGAGCATGCATGGCCGTGGTGGCCTTCAGTCTGTCGTTCCCATGCTGGCTTGCAATCGCCCTGGCCGGTTTCTGGTGTGCGGCTTTTTCATCAGCGACACATGATATCGCTGCCGACGGCTTCTATCTTCTGGCGCTCGACCACAAGCAGCAAGCCTTTTTTGTTGGCATACGCTCAACGTTCTATCGCCTTGCAAACCTTATTGCCTCCGGCGGCATTGTGTGGCTGGCCGGACGCATGATGACCTCCGGCGTAGAGGTTGCTTTGGCGTGGCAGCTCATTTTCGCCGCACTCGGCGTTCTTTTTTTCATCGCCGCCATATGGCACCGCGCTGTGCTCCCGCGCCCGGAATCTGATAGTGCCGTAAAGGCAAAGACGGCAGCCGACATTTTCAGGGAATTTATTCTGACCTTCAAAACATTTTTCCGTCGTCCGGGAATTGTGGTGGGCTTGCTCTTCATGTTGCTCTATCGTTTGCCGGAGGCTTTTCTTGGCAAAATGGTGCAGCCGTTTCTGCTCGACAAACACATTGACGGAGGTTTGCAACTGACCGTTGAGCAGGTCGGCCTGGCCAACGGCACCTTTGGAGTAATCGGCATTGTTTTAGGAGGAATTATCGGCGGCATCGTCATTTCGCGTTTTGGTCTTCGCCGCTGCATCTGGCCCATGGCTCTGGCCCTTACGCTTCCCAGCGCTCTCTACTGCTATTTGGCGGCAACGCAGACCGACAATATGCTGCTCATCTGCTCCGGAATCGCCGTTGAGCAGTTCGGCTATGGGTTCGGCTTCACAGCCTACATGATGTATCTGATGCTTTTCTCCGAGGGCTCGGAATTCACAACCGCCCACTATGCTTTTTCAACCGGCATCATGGCCCTCGGCCTGATGCTCCCCGGCCTGGTGGCCGGGAAGCTCCAGTTGGCGGTCGGTTACCCGGCGTTCTTCACGATTGTGATGATCATGTGCCTGGCAACCTTTGCGGTTACTTACCTTGTTCGCCGAAGGCTTTAAGCCATTTGTCAACGAGGCCTACCTTGAAGCCATGGCTCGGCGGGTCAACGTTTGCCAGACGGAAAAATTCGTCGCGGTCAATGCCGTTGGGCATCTCCTCCAGCGGAACGCGGTTGGCCGGGTCGGCATACATCGGATAATGATAAGCCTCGAATGCTTCGGGCGCACCTGCAATGGCAAACGCTTCGCCAATGATGCGGAAGTCGCGGTCCATGCCGCCTTCGGTGCAGATAACCTTGCGCGGAGCCAAAGCGGCAACAATATCGGGGAAATCGAATTCAGCAAGGAAACCTGGAATCAGATGCTCGATGTTGTTGGGGAACGGACGGTAGCCGTTTTTGTCGGGCTTATTCATTGTCAGTGCGCGCTCGCGGGTACGACACAAAAAGTCGTTATAAACAAACGCCTTGATTGACGGGTCGAGCAGTCCGAGCACCATCAGCGGTTCAGTGCCGAGCGAGAAACCGCTCACAATGATATTTTCCGGATCTATGCGCTTGTCGGTCTTCATCCAGTCGAGAATAACCTTGTCTTGCCATGAAGCCAGACCCAGCCAGCTCCAGCCCATTTCGAGCAGGAAACGCGATGAAATAACGTAGTCGTTGACTCCGTTATCGTTCAGTTCGCCACACGAAGGGTTATCGACAACAACGGCGATTATGCCGCGCTTCATGTACTCGTGGCCCATTCCGCGCTCCGAGGCCAACAGTTCTTTTGTCTGACCAAAACCGGGAATGCAAAGAGCTGCCATGCCAGAGGTAGAATCGGGAACCATTACGATAAACGGCACAACCGAGCCTTCGAGCGGATACGAAAGCCAGCGTTCAAGCGTGTAGCCGTCTTTCTTTTCGCTCGATTCAAGCACCGGAGCAGCGGCCTGCTGTTGAGGGTGCTTCATCAGCGCGGCCATTGTGCGGCTCATTTCTGCCTGCCATTTCGGGAAACTGTCGGCAGTCATGGTTTCAGACTTAAAGGTCAGGCGCGGCGGATTGGCGCGCATGATGTTTTCGGCGGTCTGGCGCGTGGAAGTAGCGCTCTGAGCGGCGGCACACACCGGAGCCGCGGCGACCAATAGGAGTGATAAAATACGGTTCATGGTGCAAAGTTACTGATTTTCATCGAAAATTTGGTCATTTCCGTGGAAATTATTATCTTTGCGCCAATGAATGAGCGAGTTTGCGAACTTTTCAGCCGCCTGCGGCGTTAGAATTGCAAAGAACTTATTATTCATTTATTAAAACTAACAGAAACTACATACGAAAATGAAAAATTTCAGCATCTTCCTCGCAGTTATCGGCGGTGCCGCAATCGGTGCAGCAGCCGGCCTTCTCTTTGCCCCCGAATCAGGCGAAAAAACTCGTGAAAACATCAAACGTTTCCTCCGCGAAAAAGGCATCTGCCCTTCTAACGAAAGCAAGCTCGACGAGCTGGTTGACGAAATTGCCGAAGAACTTTCACGCAAGTAATCCATAATTCAGTTTATCCTCACGTCAATCACATAATTAACTATGGCTAACAATTCAAGCACCGGCACTTTGGGTGCCTTTATCGGTGGCGCACTGCTCGGCATGACTGCCGCTGTTCTCTTTGCTCCGCAACCCGGACGAGATTTGCGCCGCAGACTAATTGATAAACTTAACCAGCACAGCATCATTCTCAGCGACACCGAAGTCGATGAGCTGATTGCCCGCCTCGAAGCCGACGATGAGGATATCGTGTGAACCGAAAAAGCTAACTTCACTCAACCTACTTTGAGGAACGCAGCGCTGAACTGAGTTCGGCGCCGTTCCTCTCCACGTTTAATATGAACCTGTTTAATAATTCATCGTCCGAGCGCGAGAATCCCTACTCGCGAATCAGCTCCGAAGTCAAGCGGCTGTTTTCGCTCGAAGTCGAAAACCTGCAGCTGATGCTGACCGAAAAGCTAACTCTGTTGTTCGGCCGCATAGCGCTGGTTGCCGTGTGCTTTGTTGTTGGCGCAACCGCTCTGGTGTTCCTATCCATGTCGGTGGCCGACTTCCTGCTGCGAGGCCTGGCTCCTTGCTGGACCTATCTGATTATCGCCGCGTTCTATATTCTGATAATCATCATTGCGGCTTCGTTCCGTCGCCGGCTGATAATCGACCCGATTGCCCGATTTATATCGCGCGTGATTCTCGCTCCCCCCTCCGATGAGAAAACCGACGCCGTAGTGACGGTCAACACCATTAACCCCGAAAACGAAGAAGAATGAAAAGCAAATATTCAATCAAACGCCCGGAGGCCGAATGGGAAGGTCTGACCCTCGACGAAATCCGCTATGCCCGCGCCCTGACTGAAACACGCATACTGATTAGCCGCGAAATCCTCAGCTCGCGTTTCCATAACACTCTGGCCGGCAAAGTGACGCGCAGCAGTTCGCGCTCACTCTTAGGCAGAATGTTCAGCGGCCTGTCGTGGCTCGACATCAGCCTGCTCGCTCTGCGCTTCGGCTCGAAAGCAACCGGACTGTTCCGGCGCAAACGTTGAAAACACATATATTATTCCTTTATTTAACATAACCAAATTAACTTTTATTCGTTATGACAGTTGAACAAATCGGCACCTTTGCTGGTGAAGTATGGAAGGCTCTGGCAGAACAGAAAGCCAATTCCATCAAAACTATTAAAAAAGCTACTAAGCTGAAAGAAAAAGAAATCTACGCCGCTCTCGGCTGGCTTGCCCGCGAAGGCAAACTCCATCTCGGCGACGCAGGTGATCCCAAAGAAGTTGACGTTGTTCTCATTGAAGACTAACGCTCTGCTTTAACCTGATTTTTGGCTGCTGCTCCGATTCCGAAGCGGCAGCTAAACTTTTTAGCTCTCGGAATTGTTGATATTGAAGAAAATAATTTAACGCTCAACTATCTATTTCCGAATTATGAAAACAAAACTTATTCCCGCCGTTGCAGTTGCTGCAATGATGTTGGCCCTCTCTCCGAGTGAATCACGCGCTTGCACCCGCATCGTTTATCATGGCGACAGCGTAACAGCAACCGGCCGCACTCTCGACTGGAAAACTCCGATTCCAACCTCGCTGCGCGTTTTTCCCCGCGGCGAAAAACATATCAGCTTCGATGACCCCGCCGACAATCTCGAGTGGGTTTCGCAATATGCAACCGTTATGGCCATTGGCTACGACATGGGTTTCTCTGAGGGCCTGAACGAAAAGGGCCTTGCCGCCAACGTGCTCTATCTGCCCGGTTCAGTTTATTCCTACGGCCCCGGCAAGGAGTATCGCAAAAAAATGTCGTCGAGTGTCTGGCCTCAATATGTTCTCGATAACTTCGCAACGGTCGACGAGGCAGTTGCCGCCCTCCGTCAGGATCTTTTCTACATCTACGCTCCCGACATGCCCGACGGCTCGGCCGCTACCCTGCATATGGCAATCTCTGACCCCTCAGGCAACTGCGCCGTTATTGAATATAACCAGGGCAAACTCGAAATCACCCAGGGCGCTCAATATTCCGTATTGACCAACGCTCCGTTCTATGCCCAGCAGCTGGCCGTGCGCGACTACTGGCAGAACGTTGGCGGCATGCACATGCTCCCCGGCACCAACCGTTCGAGCGACCGTTTCGCACGCGCATCTTTCTACTCCTCGCTCCTGCCTAAAACCCTTAGCCACCGCGACGGTCTTGCCGGTGTGTTCGGCGTTATCCGCAACTGCGCCGTGCCCATGGGTATTTCAATGCCCGACCAGCCCGAAATCTCAACTACCCAGTGGTTCTCGCTCTGCGACCAAACCAACATGACCTACTATTTCCAGCTCACTCAGAGCCCCGGCGTTGTTTGGGTAGACCTGACCAAGCTCAATATCTCAAAGGGTGCCCCCCAGCTCACCGTTAAACTCACCACCGACGGTTCGCAGATTGGCTGCATCAACCACTTGATGAAACCTGCCGCTCCGTTCAAACCCGTATTCGACCTGAAATAACCCCCTGAAAATGACATTGAAATCCTTGAAATCCGCCATTGCCATAGGCGCAGTCGCAATCATGGCCATAGCCGCAGAATCCTGCGCGCACCACTCCGATGCTCCCATTGAGTTCGAAACCCGCGTTGACTCTATAGGCTACATGATGCCCGACGTTGCCGGCGACACTATCTACACCGCTGCATACTATTCGGTTGTATGGCCGACAAAGCTCGGCGAAGGCGAATTCAGCTCCCTGCGCGACTCGCTGCTGGTCTACACCTTCGGCCACCACGGTGCCAAAGACTTCGACGAAGCAACCAGGCAGTTCATGATGGCCGGCGTTTATGACATTTCGGAAAACAAGGATTCACTGCCCGAATACACCAAGGTGCCCTACCCCATAGCCTACGATGCCGATAACCGCAATTTCGCAAGCATTATCAGCGAGGTTACTCTGCTGACCCCTAAGGTGCTGGTAATCGAGATAACGACAGACACTTATTTCTACGGCATGCCCCACGGGCAGCAGCACGTTCACTTCCTGAACTATTCGCTCGTTGAGAATAAACTGCTGACAGCCGACAATATTTTCAAGCCGGGCAATGAAAAGGCAATTCTCGATCTCATTAACGCCTCTGCCAAAGCGGCCTATCCGGCCGAAGGAACCCTCTTCGATGAGCCGATTCAAACCCTGGGCAACGTTCAGATTGAAAATGATGCAATAGTGTTCGTTTATCAGCCCTACGAAGTGGCACCATTCTCAACCGGAATAGTCAGCATCCCGGTCAACAAGTTCGACATTCAACGCTTCCTTAAGCCCGACGTGGCGGCCCTGTTATCGCAAAACGAATAGCGGCGTAGCGTCGAAACGAGGCAGTACAACAACCTGCAGATTACTCAGATTCTCCCGGAGCCCGTTGCCGACGGTCAGCTCCGGGTGAGTTTTTTTAATGGCATCGCAATAGGCAGCGAAAGCCTTTTCGGGACGGTTATTGTCGTTGCTCAGGTGGCAGAGAAAAACGTGGCTCAGCATCGGAGTCCATATTTCAGCGATGAACTCGGCCGAAACCTGATTGTCGAGATGCCCCTGGTTGGCAACGATGCGCGCCTTCAGATAGTCGGGATAGCTGCCGTTCATCAACATTTCCAGATCATAGTTACTTTCAAGTACTATGAAGTTAACCCGGCTCATATAATGCCTGACGCGATCGGTTATGCACCCTAAGTCGGTAGCTACGGCCAGCGACCGGCAGCCGTGCGCAATGTGGAACCCGCAGTTGTCGCTGCCGTCATGGCTGACCTCGAAGGGCGTCACAACGAAGTTGCCGATTTTAAATTCAAATTCCTTGTAGATTGCGCGATGATAATCGCGGATTCGGCGCGAAATCGAGTGGCGGCGCAGCAGGCCGTTCATAACCTTGGGCGTGCAGTAAACGAGCAAGTGCCGGTGGTTGCGCAGAAGGGTGTAGACGAAGCGAACGTGGTCGCCATGGTCGTGGGTCAGCAGAATGCCGCGCACTTTGGTCATGTCGATTCCAACTTCGCCGAGCGCGGCCTCAACCTTTTGCGGGTCAACGCCAGCATCAATCAGAAATCCGCCCTTGCTGTCGCCAACAAACGAGCAGTTGCCGCTCGAACCGCTGCCGAAGCTCATAAAGCGAATAGCATCATCGCTGTCGGCAACAACCAGCGGGCCTAAGGGAGCCTCCGCCGGGGTGACTTCCTCGCCGAGCATCTCCTCGGTGAAAAGCCCGGGAGAGTCAAACTGCTGCTTCGATGGTTTGCGAATTGCCATTTGCTTTAACTGAACAGAAGGAAAATGGTTGGAATCTTATTGTAGTCGTAGGTCGACTTGGCCCACGCACTGAGCGGTCGGGTAATGATTGACTGCTTCGGCCCGGTAATGTCCGAGGCAACGCATAGCAGCATGTTTCCGGGCAGACGCTGACACAGCTCGGCCAACAGTTTATTGTTGCGATATGGTGTTTCAATGAATATCTGGGTCTGGCGCTCGCGCTGAATGCGCAGCTGCATTTCTTTGAGGCGCTTGCCGCGCGCTGAATCTTCGATGGGCAGGTAGCCCTCAAAAGCGAAGCTCTGGCCGTTGAAGCCCGAAGCCATTAGCGAAAGCAGTATGCTCGACGGTCCGACCAGAGGAATAACCTTGAGGCCGCGCCGCTGGGCGGCAGCAACCAAATCGGCGCCCGGGTCGGCAACGGCCGGGCAGCCGGCCTCGCTGATAACCCCAATGGCCTCACCGCGCTCCAGCGGAGCCAGCATGGCGGGAATCTCCGCCGCGGCAGTGTGCTCGCTGAGCTCAGTAAAAGTCAGGGAGTCGATATCGATATTGCGGTCAACTTTTTTCAGAAAACGGCGCGCCGAGCGCAGGTTTTCAACAACAAAATATCGCACCTGCCGCAGCAGGTCAATGTTGGCCTGCGGCAACACTTCGGTCATAGCTGAATCGCTCAAACCGACCGGAAACAGATATAATGCCGCTTCTATCATAACCACAAATTTAAGAAATCTTCGCCAAACCACCAAATTATTCGTTGCTCCGGCAAGAAATTTCGCCTTCGACGCAATCAAAACCGAGGTTTAAAACGTTATATGCTTGTTAACTTACGTTCCAACTTATGAAGAAGCTTTCTATTATTCTGCTTACTCTGTTTTGCTCGCTGGCCGCAGTTGCGCGCCAGAGCGTCGGTCTTGTTCTTAGCGGCGGCGGTGCCAAGGGCGTTGCCCATATCGGTATCATCAAAGCCCTTGAAGACAACGACATTCCTATCGACTATATCACCGGCACCTCAATGGGTGCGATTGTTGGGGGTCTATACGCTGCCGGCTATTCTCCGGCTGAAATGATGCAATTGCTGTCGAGCGACATGTTTACCAACGCTGCTGCCGGCGAAATCAATCCCGACTATCGCTACTATCTGACCTCACCGCAGCCTTCGCCGCAGCTTGTCAGCTTCTCGCTGGGCAAAAACAGCGTTGCAAAGCAGGTGCCCTACAGCCTGATTTCGCCGCTACCTATGAACTTTGCTTTCATGGAGGTTTTCGCCCAGGCCACAGAGCGCTGCGGCGGCGACTTCAACCGGCTGTTCGTACCCCTGCGAACCGTCAGCTCCAACATCGAGGCCCAGCGCCCCGAAGTGAGCCGCTCCGGTCAATTAGCCGATGCCGTCAGGGCCTCGATGTCGTTCCCTATCGTGTTCTGCCCTATTGAAATCAACGACACTCTCCACTACGACGGCGGCATATTCGACAACTTCCCGGTGTCGACCATGAAAAAAGACTTCAGGCCCGACATGATTATCGGCGTCGACGTCCACACCGACGTGAAGTCGGCGCCCAACGCCATTAACCAGATTAACGACCTGGTAACCCGCGCTCAATCCTACTCCGTGCCTGAAAAAGATGGCATCCGAATCCACATAGACCTCCACGAATACTCGCTGCTCGACTTTGCCAAGAGCAAGGAAATCTATGAAATCGGCTATCGTCGCGGCCTTGAAATGGTCGACAGCATCAAACATCGCACCTCCGCACGCCGTCCGGCCGCCGAAGTCGAAAGCCGCCGCGAGCAATTCAAGGCCGGGTTCAAACCGCTCCATTTCTCAAAGGTTGAATGCACTGGAGGCAAGCCTACCCAAAACCGCTTCATCGAAAGCCAGTTCCCTTCTCGGTCCTTCGACCTCACCGGTGCGCGCAACGGCTTTTATCGGTCGATTTCCGGGGGCGCGATGCAGAACCTGCAAGCCTCGGCTGAATATACTGACTCTGCCTATATTCTGAAACTCAAGGCCTACCCCAAATCGAACTGGAGCGCCGGAGCCGGCGGCTATATCTCGTCGTCGACAACCAGCATGCTCTACGGCTCGGTAGGTTATAATGCGCTGAATCAACGCACTCTCAACGGCAAGCTCGACGCATGGATTGGCCAGAGCTACCTGGCGGCCCAGCTGATGGCCACAATCCGCTTCGGCAGCTCGCTACCCTATGCTCTGAGCCTTCAGGGCGTGGTCAGCAAACACATCTATAACCAGAACGAACGCGTTTTCTTCAACCTCAACGAACCCAAGTTTGTGAAGAACTTCCAGGCCTACGCCCGCGCATATCTGCTGCAGGTTGCGTGCGGACCCCATGCCGCAGCGTCGCTATCGGCCGGCTATGGCTACGAGCGCGTGAAGTTCGCCGTTGAAAATGGCGCCATTATGAAGCATTCGCTCAAACTCGGCCAGCTCGCCCTGCGCTATGACTACAATACTCTCAACGCATACGACTTCCCGACCTCCGGCCTCGAAATCCACACCTCGGCCATGGGGCTGCTCGGCGACAAGCCCAACCGCTGGCTTCAGCTGCGCGCCGAAAGCCGCAAATACTGGTCGCTTCACAAACACTTCTCCCTCGGCCTCGAAGGCGAGCTGCTCGTTTCGGGCCGAAAACCGTCGAAAGTCTATGAAATCGCAATCGCCGAAGCTCCCGGCTATATGCCCACCAGCTCTTGCTATAACTCCTTCAATCCCTCTTTCCACGCCTACTCATTCCTCGGCGCCGGCATCACTCCGGTCTATAAAATGACCTCACAGTTGCAACTTCGCGGAACTTTTCATATCTTTGCTCCGTGGCAGCGGCTCGGATTTGACGAAACCGGCGCCACAGTTCTTAGCTCTAAAATTCCCGACCCGGAATTCTTCGGCGAGGTTCAGGCAGTGGCCAACCTCAAATACGTCAACGTGTGTGCCTACGCGAACTACCGCACCGGCTACCGCAACGACCGCGGCTGGCACGTCGGCGTAACCCTCGGCCTGTTCGTCCTTGCCCCCGAATTCCTCAAATAACCTAAATCCGACAATAT
Source organism: uncultured Bacteroides sp. (assembly GCA_964508865.1). Taxonomy (GTDB): domain Bacteria; phylum Bacteroidota; class Bacteroidia; order Bacteroidales; family Muribaculaceae; genus UBA3263. The sequence goes on along the minus strand of CAZDVP010000045.1, from coordinate 1,091 downwards.
GTCCTATCAAAAAGTCATCCTGATCGGCAACGTGTGTAAAGACCCCGAACTCCGCTACGTCGAAAAGCGGGCCATTTGCACCTTCACTCTCGCCACCGACGAAACCTTTGCCAACCCAGCCGGAGGCGAACCGATCAAGCGCGTTGAATTTCACCGCATAGTCATGTGGGACGCGCAGGCCGAGTTCGCTGAAAAATACGTCCGAAAAGGCTCCCGCCTGTTCATCGAGGGCAAGCTCCGCACCCGAACCTGGGAAGACCGCGCAACGCTCAAACACACCGTAACCGAAATAGTAACCGACAAATTCGAACTCCTCTCCCGCCAATGAAAATCTACACCAAAACCGGCGACGCCGGCCAAACCTCAATCGTGGGCGGCCAGCGCCTGCCCAAAGATGCCGCCCGCATAGAAGCCTACGGCACTATCGACGAACTCAACTCCCACCTCGGCCTTCTCGCGGCCGACGTCAACACCCCTGCGCCCGAGCGCGAGCTGCTGCTCCGGGTCCAGAACATACTCTTCAACATCGGCGGCTTCCTGGCCGGAGTGCCCGACCCCAACGTCGGCACTGACGATATTGCAGAGCTCGAAAACTCTATCGACGCAATGGACCGCCTCCTGCCGCCGCTGCGCAACTTCATCCTCCCCGGGGGCAGCGAACTTGCCGCCCGCGCCCACATTGCCCGAACCGTTTGCCGCCGCGCCGAACGCCGCATAATCTCCGTGCTCCCCACCCTCTCCATATCCCCCGAAATCCTCGCCTACATCAACCGCCTAAGCGACTGGCTCTACACCTTTGCGCGCTATTGCAACGTTCAAGCAGAAATCCCCGAAAACTTTTGGCAAAAACCTTAGGAAATTCAAAAATTTTCACTACCTTTGCCGACCAAAAATAAAAACAAAAAATCAACTCAATATGTACTGGACTCTTGAACTTGCCTCAAAACTCGAGGACGCGCCATGGCCCGCCACTCGCGAAGAACTCATTGACTACGCTACCCGCTCCGGCGCCCCCCTCGAAGTAATCGAAAACCTTCAGGAAATCGAAGACGAAGGCGAAACCTACGAAAGCATCGAAGACATCTGGCCCG
>CAZDVP010000044.1:0-14008 GCA_964508865.1 uncultured Bacteroides sp. | reverse complement strand
CGGGAATCGTTATGCGGTTGAAGTCATAAATCTGGCAGCGCGAAAGAATCGTCGGGATAATCTTGTGTTTCTCGGTTGTTGCCAGGATGAAAATAACGTAGCTCGGCGGCTCCTCCAGAGTTTTCAGGAAGGCATTGAAGGCCGACTGCGACAGCATGTGGACCTCGTCGATGATGAACACGCGATATTTTGCATCGGTCGGAGGCACCTGCACCTGGTCGAGGAGCTGGCGGATATCCTCAACGCCGTTGTTCGACGCGGCGTCGAGTTCCAGAATGTTCAGCGACCGGTTTTCGTTAAACTGGCGGCACGATTCGCATTCATTGCATGCCTCGCCATCGGCGGTGCGCCGGCGGCAGTTAATTGTCTTGGCAAATATTCGGGCACACGAGGTCTTGCCGACGCCTCGGCTCCCGCAAAACAGATATGCATGGGCCAGCCGGTCGCTCGCAATCGCGTTTTTCAGCGTGGTGGTCAGGCTTTTCTGACCGACCACCGAAGCAAACGTCGACGGCCTGTATTTTCGGGCGGATACGAGATAATGTTCCATAGTAACCACAAAGATACAACATTCCGCCGTTACCCGCAAATTTTTGCCGAAAAACCTGCCGAAAAACTTTTATCAATAAATTGGAAGTGTTGGTATTGACGTAATTTTTTCGTAACTTTGCACGTTGAATAACCATAATCCAACCCTCCGAAGGATGAAAAAAACCTTAACACTCTGCATATTAGCCCTGACGCTCGGTCTGCTCAGCTCGTGCGGCGAATATCAGCGCGTGCTGAAAACCCGCGATGCGTCCGAGAAGTTCGAATATGCAAAAAAATGGTATAACGAAGGCAAATATGCTCAGGCGGCAAGCGTGCTCTCCGAAATAGTAAGCACCCTCAGGGCCACCGACCGCGCCGAGGAAACGCTCTATATGCTCGGCATGTGTAATTTTTACAACAAGGACTACCCCACTGCCGGCGCCTATCTCCACAGCTACTACACCCGCTATCCCAAAGGCAAATACACCGAAGACGCCCATTTCTATGCCGGCAAAGGCTACTATATTGACTCGCCCGACGTTCAGCTCGACCAGAGCGCCACGGTTCAAGCCCTGGAGGAACTGACCTCATATCTGGAATTCTATCCCCACTCGGAGCGTGCCAACGAGGTGCAGCAAATGATTTTCGACCTGCAAGACAAGCTGGCGCTAAAGCAGTTGCAAAACGCCCAGCTCTACTATAACCTCGGCACCTATGGCGGCAATAACTTCCAGAGCGCCATAATCGTTGCCCAGAACGCGCTGAAAAACTATCCCTACTCAGCCTATAAGGAACAGTTCGACATGCTGATTCTCAAAAGCCGCTTCAAGGAAGCCGATTTGTCGGTTGCCGAAAAGCAATCCGAACGTTTCCGTCAGGTTATCGACAACTACTATTCGTTTATAAACACCTATCCCGAAAGCAAATATCGCTCCGAAGCAGACAATATTTTCAAAATCGCTTCAAAACACATTAAAGATTAACTATTTCATAACACATATGGACTACAAGAAGACAAACGCCCCGATCAACACCGTTACCCGCGACATGGTGAAACTCTCCGAACAGACCGGTAACGTATATGAAACCGTGGCCATCATTGCCAAGCGCGCCAACCAGATCGGCGAGCAGATGAAACACGACCTCGAAAAGAAACTCCAGGAATTCGCCTCGCTCAACGATAACCTCGAAGAAGTTACAGAAAACCGCGAACAGATTGAAATTTCGCGCTACTACGAAAAACTTCCGAAACCCACCCTCATTGCAGCTCAGGAATACGAAGAAGGCAAGCTCCACTTCCGCAACCCTGCGAAAGTGAAAAACATGGACTAAACCGCCGTGGATCTCTACGGACTTTTAGGTTACCCACTCGGTCATTCCTTCTCAGCGAATTTTTTTAACGAAAAATTCCGCCGGGAAGGAATTGATGCAGAATACCGTAACTTCGAACTGCCCGACATCGGCGACCTCATGGAGCTGCTGGCCGAAATGCCGCAGCTGCGCGGGCTGAACGTGACCATTCCATATAAGCAACAAATAATTCCATATCTGACCGACTTAGACCCGCGGGCACGCGAAATCGGCGCGGTCAACACGGTGCGCCTCTCCTACGGGCCCGACGGCGAGCTCGCCGAACTGAAAGGTTTCAACACCGATGCTCCGGCCTTTGCGCGCACCTTGGCGCCGCTGCTGCCCGACCGGGCGATTACGGCCCTGGTGCTCGGAACCGGCGGAGCCGCCAAGGCAGTCAGCGCCGCGCTGGGCTGGCTCGGCATCGGTCATCAATTCGTTAGCCGCACACCGGCGGAAGGTCAGTTGGCCTACGATCAGCTATCGGCTGAGGTCATGGCGGCCAACCTGTTGATTGTCAACACCACTCCCTTAGGAATGTATCCTAAAACAGACGCCTGCCCGCCGATTCCTTATGAACTGCTGAACGCCGGCCATATCTGCTACGATCTGGTTTATAATCCCGAAGAGACCCTGTTTCTCAAAAAATCCGCCGCCAAGGGCGCAACTACCCGCAACGGCCTGGCTATGCTTCACCTTCAGGCCCTGTTAGCCTGGCAAATCTGGAACTCCTGAATGCTCGTAAAGACCTTTGGCGCCGCCGTTCAAGGCATTGACGCACTGATTATCACTATCGAAGTCGCCGTTTCCAAAGGCTTCGAGTTCTCGATTGTGGGTTTGCCCGACGCCGCCGTCAAGGAGAGCTATGAGCGCGTTATGAGCGCCATTGGCCAAAGCGCCATGATTCCTCCCCACAAGCAGATTCTGGTCAACATGTCGCCCGCCGACGTGCGCAAGGAAGGCGCAGCCTACGACCTGCCGCTGGCAATCGGCATCCTCGCCGCCGACGGCCAGATTCAAAATCCCGACCTGAGCCGCTATCTGATCATGGGCGAACTCGGGCTCGACGGCTCACTGCAGCCGATCAAAGGCGCCCTGCCTATGGCAATAAAGGCTCGCGAGGCCGGCTTCGAAGGGATGATTGTACCGGTTGCCAACGTCGACGAAGCTGCCGTTGTTAACCGGCTTAAAGTCTACGGTGCCAACAACCTGAGCGAAGTAATCGGCTTCCTCAACGGTGTGGCCGACATAGAGCCTACCGAGGTTGACACCCGCGGCGAATTCGCCCGCGCGGTCGACCTTTTCGACATTGATTTCAGCGAAGTTAAAGGCCAGGAGCTGGTTAAACGCGCCTTTGAGGTTGCCTGCGCCGGCGGCCACAATATTCTGCTCGTTGGCCCTCCCGGCTCCGGCAAGTCGATGATGGCCAAGCGCCTGCCCTCGATTCTGCCACCGCTAACCCTGAGCGAAGCGCTCGAAACAACAAAAATTCACTCCGTGGCCGGCAAGCTGCAGCGCGGCTCCCACCTGATGACCGCCCGACCATTCCGCTCGCCCCACCACACCATATCGCCCGTTGCTCTGGTTGGCGGCGGGAGCACCCACCCCATGCCCGGCGAAATTTCGCTGGCCCACAACGGCGTTCTCTTTCTCGACGAACTGCCCGAATTTTCGCGCTCGGTGCTCGAAGTTATGCGCCAGCCGCTCGAAGACCGCGTAATCAACATTTCGCGTGCCCGCTATTCGGTCGACTATCCCGCAGGGTTCATGCTCGTTGCCTCGATGAATCCCTGCCCTTGCGGCTACTATAATCACCCGACCAAACCGTGCACCTGCATGCCCGGAATGGTTTCGCGCTACTTGTCGCGCATATCCGGGCCATTGATGGACCGCATAGACCTTCAGGTCGAAATCCTGCCCGTGGGGCTCGACGACCTCCAGTCGGAAGCCAAAGGCGAACCGAGCTCCGAAATCCGCAAGCGAGTGGTTGCTGCCCGCCGGATTCAAACCGAGCGCTATGCCAACGAGCCCTCGATTCACTGCAACGCCCAGATGACGCCTAAGCATATGGCCCGCTACGCCCGCCTGTCGGCCGAATGCACCCAGATTCTGCGCAATGCAATGAACAAACTCGACCTGTCGGCCCGCGCCTACGACCGCATTCTACGCGTTGCGCGCACCATTGCCGACCTCGACGGCAGCCCCGAAATCGGTCCGGCCCACCTGCGCGAAGCCATTGGCTACCGCAATCTCGACCGCTCCTCATGGGGAGCTACAAACCCCAAATTTCCACTGCCCGGCCAGTAACTCTACTGCGCCTTCATCGGCTTAGCGAAAGTGGACGGAGTGCGCTCTGAGGCGGGAATGTAGGTTGTGGGGGAAAGGATGCCGCTGAGATAGCGGAGCGCGTTGTCGGCGAGGGCGCCGAGTTCATCTTCGCCGGCACGAACGTAGACCGGGGCGAGAAACGAAACATGTTCGGTCAGATAGTCGACGCAATATTTACTATGGGCTATGCCGCCGGTCAGGATTATGGCGTCGATATTTCCGCCGAGGCTGACAGCGCGGGCACCTACTTCTTTGGCAACTCCATAGAGCATCGCGTCGAGCACCTGCTTGAAGGGCTGCTCGCCGTTTGATGCGCGCTGGGCAACGTCGGCCACATCGGTCGTTTGCAAATAAGCCTTGAGACCACCGTTGCCGTTGACCATGCGTTTGAGCTCGCGGCGGGTGTAGAGGCCGGAAAAGCAGAGGTCAATGAGTTGCGAAGCCGGGAGCGTTCCGGAGCGCTCGGGGGTGAAGGGGCCGTCGCCGTTGATGCCGTCGTTAACGTCGATTACGCGGCCTTTGCGGTGGGCGCTGACCGTTATGCCGCCACCGAGGTGAACAACAATGAGGTTCATGTCCTCATAGGTGCGTCCGAGGCTTTCGGCGTAGCGGCGCGAAACGGCTTTGGAATTCAGGGCATGGAATATGCTGATGCGCGGCAGCTCGGGCAGGCCGGTGAGTTTGGCTTCGGGCAGCCGCTCGTCAACCACCTCAGGGTCGGCAATGAGAGCCGGACAGCCGCACTCGTGGGCGAGCTCGTTGGCCATGAGCGCGCCGAGATTGCAGGCGTGTTCGTTGGGCGAATGAATCAGGTCGTGGCATATGCCTTCGTCAACAACATAGACTCCGCCGGGAGTCGGTTGCAGGAGTCCGCCGCGGGCAATAACGGCATCGAAGCCGCCATCGATGCCGGCCTCTTCGATTGCGGCATACATCTGGGCGTTGCGATAGTCGAGCTGGTCAATCGGATGAGCGAATTTCGAAATATCGTCGGCCGAATGCATGAGAGTGGTCTTCCAAACCAGCTTGGAATCATGGTAGAGCGCAAGCTTGGTTGAAGTGGAGCCGGGGTTTATGACGAATATCTTTTTCATGCCTGATCAATTTTGCGGAGCATGGTAATGGCGTCGACATAGGAGGCTATGCTTTCGGCAACGGCGCGGGCGTTGGCCATAGCGTGAACAACGGTTGCCTGGTTGCCGGACACGTCGCCTCCGGCAAACACGCCCTTGCGCGTTGTCATGCCAAAGGGAAATTCGCGGGTAACAACGTAGCCTTTATCGTTGGTTTCGATGCCGTCGGTGGTCGAAACGATGCGCGAGGCGGGTCGGGAGCCAACGGCGAGCATAACCTTGTCGGCAGGAACCTCGCAGGTTTGGCCGTCGGTTTCGATGGTGAGCAGATAGTCGCCGTCGGCGTTGTTATGGCGGATTTTCTTAATCGAGGAATTCCAAAGAAACTGAACGCCTTCGGCAACTGCTTCGTCATATTCAGCGCGCAGGGCGGTCATGTTCTCCATGTCGCGGTGGTAAACAACCGTTACCGACTGCGCGCCCAGGCGGAGGGCGGTTCGGGCGGCATCCATGGCGGTGTTGCCGCAGCCAACAATGTAGATGCGCGAGTTTTCCTTGACCGATACGTCGCGGCGGCGCACGATTTTATTGTTGAGCATCGAGGCCATGCGCAAAAAGTGGATAGCCTGAATCACGGAGCGGCGGCTGGCGCCTTCGATTTCGATGGCGTTGGGCGAGCCGGCGCCGGTGCCGATATATATAGCGTCGTAGCCCTTTTCAAAGAGGCCGTCGATCGTGATATCGGGGCCCACGGTCACTCCGACAAAGAGCTTCACGCCAAGTTGCTTGATTTTTTCGACTTCGCTGTCGACCACCGAGCCGGGCAGGCGATAGTCGGGAATGCCGAAAGTGAGCACACCGCCGGGACGCTTCTCCATTTCGAAGATATCAACGATGAAACCCTCGCGGGCCAACTCACCTGCAACGGTAAGCCCGGAGGGTCCACTGCCGATAACGGCCACTTTGCCGCGCGTTTTTGCGCTTATGGCCTTTCGGGTAAGGTTCATGGAGGTGTCGAAGTCGGCAACGAAGCGTTCGAGTCGGCCAATGTTGATGTGGTCACCCATTTTGCCGAGCACGCAGTGGCCTTCGCACTGGCGCTCGTGGGCACATACGCGACCACACACGGCGGGCAGGTTGCTCTTTGCATTGATTATGTTCATTGCATTGCCGATGTTGCCCATCGACAGCTCATGAATCCAATCAGGTATGTCGTTGCCGACGGGGCACCCCTTACGGCACTGCGGCACCTTGCAATTCAAACAACGTTTGGCTTCGGCAATAGCCTCTGCCATAGTATATGGAGTCGATTCTTCGTTTTGCAGAGTCATAGCGATGAATATAAATCTGCCGCAAATATACGCATTTTTTCGAAAGTGTGCAAAAAATGCGCTGCAAACGATTACATCTCGACTTCTTCGCCCATGTGGATAACGTTGGTCAGATTGAGGTTTTTGTCGAGAATGATGATATCGGCGTCCTTATGCTTGCAGATTGAGCCCTTGCGGTCATAAACGCCCATTATCAGCGCCGGGGTTTCGGAAACCATGCGGGCAACGTCTTCGAGCGGCAGCCCGGCCTGCTTAACGGCGGTGCGGATCAGTCGGTCCATGGTTGCACAGCTGCCGGCAATCGCAGAGCCGTCCTTGAGCTTGCAGACTCCGTTTTCAATCATTACGCGCGGATCATAGCTCGTGCCGTCGGGGCTCTCGGTAATGGAGAGGGCGTCGGTTATCAGACACATGCGGCCGTAGCCCTTGAACTTGTGAACCAGCTTCATGATAATGGGGGGCACGTGGATGCCGTCGCTGACCACTTCAACATTGATGCCGTCCTGAAGATAAACGGCTTCAACGGTGCCTTCGTGCTTATAAATGCCATCCTTGTGCGAGGTGGTCATTGCGTTGTAGAAGTGTGTGGCCAGGGTGTAGCCGTTGGCATAGGCATCGATAACGTCCTCGTTGTTGGCGCGGGTATGGCCGAGAGCGGCAACAACGCCTTTGCTGGTAATATAGCGGGCAAAATCGTCGGCGCCGGGCAGTTCGGGAGCGGCATCCCAGCGCTTGATGCAGGGATATTTCTCAATCAGCGGAATGTATTCCATGGGCGACGGAATGCGGATATTCTCCGCGGGCTGGCCGCCGGCCATCTTGGGGTGGAAGTAAGGGCCTTCGAGATGCAGACCGAGCACACCGCTCTTGGGGTCCTCCATGAGAACCTGGCAGGTTTCGGCTGCGTCGACAATCTGCTGGTGGGTCGACGACGACAGGGTCGGGAAAATCGAAGTGGTTCCGTGCTTGCGGTGCATGGCAACTGCAGTTTTGAACGCTTCGGGCGTACCTTCCATGAAGTCGCGGCCACCGCCGCCATGAACGTGAATGTCTATGCCGCCGGGCAGAACGTAGCCACCACCGGCGTTAATATACTTATCTGCGCCCTCAACGAGCTGACTGTGAGAATAAATTTCGGCGATTTTGTCGTCAACAATAAGAACTGACCCGCCGTTGATCCAACGGCCTCCGGGAATCAGAATCTTACCGTTAAAAATCTGAGTTTTCATGAAATTGATTGTTGTGATGATTGGATTTGGTAGTGCAAAATTACGCAGATTTTCGCGGTCTGACAAAAAAATCGCTCAAAATTTTGCAGTTCGGGAAATAATCTCTACCTTTGCGCAAACAATTTTGTTAAACACAAATGTCAGACACAACAGTTAACACCGAGGCCAAAATCATCGAAGCCGCAACCAACGAGTTCATGACCAAAGGTTATGCCGGCGCCCGAACAACCTCCATTGCCGAAACTGCAGGGGTTACCCACGGCATGCTCCACTACTATTTCCGCACAAAGGACAAGCTCTTCGAGCGGATAATATCCGAAAAGATTGAAATGCTGATTTCAATCATAACCGACACCGTTGCCACTTCGGGCAACGATATTTTCGAGCTGCTTCGCAACATCATTGACCGCCACCTCGATTTCCTTGCAGCCAATCCGCTGCTGCCCGGATTTTTGATTCATGAAATTCAGGAGCGCCCGGAGTCGAAAGAACTCTTTATTAAATATCTTAAAAGCGACCTTACGCTGATGCTCTGCAATGTGCAGGCAATGATTGACCGCAACGCCGCCGAAGGTAAATGCCGCAAAATCGATTCGCGCCAGCTGATGCTCGACATGGCCTGTCTGAACATCCTGCCTTTCATGGCAACTCCGATTCTGTCGTCGCTGCTGCCCGAAGTGGCAACAATCTCCAAGGAATTCGTTGAACTCCGCAAACAGCAAAACTACGAAACATTAGCCAACAAGCTCCGCTTATGAAACACCCCACCCTACTGCTATTCATCACCCTGGCGGCTCTGTCGGCCAAGGCCGAACTGACGCTCGAACAGTGTCTGGCGGAAGCCGAAAAGAACTATCCGCTCATCTGCAAGCAGCAGCTGATGGAACTGACCGGCAACGTTGAGCTGAGCGACATCAATCAGTGCTGGCTCCCGAAAATGGAGTTCTACGGCCAGGCAACGGCTCAGAACCATGTGCCGACGTTTCCCTTCTCCGTTATTCCCGGAATGAAGGGACTGAGCAAATATCAATACAAAGTCGGCGCTGACCTGCAGCAAACCGTTTGGGACGGCGGAGCGTCGCGCGCACGGCGCTCGGTCCAGAGGGCCGCCACGGCCGAGAATCTTGCCGCGCTGCAGGTGCAGGTCTACGGCGTCAGGGAGCGCGTTGAAAATCTCTTTTTCGGGATTTTGCTGCTTGACGAGCAATTGGCTCAGTCGGCGGCCAACATCAAACTCCTTGAAGCCAATCTCGAAAAAATGCGCTCGCTGGTGAATAACGGAGTGGCCACCGATGCCGATGCAGACATGGTCGAGGCCCAGTTGCTGACGGCGCGCCGGCAACACGTGCAGGCCCGGTCAGCCAGCACCGGCTACGCAACGGCCCTCGGCTTGTTCATTGACCGCGACATAGCCGGCGAGACCCTGGTCAAGCCGGAAGCAACAATGCCTGCTTCGCTCGAAACCAAACGCCCCGAACTCGCCCTTTTCAACGCTCAGGACGCGAGTTTCAGCGCCAGGCTCAAGGCGGTTGACTCCCAACTTATGCCGAAAATCGGAGCCTTTGCTCAGGCCTACTACGGCTATCCCGGCCTCGACTATTTCCAAAGCATGATGAACCGCAAGCTCAGCTTCAACCTTATCGGCGGCATAAAGCTCAGCTGGAACCTCGACGCGCTCTATACCGGCCGCAACTCGCGCAAGCGTCTGCAACTGGCAAAACAAAGCATCGACTCCGACCGTCGCACCTTTGAGCTGAACACCCGCATTCAGACCGAAAACGAAATAGCCGACATTAGCGGACTGCAGGAAGCAATGGCCAACGACCGGCGCATAGTCGAGCTGCGCGCATCGGTGCGCAAAGCGGCTGAGTCGCAGCTGGCCAACGGGGTTATCGACACAACCTCGCTGCTCTCCAAAATCAACGATGAAAATCAGGCGGAACTCACCGCACGCTACCACCGGATTCAACTTCTGCAACGCATTTATAAACTTCGTAACACCCTGAACCAATGAAAAAGATAAACTTAGGCGCCATTGCTGCGGCCCTGCTCCTTGCCTCCTGCTCGTCGGCTCCCGACTTCGATGCCACCGGCATTTTCGAGGCCACAACCATTACCCTCTCGGCCGAAACCGCCGGAAGAATCCTTGAAATCAACGCCGAAGAGGGCGACTCGGTCAGCGCCGGCCAATGCGTTGCGGTTATCGACACGTCAACCCTGGTTCTACAACAACTGCAAATTGCCGCCCAGCAGCAGGCCGCCGAGGGAACATTGCCCGACATTACGGCTCAACTCGCAGCGCTGCGCTCGCAAATAGCCCACCAGGAAACCGAGCTCCACCGCCTGCAGCGACTGCGCACCGACGGCGCCGCCCCGCAGCAGCAGGTCGACAATGCCGAGGCGTCGCTGCGCACCCTGCGCGCGCAGCTGGATGCACAACTATCGTCGCTTTCAAAAAACCGCAACTCGATTGCCGACAACGCAGCAGCCCTCGACTATCAGCGCCGGCAAATTGAAAATCAGATTGCCAAGAGCAGAATCTTCGCGCCGGTCAGCGGCACCGTTCTGACCCGCTATGCCGAGCCGGGCGAATATGCCACCCCGGGCAAACCGCTGCTGAAAATCGCCGACCTGTCGAAAATCTATCTGCGCGCCTACTTCACCGCCACTCAGCTCGCCGACCTGAAAATCGGCCAAAAGGTAACTGTTACGGCCGACTTCGGAGGCGACAAGCAGTTCGACTATCCGGGCACTATTGAATGGATTGCCCAGGAAAGCGAGTTCACCCCCAAGAGCATTCAGACCCGCGACTCGCGCGCCAATCTGGTCTACGCTGTGAAAATCGCCGTAAACAACACCGACCGCCGCCTAAAACTCGGACAATATGGCGAAGTGCGCTGCAATTGAGGTCAAAGGCCTGTCGAAAAGCTTCGGTCCGGTCAAGGCATTGGCCAACGCGGAGCTGAGCGTGCAGCCCGGCGAGCTGTTCGGCCTGATCGGGCCCGACGGCTCGGGAAAATCTACGCTCTACCGCATACTCGCCACTCTCGACAGCCCCGACTCCGGCTCGGCAAGAGTGTCGGGGCTCGACACCAAGGCCGATGCCGACAGGCTGCGGACAATAATCGGCTACATGCCCGAGCGTTTTTCGCTCTACGGCGACCTGTCGGTCAAGGAAAACCTCGAGTTTTTCGCTTCGATATTCGGAGTTAAGGTCGAAGATGCCTACCCTGTCATCGCACCGATTTTCGGCCAGTTGGAAAAGTTTCCGAATCGGCTGGCCGGACGGCTTTCGGGCGGCATGAAGCAGAAACTGGCACTGAGCTGCGCCTTGATTCACCGCCCTAAGGTTCTGCTGCTCGATGAGCCGACAACCGGCGTCGACGCTGTTAGCCGTGCCGAGTTCTGGGAAATGCTCAAACATCTGCGCAACGAAGGAATGACAATCCTTGTCACCACCTCCTATATGGACGAAGCGCGCCTTTGTGACCGCATCGCCCTGATTAAGGACGGCCACATCGGCCCGGCCGGAAAGCCCGATGAGCTGCTGGAGACCTCGGCCGACAACGGCCAAGCTCCGGACTCGGTTAACTACGCCCAACCGGCCATAGCGGTTGAAAACCTCACCAAGAAATTCGGCGATTTCGCCGCGGTCAACAACATTTCATTCTCCGTTGGCAAAGGTGAGATTTTCGGCTTCCTCGGGGCCAACGGCGCCGGCAAGACAACGGCGATGAGAATGCTATGCGGACTGAGCCGCCCGACCTCGGGAAGCGGAAAGATTATAGGCTTCGACATCAACACTCAGCCCGAAGAAATCAAACGCAACATCGGCTATATGAGCCAACGGTTTTCGCTCTATAACGAAATGACAGTCAACGAAAACCTGCAACTCTTTGCAACAATCTACGGCCTCAACTCCAAACAATTCGAGCAGCGCGCCAACGAAATCTACACCAGCCTCGACATGCACTCAATGGCCAACACGCCGGTCAAGGACATACCCACCGGGTGGCGCCAGAAACTCGCCTTCGCGGCTGCCACTATCCACCAACCAAAACTGGTTTTCCTCGACGAGCCGACCGGCGGTGTCGACCCCGCCGCGCGCCGCAAGTTCTGGGAAATAATCTATCAGGCCGCCGAGGAGGGGATGACGGTGTTCGTTACCACGCACTATCTCGATGAAGCCGAATTTTGCAACCGCGTAACGATTATGGTCGACGGAAAAATCGCCGCGCTCGACACCCCCGAAGCACTCAAACAACGCTACAATGCACAGACCTTCGACGAAGTTTTCCGCATTGTTGCCTCATCAGCCCTACGCTCCGAATGAACACCCTGACCGCCATAATCAAAAAGGAATCGCTTCAGATTCTGCGCGACCGCCGCACCGCCGCCATCATCATTTTAATTCCGATGATGCTGTTGCTGCTGTTTGGTTTCGCCATATCAACGGAGGTGAAACAGATAAGGGTCGCAACGGCCATTGAACGCCCCACAGACGAAACCCGCCAGGTTATACAGCGACTATCCAACAACGAGTATATCCGCTTCGAAGGCTCGATTACCCAGCCGGAAATCGAACCGCTGCTTCGTCGCGGCGAAATTGATGCAGCCCTGGTGATTGCCGATAATGGCAGCTCGCAAATCATTGTTGACGCCTCGAATCCCACAATAGCCCAATCGGCCACGGTTTACCTGCGCAGCGCAATGAATCCCGCCGCGCAGGCGCCGGTTGAAATGCGCACGCTCTATAATCCGCAAATGCTCAGCGCCTACAACTTCGTTCCGGGCATCATGGGCTCAATTTTTATTCTTGTCTGCGCAATGATGACCTCGGTTTCAATCGTTGGCGAAAAGGAAACCGGAACCATGAATCTGCTGCTGGTTTCGCCCGTGAAACCGCACACGATTATATTCGGCAAGCTGATTCCCTATTTCATCATTTCCTGCATCATCCTGGCCATTATCCTGACTCTGGGCTATTCGGTTCTGCAGCTGCCGCTGAGCTCGTCGGTGTGGGGTGTGATTCTGCTGTCGCTGGTCTACATAGTTCTGTCGCTATCGTTAGGGCTGCTGATTTCAACTCTGACCAACAGCCGCATGGTAGCGCTGATGATTTCGGCCATGGTTCTGATGATGCCCATTCTGATGCTTTCGGGAATGATATATCCCATTGACAATATGCCCCGGGCTCTGCAGGCCATATCAACCATAATTCCGGCACGCTGGTATATAGCCGCCACGCGCAAACTGATGATTCAGCAGCTGCCGCTGAGCCGGGTGGTCAGCGAAATCATGATTATGCTCGCAATGACCGCAGTAATTCTAACCGTTGCAATCCGCAAGTTCAAAAAATGAAAGTTCTCCGTGCCCTTCTGCGCAAGGAATTTATAATTCTGACGCGCTACCCGCTGATTCCGCGAATAACCCTGATGCTCCCCATAATGGTCATGCTGGTGATTCCTCTGGCAACGAACATGGATGTCAAGAACGTGAATGTGACCATTGTCGACAACGACCACTCGCAACTTTCGCGCCGCATCATCTCCGACATCGACGCATCGGCTAACCTGAAGGTTCTGAGCGTGGGCGACTCGCACTCATCGGCGCTGATGAACGTTGAGAATGGCGACGCCGACGTTGTGCTGACCATTCCGCGCGACTTCGAGCGCTCGCTCAAGCGCCTCGACATCGAGGCCAACGGCGTTAACGCCACCAAAGGCATGCTTGGCGCTCAATACGTTATGCAATCTGTTGTCGCCACCGTTGCACCCGGAACCGCTGAAAAGGTAAGCATAATGAACCTGTTTAACCCAACCCTGGATTTCAGGACCTATATGCTCCCGGCGCTGATGACCATTCTGCTGATAATGATGTGCGGATTCATGCCGGCTCTGAATCTGGTCGGCGAAAAGGAAACCGGCACTATCGAGGCCATGAACGTAACTCCTGTCGGGCGACTGACCTTCGTGCTGTCGAAGCTGATTCCCTTCTGGCTCGTCGGGCTGCTGATAATGACTATCGGCATGGCCATCAGCCGGGCTGTTTATGGGCTCACCCCGGCGGGCAACCTGCTGACCATCTACTTCGGCGCAGTGCTGTTCAGCCTGACCATGTCGGGAATAGCAATCATCGTTGCCAACAAGTCGGCAACGATGATTCA
>CAZDVP010000043.1:0-14070 GCA_964508865.1 uncultured Bacteroides sp. | reverse complement strand
CCTCGAAAGCGTCGACGAGCAGCAGGCAGCCGTCGGCCATGTTGAGCACGCGCTCCACCTCGCCGCCGAAGTCGGCGTGTCCGGGGGTGTCGATGATGTTGATTTTGTAGCCTTTATAGTCAATCGAAACATTTTTGGAGAGAATGGTTATTCCTCGTTCGCGTTCAAGGTCGTTGTTGTCGAGAATGAGTTCTCCGGTTTCCTGATTGTCGCGAAAGAGGTGGCCGGCCATCAGCATTTTGTCAACAACGGTTGTTTTGCCGTGGTCAACGTGGGCAATAATGGCAATGTTTCTGATTTTCTGCATTGTTGGGTTCAGTTAATATCCTATTTGAAGGCGCAAAGTTACGTAATTTTTCCGAACTGCGCAATTTCAGGTCAGAAGTTGCGGAAGGTGTTGTCCTCCCAGAGGCCGTGGTTCGAGTCGGAGTTGATGAACTCGATGCGGTTGGCGACCCACATGCGGAGCTCGTCGACGTTGGCGTCGAACTTCTGATATTGCGCGCGGGTGAGGCCCTGGAGGTTGGCCGACGGACGCAGGCGCTCGGCGTAGGCGTCGAATTCGTCCCAGAACTGGTTGATCTGGTTGTTGTAGAAGTTATCCCAGATTTCCTGATAGCGCTTCTGGAAGGCATCGGTGCGGCAGAGTTTATAGAAGAACACTCCGGCATGGCCGTCGATGCGGTCGCCGTTGCCGCCCAGACCGAGCAGGGGGTTTTCGTAGCTTTCGTAGTGGGGGCCCCACCAGCCGTTGTTGCCTTTGGAGTAGGTTGGCGAGTAGCCGAAGGCCCAGTCAAAGTCCCAGCAGGGGCCGAAGTTCCATTTTCCGCCGCGGGTTTTGTAGAGGTAAACGCTCTTGGGGTGGTCGATTTCCTGGTTGCAGCAAATGTTGAACACCATTATGTAGCGCACCAGGCTTTCGAGGTCGCAGGCCTGGAAAATGGCGTCTTCGTCGCCGTTGTCGACCACTTCCATGAAACGGTCGAAATCGGCAATCCAGCCGTTGAGCCAGGTTTCTTTTTCGGCGGGGTCGGTGGGCGCGTCGGGGTCCTTGACGGTCACGGGGAAGTAGTAGCCGTAGTCGCCGTCGTAGTAGTTCGACTCGAAGCTGATGTCGTCGGTGCCGGTGGGGTAGGTGTCGAGCTCGAGCATGATGGAGTTCGGTTCGTCGGTGGCCTTGAGGTTTACGGAGCCATTGTTGAAGCCGACTTTTTCGGTTATCATGTAGGAGCCTTTGTAGATTCCGTTGAAGTAAACGTCGATCGGTTCGCAATGGTTAATCCAGGGCATTCCGATGAGTTCGCCGAACTTGAAGGCAACGAAGTTGCGCATCATCGAGGGGTCGATATAGTTTGCGAGCAGGGCAAAGTTCTTGGCCTTTTTGGGGAGAAGGATGCGCTGCTTTTCGCTGAATTTGAGGCGATAGGGTTTCTTGGAGTAGCCCCAGGTCGAGTTGCCGCGACCGCGGATTTTCACCCGTTCGACATAGTCGGGCTGCAGGCCGCGTCCGCAAAAGGTTATGGTTGCCTCTTCGTAGACCTCTTTCGAAAGGATTTCGGTCAGGGAGTCATCGTCGGTTTCAATATAGAGGGCGGCGACGTTGGGGTTGATTTCGAAACTTTCGAGCGACTTGGCGTAGGCTTTCGACACGCCGTTGACACCGTTGATGGTCATCGTGCCGGTGGTTTCGTCGAAGGTTATGTCGAGCACTTCGTTCATGTCGAAGGCTTGATAGTCAGAGCCGTTGGGATAGTAGATGTGGAGCCACGGATCCTGGGCCGAAGCCGAGAGCGAGGCTATGGTGATTGCCAGCGTGGCGAGGAGTTTGCGAAGCATCAGAGGGTGATTTTAAGGGTTGTGTTGTTAACGTTGAGCAGGTAGACTCCGGCGGGGAGGGCGGCCACGTTGAAGGCCGCATTGCCGTTGGAGCCGACGCGGGCCGAAGCGGCGGTGCGTCCCTGAAGGTCAATGAGGTAGATGAGCCCGGCGCCCTGAATGCCGCCAATGGTCAAAGTGCCGCCCAGGCGGGCGAGGGTCAGAGCCGATTCGGCGGCTGCGGGAGCGGAGATGCCATCTTGGGTCTTGACGGTCCATTTTGCCCGGAAGGCGTTGGAGCGGGAGCCGTTGGCAATAATCATCATTGCGGCCGGAATGTTGAGCTCATAGCTGCCCGGTTCGGTGAGTTCATCGACCGGAAGCAGGAACGAGTCGCTGTCGAGGCGCAGGGTGTCGAGCGCGCCGGCGGTGAACGAGGCGATTTCGGCGCCGTTGAAGGTCAGGCTGACCGGGGTTTCGACTTCGGCGTTGAAGCGCACTGCCGACGGGGGCACGATGGTTATGTTGCCGAGGGTTTCAACCTCGCCCTGGGCGGGGAGGACTCCCAGACCGAAAGTGGAGGTCAGAACGTCTTTTTTGTTGCCGACGTAGGCTTGGTCGGTTTCGAAGTCATAGTGCTCGAACTTAAAGTCCCTGACGTCGGCCAGGTCGTATTCAACAGTGATGTCGGTGTTGCTCATGCGGAGCCAGCCCTGGTTCATTGAAAAAGTGAGGGCATCGCCCTGAATGGCAATGTGGTGAGTGCCCAGGCCGGCGCGTTTGGGCGAGATGCGTATGGCGTTATAGTCGGTTGTTGAGGGGCCGCCGCCTCCGTTGCCGATGAGGTTGAACTCGGCGCAGGCTGCTGAGCTTGAGTTGGCCGATTCAACGTTGACGAACAGAATATAGCGCGCGCTGGTGGGTTTTTCGAGCTGGGCGATTTTTTCTTCGGTTGTGCCCTCCCAGGTTCCGGACACGTCGGGATTGCCCAGAGCCTTGATGATGTCGGAAATGGAGGTCGAGGGGGTGCTGCTCAAATCTTTGTCGGCCAGATAGATGCAATAGGATGTACAGGCCTGGTTGGCGTTGAGCTGGCGGGGCAGATAGGAAATTGCGCTGAACTCGGTGCGGTCCGAGCCGCGGTCAATCATAATCCAGTGGGGGTTGGTTCGTTCGGCCGAGCCGTCGGCGGCATGCCAGTTTGAGTGCCAGCAGGTTGCGGTGTTGCCGTCGTAGAGGCCGCTGAGGCCGGTGATGTCGCCGCCGTCGGGTTGACAAATCGACGAGGCCGACCATTTCCACGATGAGCGGTCGAGATAGCCGTCGGCGCGGGCCGGAGCGAAAGCGGCCGCCGCGGCCAGCAGCAGGAGCGATATGCGTGATGCAGAGTTATTCATATTTGGTTGAGAGTTTTCCGCGTTGATAGGTTGTTGAGGGGTCGTAGAGACCATAGTTCTTGGCCGGGTCGGCGATGAACTCGATTCGGCGTTTGAGCCATTCGCGCAAAACGGCTATTGCACCGACATAGGTTTTGTCGACCAGGTGGTCGAGTTCTTTGTCGGGGGCCGAGGTGTAGTCGTAGGTCCAGACCGTGTGGTTCATTTCGGCCGAGGGCTCGAGTTCGCGGACATATTCGTCGAAAGCGGCCCAGAACAGGTCGATTTTGGAGTAGAACGTGGCCCATGCCTCCTTGTAGGCGGCCATGAACTCGGGGTTGTCCATTACGATGGAGAGGAAGAACTCGCCGCCGTTGCCAACACGGCCAAAGAATTCGTTGGCTGCGTTGCCGGTGTTTTTGCCAACGCCGAGCAGGTAGTTATTATAGGTCGGTTCATATTCAACCGAGCCCCAGGGCCAAACGGCCCAGCCGTTGCTGCTGTAGGTCATGAAGTCATCGCCGCCGAGGTAGAAGAGGCTTGCGTTGTTGAACCAGATTGACTGATATTGCGCCCGTTCGAGGCTGCCATATTGATTGATGAGGGCCTGCTTGGCTTCGTCGATGAGTTTCTGGCCCTCTTCCTGCGAAAGCGAGGAGCCGGTCTGCGCCTTATAGGTGGGCTGATAGCCGAAGGCCCAGTCGAAGTCCCAGCAGGGGCCGAACTGATATTTGCCTCCGCGGGTTTTGTAGAGGTAAACGCTTTTGGGGTGGCAGAGTTCCTGGTTGGCCGTCAGGTTATAGACAACGAGGAATTTGGCCAGGGTCTGATAGTCGATGTAGTCGCCGATGTTTTTGCCTGCGGCAACGGCCTTTTCCATTTCGAAGAAGTCGTTTGCCCAATCATTGAACCACTGTTTGGCTTCGGTGGGGTCGGCCGGCGCGTCGGGGTCCTTGAGCATGAGCGGCAAGTGGAAAGCCGGGCTCATTGTGCGGAGCTCTTCGTCGAAGTTAACGTCGAGCTCAAACATGATTGATTCGGCTTCCTGGGCGGCGGGAATATTGACGGAGCCGTTGTTGATGCCCACTTTTTCCATGAGCATGTAGGAGCCTTTGTATTCGTTGTTGAAATAAACGTTGACCGGCTTTGCGTGGGTCGGATAGGGCATTTCAACCAGCTGGGTCGCCAGGGCGGCAACTTCGTTGCGCATCAGCGACAGGTCGATGTGGTTGGCCAGCAGAACGTAGTTTTTGGCCTTGCGGAAGCCGCAGAGCTTGGTTTTTTCGGGAAGTTTGATGCGGTAGGCTTTTTTGGCCATGTTCCAGGTTGAGTTGCCGCGGCCGCGAATTTTGGCGGTTCCGGTGAAATCGTCGTAAACGCCGAAGCCCTCGAGCTGAAAGTCGGCGTCGAGGTAGTCGACTTTCGACTTAACTTCCTTGAGAGTAGGGTCGGAGGGAATGGTGAAGCGGAAGGTGGCGGGGTTGGCGCCTACGGTTAGCTTGCGGACTTTTTCGATGAACGAGAGCTGGCGCACGGACTTGCCTTCGGGGGTGGTGTAGCGCACGGCCATGCGGTTGAACTCGTTTTTCGACTTGATGAAGCGCACCGAGTCGATCTGGTCCATGGCTATGGAGTTGAAAATGCCGAGATATTTTTCGCGGTAGCCGCCATAGTCGTTGTATTCCTTCACCGTTATGGTGTCGGTTGAGAAAATGTGGAGGTATGGTTCCTGGGCCTGAGCGCCGAAGGCTGCGGCAGCCAGAGCCGCGGCAGCAAGGAGAATGCGGAGTTTCATCGTTTGATTTTCAGAGAGGTTGAACCGATGCGAACAATATAGACCCCGCCGGCGGGCAGGTCAGCCAGGCGGAGCGAGCCCTTGGCGGAGGCAACCCGGCGGCCCTGGAGGTCGAAGGCGGCAATGTCTTCGTTGTCGGCGCCGCTGATGAAGTCGGGGGTGATGGTTATGCGGCGTGCGGGCGCCTCGGGGGCATCGATAGCGGCCTGGTGGTCGCCGTTGTAGAGCCCGGGGTCGTCGGCGTTGGCGAATTCCATGTGGCTGAGTTCGCTAAGGGGGTATTCAACTGTGATTTCGGGGTGAACCAGCAGCAGGGCGCCGTCGGCGCTGAGCTGCATGTCGAGCTTTTCGTGGAGGGCGAGTTGCTCGCAGCTGCCGTCGTTGTCTATGATGTTGATTATATTCAAGTTATTGCCGGCGCTTAGGGGCATAAAACACGCCAGCAAGGCGGCCAGAACCGCAACTCGGAGTATTTTTTGCATGATAATGATAGATTTTTGCCCTCAAAGTTACGAAAAAAATCGGTATGTTGCGGCATTTCAGGCCGATTTTTTCGTCTCGCCGGCCCGGCGCCGGCGTTTGAGGCGAAACAGGCGCGGAAGCAACCCGAGCAAATAAATGGCCAGGTTGGCCGCAAGGTAGGCTGCGGTGAGGCGTCGGAACCATTTGGGTCCGTTGGTTGCATAGACTTCGGCGGGGTCGCCGGTCTGGAGCAGGTCGAGGTTAATCGAGCTGAGGGTGCGCTTCCAGGCAACTATGCCGTCGCGCAGGTAAATGACCGCCATAGCTCCGCGGGCAACTGCCATAATGGCTTTTTGGTCAGCATAGTAGACCGGATATGTTGCCATCATGACATCGAGCGCGCGGCTAACTGCGGCGGAGTCGGCAATGGTTATGGCAACGAAAGAGCCGGGGCCGTAGGTGCGCTCCATGGCGGCCTGGAGTTCGTTGGCGGTGAAGCTGCCGGCGGCTCCGGCCTCGGAGGGGTAGGGGAGGAGCAGAAGCATTTTGCCGGGCGAGGGGGCGAGCACCGAGTCGGTCACGTCGAGGCCGGTTGCGGGGTCGAGCAGCGTCAGGAGCTTGTTGGAGGCGGGTTTGACGGTTCGGACTTCGAGAAATTCCCAGCCGGAGTCGTCGTCGGGCAGATCGGAGTCGCTGAAGGTCTGCTCGGTGCCGTTGCGGGTGTAGACGTAGAGCGCCTCGGCGTCGTCGGTGGCCGTCAGGGGCTCGCCGACCGGATAGGCGCGGAAGTCGAGCAGCGGCTGCTCGTGGTAGCCGATAATGGCCAGGATAATCATGTAGAGAATGGCGACGGCGATTTCGACCCACTGAATCCAGGGGGCGATGAGCGGTTTGGCGCGCCGGTTGTAGCGCACCAGAAAGAGGGCCAGGGCGGTCAGCAGGATGTTTTTGGCAAACGTTGCCCAGTTGCTGATAATGAGGAAGTCGCCGAAGCAGCCGCAGTCGTCGACGGGGTTGGCCAGGGCTATGTAGGCCGTTAGCGGGAGCATGAAGCACATGAGCAGCAGCGCGCCCCAGGGTGCGGCGCGGCGCAAGCCGCCGGTGGCCAGCAGAACGCCAACAACGAATTCGAAGGTCGACAGCGCGCAGCCGCCAATCAGAATCAGGCCCGGCGCAAAGACCTCATCGAGGTTCCATGCGGCCAGGTAGGCCGAAATCTTGATTGAAAAGCCGAGCGGGTCAACCATTTTGCTGACGCCGCTGATAATGAACACCGCGCCGAGCAGCAGGCGCGAAAGCCAAACCGCAAGTTTCACAGCGTCAGCTTTATGAGTGCGAAAACGGAGTAGTTGACCATGTCCATATAGTTGGCGTCGATGCCCTCGCTGACCAGGGTTTGGCCGCGGAGGTCTTCGATTTGCTTGGTGCGGAGAATTTTCATCAGAATCAGGTCAACATAGGAGCTGACGCGCATGTCGCGCCAGGCTTCGCCGTAGTCATGGTTTTTGGCCATGAGCAGCGAGCGGATTTTACGGGTGTTGGCGTCGTAGAGCTTCAGGGCTTCGGTTTCGTCTATGTCGAGAGTGAACGTGGGGCCTAACTCCAGCTGAATCAGGCCGATGATGCCGTAGTTGATGATGCCGATAAACTCCGGAACGATGCCCTCGCCAACAGCCGAGGCGTTTTCGCCGCCCAGGGTCTGGAGCTCGCGAATGCGCTTGGCCTTGATGAAAATCTGGTCGGTTAGCGATTCGGGGCGCAGAATGCGCCATGCGGGGCGGTAGTCGTGGAGCTTCTTGGCGAAGAGGGCGCGGCATTGCGCCATAACGGCGTCAAACTGTTGTTCAGTAGTCATATTCGAGGGTGAGGTCGTCGATTGTCAGCACTCCGCCGTTGCCGCCCACGAAGAAGTCGCCATATTTCGACGTTGTGCAGACAACGAGGATATATTTCGGCACCCGCGAGGTTGAGCGGTAGTTGAGGTCGATGCTCAGCGGGGTCCAGTCGTCGACGCTGCTGCCCATGGATAGCTGGCCGTAGGCAATAATCGCGGGGTCGGCGGGGTTGAAGAGTTGCTGATTCTTGGGGTTGGTTCGGATTTCGAGCGGTTCGGCCCAGTCGGTCAGGGCAATGAATACCTGGGCGGTGTCGGGCCGGCCTTTCCAGTCGGCAAAGCGCGGGTCGGAGCCAACGTGGGTTATGGGGGCGTTTTTGTATTTAAACATTGCGCGCAGGCGGGTGGGGCGCTCGGAGAACTGGCGGCCGAAGTTGAGGATGCCGTTAGTTCCGTCGGTGCGCACGTAGACACCCGTAAAGATATTGCCGGCGGCGATTTTGCCCAGAGCGCCAATGCCTTTGAATTCACATTTGAGCTGGGCGGCATAGCCGGTTCCTGACTGGGTTTCGGCCGTTGGCTGCGAGTTTGATTCGCCCAGGGTGGCGGCGCCTTTGTTGCCTGTGTCCCAGAAGGGAGTCTGGCCTTCGCCCCAGGGGTTCCAGACTTTGCCGTCTTTCCACCAGAGGTCGAACGTTGAGTTGGGCAGCTGGGCTTCGGTGCCGGTTGTGAACTGCCGGGGGGCGCTGGCGTCCTTGCCGCAGAAGGCACGGACTTCGTAGGTCGTTGAGGGCGACAGGTGGGCCACGCGCGCGGTGATTATGCCGGCCGATTTGGTGATTTCGCCGACGCGAATCCAGTCGGTGGAGCCTTGCAGGCGATATTCGAAGCCGGAGTCGCTATCGTCGGCAACCGAGGCGGTCAGCCAGACAACGCGCGTCCAGGCGTCGACGCCGGTGAGCGTAACGGTTGCGTCGACCGTTTCGGCATATAAGGTCCAGAGGCTCTGGCGGCCGAAGTCGGTGACCACCAGCTCAACGGGCGAGGAGAAGTCGGTGGGTTTGCCAACGATGTCGGGGGTGACAGTGGCTGCCGGGCTGGCGAGTTTGAGCGAGGTGACGGTCAGTTTTTTCAGGTCGGTGCCTTTGGGAACGTAGACTATCACGCGGCGGCCGGGGGCGTCGATAACCGGTTCGCCCATTTGCGGTTCAACGGTTATGTAGCGCTCAATGGTCTGGTTGGCGCGAATGGTCCAGACGTAGTCCTGATAGAGGCTCAGCGTTGCATAGACCGGGCGGATGAGGTTGAGTGTGCGGCCGAGGCCTTCAACGGTGCATCCTTCGGGTTCCACGGTGTAGCTGAGCAGGTCAACGCTCTGCAGGTCGGCCAGTTCGCTCATGGTCAGGGTTACGGTGCGCGTCTGGGGGTCAATCACCGCGGGGGCGCTCTGGCCGTCGACCATAAAGTCGGTTATGTTGCAGGCAATCTGAGGGTAGGGGAGGTCGTTTTTGATGCACCCTCCGAGCCCTACGGCAACTGCCGCGCCAATGAGAATATGTTTAAATATTGACACCAATGCCGAAGTTTATGTTGAAAATATTTAACCTGAAGTTGGCGCCCGAGCTGGTGTGGGTGCCTTCGTCGATGCCGTTGGTGGTTTGGTGTTCGCGCTTGAATTTCAGGCCGAACACGCCGAACGACAGGTTGAAGTTCACGTTCTCCATGATGTAGACACACATGCCGGGGCTGAAGTTCAGGGCGATTTCGTTGATGCGGGTGTGGGTTTGACGGGGCTCTTCGTTGTAGAGGCGCGAAAAGTCGCTCGAACCGGTTGTGAAGCTCAGGTCGGCTTCGTTGAACACCGCAAAGCGTCCCTTGCGGTCGAGGCCAACGTAGTTGCGATAGCAGATTGAGCCGGCGTAGGTCGACGAGCCGTATTCCACGCCGGAGAGGTGGAAGTTCATGTCGTCGTCGATGTCGACTCCCAGGCCGTTGAGCGAGGCATGGGCGTGGGAATAGACGATTTTCATGCCCACGCTCTGGTTGTGGCGGAAGAAATAGTGAATCGACGGGCGGATGGCATACATGTTGCCCTTGAAGTTCAGGTCGGTGAGCATCTGCAGCAGCTCAATGTCCTCGGTGTTGAGTTCGCCCCAGCTGGCGGTGAGGCCGAACTCCCAGCGGCCCTTGGGCACGAACAGGAAACTGCGCAGCCCGCGGTCGTAGCGGCTCAGGTTGCGCGAGGGCAAGTAGATGGGAATGGTGTCGCCGTCGACAATGACCAGGTCCTCGTTGAGCGGCGCGGGCTCTCCGGTCGGAATGCCGGCCAACTGATGACGCGTGAATTCCAGCGCCGGCCAATAAACCGAGTCGTCGGCCCTGATGCTGCCGGCCATGCCGAGCGCCATTGCGCAAACGAGCAGAATATTTTTCAACGCCTGGTTCATCAGATATAGAAAACGGTTCCGAACGTTATGGAAAACAGGTTGATATTGAAGTTGGCGCTGCGGCGCTTGAGGTTGGCAACGTAGATTTGGTCGGTGGTCATCTTAACGTCGGAAAACGTGAAGCCGAGCACACCGATGTTGACCTCAATGGCCGAATAGTTGCTCAGGAACATGGCCATGCCCGGGGTGACGCCGATGTTGCAGTTGATTGTGCGCGAGTAGGTGCCGCTGAGGCTGCGGCCAGTGCCGGTTGCAAGTTTGCTCTGCGCGCCCGACAGGCCCAGCTGCAGTTCGGCGATGAGTCCGAAGCGCGAGCTGCCGCCCAGGGCTATGTAGTTGCGAAACAGGGCAGTGCCGCCGTAGTTATGCGACAGTGAATATAGGTGGTCAACGTCGTAGCCCAGATCGGAACCGAGCACCAGGGAGGCATTGTCTAACTTCACCAGCGAGCGCGAGTAGCTGAAGCGGCCGCCGGCGGCCAGGTCGTTGGCGAAGGCATACATTGCCATCGGGCTGACCTTGAAGGTGTAGCCGTTGCCTTTGAGGCGTTCAACGATAAGAAAGGTGTAGTTATCAACGCGTTCGGTGGAGTAGCTGATGCTCACGCCGGCAATCCATTGGCCTTTGGGCACGAACACTGTTTTTTCGCCCGTTTCGCGGCCGAATTCAACTTGCGCGCGGGCGGGTGCTGCCGAGCAGATCAGCAGTACGATAAACGCCCAAAGCGTCGGTGTGATGAATTCGCGCTTTCGCATACCGCCGCAAAGTTACAAAAAATTTCCCGAACCTCCAACAGTTTAATCGGTCCGGGGGGCTGAACGGGCGGTGCGAGCTATGAAAATCAGTTGAATTTTTTCAGGTCGTAGAACATCAGGCGGGTGTTATCGTCGGCATCGGTTTCGGTCATGAACTGAAAGCCGTTGCGCAAATAGAAGGGCACTGCCGATTGAAGCGCATCGACCGTTATGAATCGGCATCCAATGCGCATCACTTTTGAAAAGGCATATTTGATGTTGTCGATAATCAGGGTTCCGAGGCCCTGGCCGGAGTAGTCTTGATGAACGGCCAGACGGCCGATTTTTACTGCCGGATAGCTTTTGCGCCTTTTGGCGTTTGGAATTGCCCGGTTCAGTTTATTCCAGATGCCTTTATTGTCTGAGCTAAAGGTGATTTTGTCGGCCAGCAAACTGAAATAGGCGGCGGTTTTGTTTTGCTCCATGTGTTCAAGCAGATATGTTACCGCCATCAGTTCAGTTTGAAAATGTTTTGCATCATCATAGAGGAACTCAGTGAGATCCCGGTCTGAGCATTGAAAGGATTTAATGTCGGTGGCCGACGTTAGTTGAAATTGGCGTAGCTTTGCAAAATCCATTGGAGTTACCATTGGAAGTTACTGATGGATTTCATCAATTCGTAGGCTTTGCGAGCACGTTCTTTCTCCTGGTCGGACGCGGGAGCCGGAGCCGAGATCAGAATTTCGAATCTGGCTGCATCTTTTCCCGAAAGTTCGGGAGTTTCTTTAATCGGTCGTGCCATAGGTTTGCATGTTTGAGTTTTGAACCCTCAAAGTTACAAAAAAAAATTGAAAATCGATGCCTTCCGAAAAATTATTTTTGGAGGAGGGCGGAGGCTTGGGCGGCGATGCCTTCGCGGCGGCCGGTGAAGCCGAGGCGTTCGGTGGTGGTGGCCTTGACGCTGACGCAGTCGAGGTCTACGCCCAGGTCGGCGGCAACGTTGGCGCGCATCTGCTCGATGTGGGGCAGCAGCTTGGGCGCCTGGGCTATGATTGTGATGTCGACGTTGCCCACTTGGTAGCCTTTGTCGGCCACGAGTTCAACAACGCGGCGGAGCAGTCGCCGCGAGTCGGCTCCGGCATAGGCGGGGTCGGTGTCGGGAAAGTGGTAGCCGATGTCGCGCAGGGCGGCGGCTCCCAATATGGCGTCGCAAAGGGCATGAAGGGCAACGTCGGCGTCGGAGTGGCCGAGCAGCCCTTCGCTATAGGGAATCTCAACCCCGCAGAGAATCAGCTTGCGCTCCGGGGCGAAGCGGTGAACGTCGAAGCCGTTGCCAATGCGAATGTTCATCGTTTTTTGAAGAGGTCTTTAAGGCCGTCCATGTCGAACGTCAGCGAAAAGCGCAGCGTCTGGTCGAGCGGCGACGAAGCGGCGGTGGCGACCATATAGGCGGCGTCGAGGCGCACCACCTTGAGCGCGAATCCGGCGCCGAAGCTCAGATACTGGCGGTTGCCCTTGTTGGGGTGTTCGTAGAAATAGCCGGCGCGCACAAAGAACTGGTCGTTATAGGAGTATTCGGCGCCAAGGCTGAAGCGGATTTCTTCGAGTTCCTCCTTGGCGTCGCCGTCGTGGAAGCTCTTGAAGATGCCGGAGATTGACGACATGTTTTTCCATGATTCCAGGTCGTCGAGATATTGCTGCTGCTCGGTGGGCACGTTCATGTCGTAGTCGTTTTCGCGCGGCATGGTGGGCACCAGAATTTTCGACACGTCGAGGTTTAGCGACAGCAAATGGTAGTCGGCCAGCGGGAAGGTGAAGGCGGTTCCCAGGCGCAGCTGGGCGGGCAGGAAGGCCGGGTTGGCGCCATGGTCGTAGTTGACCTTCGAGCCGATGTTCGACAGGTTGAAGCCGAAGCTCCACTGGCATTCATTGCGGCCAATCATGGGGAAGGTGGTGTAGTAGCCGCCAATGTCGGCCGCAAAGGCGCTGGCGCCTACGGTTTGCTGCTCCGAGTCGCTTTCGGGGAATCCGAGGTCGGAATAGATATAGCGGAACGCAACGCCCATCGAGAATTTTTCCGACAGTTTGCGGCTATAACCCAGATCGAACGCCATTTCGTAGGGGTTGAGCGTCATCAGCGCGCCGCCGCTCTCGCCGCCGCCCGAGGTTACCTCGCCCAGCGAAAAATAGCGCAGCGAGGCCGACAGGGCCTGATTGTCGCCAGAGCCGATTTTCCAGTAGCCGGCAACGTTGGCCAGAAAAATGTCGTTGACCAGTTTGCGGAGCCAGGGGGTATAGCTGAGCGAAACGCCCGCCGAGGAGTAGGCAAAGGCATATTTCGACGGATTCCAGAACTGCGAATTGCAGTCGGGGTCGGAGGCAACGCCCAGGTCGCCCATCGAGGCGCCGCGCGCGTCGGGCACAATGTCGAGCGAGTTCACGCCGGTTTGCAGCGGGTTGTAGCGGCTGGCTTCGGTATAGTCAGACGCGGCGGCGCCCATGCAGGCACCGAGCATCAGAATGATTGCGAATGAGATTTTGCGTACCATATATAACCTAAACGGCGCCCCGGGGCGATTTATTGTATTGCATGGCAACAAAAAAAGAAGCGCGCTTCATCACGAGGCACTTAACAAATTACCCCCAATTAGTCAAACTTTGTTAAAGCCCTCTCCGCGACAAAGATGTGAAGGCGAGACGCCTTCACTCCCGGCGTCCGTTCTTTGACAAAGGCCTGCGGAGCAGGTCGGCAGAGAGGTAGCGTGTGGCCTTGGCCACACGGGAGGATGCGGGCTCCACCCCCAACCCCTCCCCACCGCGTGCCGTCGGCGCGCGGTGGGGAGGGGAGGTATATAACGGCGACGACGGAAAACGTCGGGCCGAGGCCCGACGCTACCATTCCAACGACCCGCTTCGCGGGCCTAATCCCTCGGGAACGAGGGCGTCTCGCCCTCGGCATTCGCGACAAAGATGGCGGAAAAAGGAAAGGTCCGGTTGGCGGAGCCAATCGGACCTTTGGGGGTGACGGATGGGGAGGGGTTAGGCGTTTTTGACTTTGTCGCAAACGGCTTTGAAGGCGGCGGGGTTGTTGAGGGCAAGGTCAGCGAGGACTTTGCGGTTGATTTCGATGCCGGCTTTATGGATGAGACCCATGAGCTTGGAGTAGGAGAGTTCTTCGGCGCGGGCGGCGGCGTTGATGCGCTGAATCCAGAGTGCGCGGAAGTTGTGTTTTTTGTCTTTGCGGTCGCGGTAGGCGTAAGTCAGACCTTTTTCCCAAGTGTTTTTGGCAACGGTCCAAACGTTTTTGCGGGCGCCGTAGTAGCCACGGGTGAGTTTCAGAATTTTCTTGCGACGTTCGCGTGAAGCGACGTGGTTCACTGATCTGGGCATGGTTTAATGCTTTTGTGTTAGTTGGACGTCAGCGGCCTTGCAACAAGGCACTTACCGGCTGAGCCGTCCGGTTAGAAAAATGGGTTGATTAACTCTAAATGCTATCAGGATTATTTGAGGCCAAGGAGTTTTTTAACGCTCTTTTCGTCGCATGCGGCAACGGTTCCGGTGTGGGTGAGGTTACGTTTCTGCTTGGTGGTCTTTTTGGTGAGAATGT
>CAZDVP010000042.1:9736-14149 GCA_964508865.1 uncultured Bacteroides sp. | reverse complement strand
TGATTTTCGCCAAGCCTCATCGGTCACTTAGCTCGCTAAGCTCCCTCTTCAGCTCGCGAAAATCCCTCGCCCAGAGCCGCCCTCAGCAGGCTGCTAAATTATGAGTCGGGGCCTTAGCGAGCCGCCGCGGCTCTTCCACCCCGGGAAACTACCAGAGGGTGGAGGGGTTGCGGCGGCGAAGCGCCGGGGCCATGAGTGCGCCCTGGGTCAGGCGCAGCAGCGCAACCGGCAGCGAGGCCTGGCGGGCGCGGGCCAGACGCCAGGCTTTCAGCGGTATGCGCAAAATGGCCGACCAGGGGTAGAGCAATGCTGTCACGCAGCCGAAGGCCAGTAGGTTGCCGGAGGTCATGTGCGCTTTGTTGCCGGTCGATTCGTGGGGGTGGGAGCCGAGGGTAACCGGAAAGAAGCGGCAGTTATAGCCGCGCCTGATTGCGCTGAGCAGAAACAGCTCATCTTCGCCGCCATGGAGCTTGGGCGCCCCTAAGCCCATTTCGGGGCAGCAGTGGGGATAGGGGCAGCTGCTGCGGCGGAATGCGATTTCAAACGAGGCCACCGAGTAGCCCTTGGGCAGCCGGCGCGTCAACCTGACCGATTGGGTCGGAAAGCGCGAAAGGGAGCCATGGTTGCTGCGGAACGTTGCGAAGTCGACCTCGGGGTTTTCGGCAAAGATGCGTCGCAATCGGGTGATTCCTTCGGTCTGGTAAATAACGTCGTCGTCGGCAAAAAGAACAACGTCGGCCGAGCAATGGTCGATAGCGTTGTTGCGGTTGTTCGACAGGCCTGTGCCGTCGTAGCGGTGAATAACCACGTCGGGCCGCGCCAGCAACTCGTCGGGCACCGGCGCGTTGGCGTGCGATTGCCAGGAAACAACGTATCTGACTCCGTCCATCGGGGGCAGAATCATCGAAACCACGCGGCGCAGCCCTTCGGGGCGATGAGTGGCAACGGCAAAGTCAAGGGTTGGCAGTTCGGCGTTCATTCCAGAAATCGAGAAAGCGCCGCGCAACAACGCGGCTGTCGTTATGTTTCATCACGAACTCGCGCGACCTGGCGCCGCGCTCGCGGATTTGCTGCGGGTTGAGAACAATCTGCTCCAGAGTGGCAAAGAGCGGCTCCGGGTCAATGGGCGCGTTGATTATCGGGCGGTTGGCGTGCTCGCCGATAAAGTCGTAGAACTCCGGTTCGGCGCCGCTGACAACGTTGAGCCCGTAGGCCATGGCCATCAGGGCTGTGGTGGCGGGTGTGTAGCTATAAATCTGGTCCAGAACCACATGGGCCGACTTGAGCAGCTCAATGAATTCACCGAAGGGCCGGTTTTCAACAATCACCAGTTCGGCGCGGTCGGGGTGGCGCTCAACAACGCGGCGGGCGGCGGTTTCGAGCAAATCGGAGCCCTTCATCAGTTTGCGCGAGCGGTCGCGCCCTAAAAAGAACCGGATTTTTTCGGGCCGGTCGGGCAGCTCCACCGGCTGGAAGCGCTCGGTTTCTATGGCTATGCCGCCATAGGCGGCTTTTTCGGGGCCGAGGCGGCGCTCCATGCCGAGCTGATATTCGTAGAGCACCGAAACTGCGCCGTCGATATGGTCAAAAAAGTGATTATGGTAGGTGGTGAGAGCCGGGTTGTGCCATTGGCGCCACTGCTCCTGCCGGGCCAGATGCCAGCGCGAGGGCTGGCCGTCGACGAACCATTCGCTATAGCGCAGGGGCGAATCTGGAGCCTCAACCATGTCGAGATAGGCCAGGTCGGTGCTCATAGCGGTCAGGAACACCGAGCCGTTGTTGCGCCGCAGGCGGTTGAACAGCGGCAGGATTCGCTGCGGCTGCAATTCGCAGAAGTTCGGGTCATGGACCGCAACGATGTCGAACCCCGCCAGTCGGGTTTCCAGCAGGCGTCTCATTTTCAGCGCATACATCAGGCCGCCCAGTTTGCCGGGGCGGCGATGCAGGTCAATGTCGCGCTCGCAGTTCATCCATTTGGTTCCGTTGGACGCAACCGTTACGTCGCAGCCCAGCGCTCGCAGCCCCGAGGCCAGGGCGCGGTGGCAATTACTGTAGTCGCCTAAAAGCAATATTTTTTCAGGCCTGTCAGTCATCGGCGGCAGGGGCGAGGGGTTGCGACAGGCCGAGGCCGAACAGCGCGAAGTCGAACAGAGCCGGGTCGTCGGGGTTGAGGGTGCGCAGGGCTTCGGTGATTTCGCAGGTGGTTTTGCGGTCGTTGGCCCGGCGCGAGGTCAGGCCCAGGGAGCGGGCGGTGTCGCCGACGTGAACGTCGAGCGGAACATAGAGGTCGGCAGGGTCGAGCGAGCGCCAGAGCCCCATGTCGACTATGCCGTCGCGGCGCACCAGCCAGCGCAGCGCCATGTTCAGGCGCTTCAGGGCCGTTGAGCGCAGGTTGAGCGGAAAGCAGCGCGGGTCGCCCTGGCCGCCGTTGGCCTCGGCCAGGCAGCGGTTGAGCGCTTCGGCCAGGAGCCAGGGCGCATCGGGTTTGCCGCGCAAGTCGAGAGTGGCGGCCCAGGCGTCGAGGGTCGGGTAGCGGTTCAGAATCAGCTCCAGACCGCGGAGCATATGCTTGAGGTTGCGTCCGAAAAAGGTGCGGTGAATGTTTTGGTCGTCGGGAATCGACTCGAAGGCGCCGTTGCGCACCCATGCGGCCGGGCTCGGGGTCATTTGCGCGAGCAGGCGCTCAACGTCGCGGCAAATCATCTTGCGGTTTCCCCAGGCCATGTGGGCGGCCAGCAGGCTGACTATTTCAATGTCGGCCTGGTCGGAGTAGCGGCGCGGAAACTGCACCGGGTCCAGAGCTATGAATTCGGGCGAGTTGATGCGCGCGGCTTCGCGGCGCAGAAGTTCGGCAACGTCGGCTGGTATCATCGCGGAGTGAGGGTTATGAGCGGAATAATCATCTCTTCGAGCGAAATGCCGCCGTGTTGAAAGGTGTCGGTATAGTACTGAACGTAGTAGTTATAGTTGTTGGGATAGGCGAAAAAGTCGCGTCCCTGGGCAAAGATATAGGCGGTGCTGACGTTTGGCGCCGGCAGGCCGAAATCTTTGGGCCGGGTGATTTCAAACACCTGCTTGGGGTTGTAGCCCAGCGATTTGCCGAGCTTATAGCGCAGGTTGGTGTTTACGTTGCGGTCGCCAACAACCTTGACCGGGCTGTCGACCTTTATGGTGCCGTGGTCGGTTGTCAGCACAATGGTGTGGCCCTTGTCGGCGATTTTGCGCATCAGATCAATAATCGACGAATGGCGGAACCACGATTCGGTCAGCGAGCGATAGGCGGCATTGGTCGAGGCGAGTTCGCGCATCATTTTCGACTCGGTGCGCGCATGGCTCATCATGTCGATGAAGTTGAAAACAATAACGTTCAGGTCGTTGGTTTCCAGATTGGCGAACTCGCGGATAAGGCGGTCGCCGGCGGCCGAGTCGTTAATCTTATTATATGAGAACTTGACTCCCCGGCGGCGAAAACGCTCAAACTGCGTTGCAATCAGCGGCGACTCGTTGAGGTTCTTTCCCTCCTCGGAATCTTCGTCGACCCAGAGGTCGGGAAACATCCGCTCGATGTCTGAAGGCATCAGCCCCGAAAAAATGGCATTGCGGGCATATTGGGTCGCCGTTGGCAGAATAGAGCAGTAGGTTTCCTCCTCAACGTTGAAAAATTCGCCCAGCAGCGGCCTGACCGTTCGCCACTGGTCGAGGCGGAAATTGTCGATAAGAATAAAAAACACCTTCTTTCCCTGGTCCATGAGCGGGAAAACGCGGCTCTTGAACACGTCGGGGCTCATCAGCGGCCGGTCGGTGCCGTCGAGCCAGTCGCGATAGCTGGAGCGCACAAAGCGGGCGTAGGCCGCGTTGGCCTCGCGCTTCTGCATTTCGAGCATTTCGTCCATGTTGGTTCCGCGGCCGGCCAGTTCCAGCTCCCAGTAGGTCAGCCGGCCATAGAGTCGCTGCCAGTCGGCAAACGTGTGGCACTGGCCAATTTCGCTGCTAAGCTGCATGAACTCCTGGCGGTAGTCGGCGCCGGTTTGTTCGCTGACGAGGCGCTCGGCATGAAGATTCTTTTTCAGGGTGAGCAGAATCTGGTTGGGATTCACCGGCTTTATAAGATAGTCGGCGATGTTGGCGCCCACGGCCTGGTCCATGATGTTCTCCTCCTCGTTTTTGGTAATCATGATAACGGGAGTGTGGGGCAGCTGCTGCTTGAGGCGCTGGAGGGTTTCGAGGCCCGACAGACCGGGCATATTTTCGTCGAGAAAGATAATGTCGGGCAGCTCCTTTTGGGCGAGTTCGAGCGAGTCGCGGCCGTTATTGACCGTAACGACGTCGTAGCCCTTCGACTTCAGGAACAATATATGAGGTTTGAGCAGGTCGATTTCATCATCAACCCAAAGAATCTTTCGGTTAGCCATA
>CAZDVP010000042.1:0-9636 GCA_964508865.1 uncultured Bacteroides sp. | reverse complement strand
CAAAGTTACATAAATAATGGTGGAAAAACAAGAGGCCGGGAGAAAAGTGAAAAATTTTTTGGGGTCGAACGAACCTTTTTCCCGTCGGCGATGTTTTACTTTCGAAAACGAGAAAAAACAACAACAAAACTTAATTTATAACTCAATTCAACTACCATTATGAAAAAGGCATTATTGATGATGGCTCTCCTGCTAGGCAGCATGACCACCTACGCCCAAAATCTCGACAAAAACGAATTCAAACAGCTCAAGTCCTTCCTGACTCAAACTTCGGCTGACGAATCTAAAACCAACGCCGAAGCGCTGAAAATTACCGACCTCAATTCTCCTGCAAGCTGGGAGGGCCTTACAATCGAAGGCGGCCACGTAACCGCTATCAAGTGGAACAACAAAAAGCTCGCCGGCGATTTCGCGGTGACCAACTTCAAAGCCCTGACCAGTGTTGACGTTTCGCGCAACTCGCTCACCTCGGTAAACGTTGCCGGCGACGCCGCTCTGAAAACCGTGAATGCCTACCGCAACAAGCTCACCTCGATTGACCTTACCGGTTGCACCGGCCTGACCAAGCTCAACATCTACCGCAACCGCCTGACCGACCTGGATGTTTCCTCAACCCCTCTGCTCGAAACCCTCGACGTCAGCAACAACAACTTCGTTGAATTCTCGGTTGCCAACTCCACCCAGCTCAAAACCCTTAACTGCCAGGGCTGTAAAATCGAACACCTCGACATTACCAACTGCACCGGCCTGAAGCACCTCTATGCCGGCTATAACAAGCTCGAAAGCCTCACCCTCGTTGGCGTAGAAAGCCTGGCTAACATTAACCTCGATTCCAACAACATCAAAACCTTTATTTGCAGCGGTCTTCCTTCGCTCGGCACCCTGCTGGTTTCCGACAACCAGATGACCTCACTGATGGTTCGCGACTGCCCCTCGCTGCTCGACCTGGTTTGCTCCTACAATGACCTGACCAAACTGCAGGTATCGGCCGCTCCCCAGCTCCAGTATGTTGACTGCTCCTACAACGACCTTACCGAACTCTACCTCGACAACTTCAACTTCCTGCAGCGCGTTATCTGCAACAACAACCAGCTGCAAACCCTTTCACTGACCTTCGACGACGCTCTGCGCTACGTGAACTGCCGCTACAACCAGATCACCGATTTCCGCACCGTCGGCTCCAACAACATTCAGCAGGTTGCCTGCCAGTGGAACTACTAATCCCGACGGTTGAATTAAGTTAATATATCCCTTCCGTTTCTCGGAGCGATGCCGGCCCCAAAAGGCCGGCATCTTTTTTGCGCCATAAAAAACACGCGGGCCGGCGCGCAAGCGTCGGCCCGATGAGTGCTCGAAGCGGGACTCGAACCCGCACGGCCGCAATGGCCAGGGGATTTTAAGTCCCCAGTGTCTACCATTTCACCATTCGAGCAGGCAGGTTTTTCGGCGCAAAGTTAATGAAAATTTCAGAAAGTTGCAAAAAATAGCTATCTTTGCCGACGTTATGTCAACAAATGCTACTCAATTTCGCTCTAAAATCGGCTTGATTGCCGCAACGGTAGGCTCGGCCGTGGGGCTGGGCAACATATGGCGCTTTCCGGCCGTGGCCCAGGAGAACGGCGGTTCGGCCTTTTTGCTGGTTTATATAGTTTGCGTGCTGTTGCTGGGCATTCCGGTGATGGTTGCGGAGTTTGCGCTGGGGCGGTCGGGCCGCACCGACGTTATCGGCGCTTTTGCGCGCGTAACCCCCCGGCGCCGGTCATGGGCCGCCGTGGGCGTGCTGTCGGTTCTGACTTCGGCGCTCATAGCGGTGTTCTATCTGGTCGTTACGGGCTGGACGGTTGAGTACCTGTGGGAGAGCCTGTCGGGCGACCTGTTCAGCGGCGTGACTCATTCGGGAGCCGACGTTGGCTATTTTCATTCCAAGATGCACGACTATGTGCAGACCGACCGCCTGCCAATGGTGTTCACCATCGTTGCGGCCACGTTGAATATGGGCGTTCTTCTGGCCGGAGTGGGCAAGGGAATTGAGCGGCTGAGCAATGTGTTGATGCCGCTGCTGTTTGTGCTGCTGGGCGTTTTCTGCGTGGTTTCGCTGTCGCTGCCCGGTGCGTCGGCCGGTGTGGAGTTCTTTTTGCGGCCTGACTTTTCGAAGGTGACGGCAACCACCTGGCTGGCCGGTCTGGGGCAGGCATTTTTCTCGCTCAGCCTCGGCATGGGCATACTCGTTACCTACGCGGCCTATTATCCGGCGCGCACGCGCCTGGTGCGCACGTCGCTGATTGTTGCGGCGCTCGATTTGCTTGTGGCCGTTATGATGGGCATAATAGTCTTTCCGGCGGTTACGGCCTTTGGCCTTCAGGACCATGGGCTTGCGGGCACAACGCTTGTTTTCGTAACCCTTCCGGAGGTGTTCACCTTTTTGCCGGCCTCGTCGCTTTGGTCGTCGCTGTTTTTCCTGCTGCTGGCCATAGCCGCGCTGACCTCAACAGTGAGCATCACCGAAGTGGCAACGCGCTGCCTTCAGGATCGCCTGGGGTGGACGCGCCGCCGCGCCGTGTGGTCGCTGATGTTGCCGCTGATAGCGCTGAGCGCCGTTTGCTCGCTGAGTTTCTCGGATTTGGAGTGGCTGACCGTTGGCGGCCGCAATATGTTTAATTTCCTTGACTATCTGACGGCCGACTTCATGCTGCCCATAGCGTCGCTGGGGCTGTGTGTCTACGTCGGTTGGGTGGCTCCGCGCAATCTGCTGCTCCACGAAATGACCAACAACGGCAAGTTCCGCTCGCTGCTCTATCGGCCCGTGTTGCTCATTGTTCGCTATCTGGCGCCGGTTCTGATAGTGTTGGTTCTGCTGTCGCCCTTCATATGAAAATGACTCGCCAGCAACGGCTCGGATTGCTGCTCACCGGCATTTTGCTGGCGCTGTTGGCTCTGGTTTTTGCTCTGACGCGGCCACCGCGCGCCGTTGAGCCGGTGCCCATTGCCGAGCCTCAGCTCAAGCAGAAGGCTGCCCCCAAGCCTCCAAGAGAGAAAAAGGTCCGCCGGGCGGCCAAGAAACGCTCCGAACCGCGCCCTGCGCCGGAGCCACGAAACCCTTTAGACGAAGAATTCTGAATGAAAATCCTCATTAACTCGCTGCGGGTTCGTGCCCGCCATGGCGTACTGGCCCAGGAGCGAACCGTTGGCCAGGAGTTTGAAATATCGGCCGTTCTCGAGGTTGACTATGACGGCAGCGACGAGCTGGCCGCAACGGTGAACTACGCCGAGGTGTGCGACCTTCTGGTTGCCGAAATGCAGCAACCCTCCGACCTGCTCGAACACGCCGCCCTGCGCCTTTGCCGAGCGCTGCGGTGCGCCTTCCCCGCTATTAAAGGCGGCGAACTGACCCTGCTCAAACTCGCGCCCCCCATCAGCCACCCCCTCGCCTCCGCCGGCGTCCGCCTCAGCCTATGAAGGCTCGCTGAAGCTCGCCCCCTGAACAAAAATCTGGGTGCAGACGGTTTGTGCCAGAGCATTCATGCGGAGGCAGAGGTTCCTGGTCAGCAGTGTTCCTTGCGGAAGACCGAGCGATAGGATAAGCAAGCGTCCGTCGCTGCATAAATCAAAATCGTGGGCTGCCGGCTTGAAGCGCTCTCCAAAGGCTTCGTGAGTAATCAAAATTACTTTAGCGCCGAGTTCTTCGGCTTCAGATCGGATTGCCTTTTCGGCCGGTGATATAAATGGCGAAACAAGCACTCCGCCATTGCCTCCGCAATGGAGCCAGGTGTCGCGGAGTGATTTGCGCTTTTCGCCGGAATCCGCCCGATGAATGACTACCTGTTCTTTGAATGGATTAGCGAGAAGGTGCATATTGCCATAAGCCTGACATTGGAGGTTGCCGATGAGCAGGCTATTGACTTTAGAGAAGAAATCGGGTTGCGCCCGCCGGATTGCGAGCCTCCGGGGATTTTCGCGAAGATAAGAGTAGATAACATTAAGATTTCGCGTTGTTGTTAGAATCTGGTCGTTAAAGCCTTTGGCAAATACGCTATCGATTTGAGCTCGCCGGTTAACCATAACCTTAAATGCGGCCAATTTTCGGCCAAGAATCTCATCAAGCCGGTTCTCGGCGAAAATAATCAGATGCAAATGGTCGGGCATCAGGGCGTACTGGCAGATTTTCAGATTCGGGTTGATGGTTGAGAACTCACGCAAGCACGATTTGATAATCGAACCTAACGGTGACGCTTTGATGTAGGAGCATCCGGGATTCCCCGGTTTGATGCGCCAATCGCCCGCGAGCGCCCCGAAAGGCATCACCTCCGGGCGCTTCATCAGGGTGATGTGATAGATATGCCTTGACGAATAGTCATGCCAGGGTGCGCGATTGTTGCCGCTCCAGATTCTTCCCATAAGTTGCGATTCAGGCTCGCTGAAGCTCGCCCCACGAACAAAAATTTTTGTCTAAGCCACGAGCTTCAGCGAATGGTTATCAATTTCAATCGCAAAGATAAGAAACTATTCTCTTAGGTGCAAATAAATTGACCGGGGCGGGTTAAAATCGGTAGCCTACGTTGGCGGCAACGCCTGAGTCAAATATGTAGGAGCTGTAGGCGACTTGGCATTCAGCCCCGACGAAAAAGCGGTTGAACCAAACACCGATACCCCCTTCTGCTGAAAACTTATTAAGGTTTCCACTATTAGAAATGTTAAGTGCTGTGTTTGTGGCAAGAACTCGTTCGTAGCCGCAGGCGATATGGGCATCAATGCTAGTGTTGGTTGTTCCGAGGCGATATTTTATGCCGAAAAGGGGTTCTAAAAGTAGTGCGGGCCTATATTTGGTATTCCATTTCCAATGACTTCCATAATAATTGGTGACATAAGTTCTATAGTCCACGAATGAATTTGTTAGGCCTATCAGGGCGCCGTAATAAAGCCCGATTCCATGAATTTGTTTGCGGTAGCCGGCTTTGAAGTTGTATTTTACTGATACATCGTTGATATACCCACTCATTAGGATGCCGGCGCCGGCTTTGAGGAACCAGTCGTGGCCCCAGTCGTTATCGTAGGTGCGTTTTTCTTTTGGCGTTTTTATGAGTTCTATTTTTCGCGATTGGGAGCGATAGATTTGTGCGTTGGCTCTTGTGGCCGCCGTGGCGCATATAACAACGAGCAGTATGAATAACTTTTTCATGTTCAATCTTATTTTGAGTCAGATTTCGGGGCGGGAATGATTTGTTTTGCGCGTTCAATGTTAATCCATTCATAGTCGGCGGTTCTTGCCGTTCCCCAGTTTGCGAAATTAGCAGGATAGCCCTTGACAACAACGGTTGCGCCGTCGTCGGTGATTTTAATATCGAAGGTGGCTGCTACTATCAGGTCGCAGTTATGCCGTTCCGATGATTTAAACAGACCGTAGGCCTTCAGGTTCTGAAGAGTGGCTTCGTCGTTGTTGGCATATTGCCGGGCCATGAACTCTGTTTGCGAGA
Source organism: uncultured Bacteroides sp. (assembly GCA_964508865.1). Classification (GTDB taxonomy): domain Bacteria; phylum Bacteroidota; class Bacteroidia; order Bacteroidales; family Muribaculaceae; genus UBA3263. The sequence goes on along the minus strand of CAZDVP010000042.1, from coordinate 4,165 downwards.
GTTGCCAGGTGTCGATGAATCGACCGGCCTGGGTGTCGACTTGTACTTCGGCCACGAGGGGCTGGATATATGTTGTGGGATAAAGGTCAATTGCTCTGGCTTCAGAAGTCTGGAAGTCGAATTTAACGTTTTTGTCGGCGCTGGCCGAAGCTGCGCAACTTAAGGTGATGAACGTGGTGAAGATAAACTTTTTCATAGAAAACAGGCTTATAACGTTGGTATTATATATTTTTGGCAAATGTAGGAAAAAAATTACCCCCCCCAATTGTTTAACAAAATTTAACAAGCAGACATTTTGGGAGATTTGCAATGGGGTTGCAGAAAATTATGCTTAACTTTGCGGATGATTATGGAAAATGACTATCTGACGCCCGGGGAGCGCGCACAGCTCCCTGCTTTGGTGGGCCGGGTGCTTCGGGCTTATGGTCCTGTGCTCGAGCCGACCGATTCGGCGCGTCTGCGCCAAACGATTGCCCGGGGCATTGAGCGAGGCCATTATGGCCGAAACCATTTTGGCTTCAACGGGTTGATTCATAACCTCGAAACGGTTGAGCTGATGGCGTCGGCGCTGAGTCCCGACCGGTCGATGGGAGTTGCGCTGCTGCTGTCGCCGCTGGCCGGCGAGGAGTTTTTGACTCTGGAGGATATTGAGCGCGACTGGGGCTCGGATGTGGCCAAGTTGGTCAACGGCCTCAACAAGGTCAATAGCCTCTATGACCGCGGCGCGTCGGTGCAGGACGAGAATTTCCGCAATCTGCTGCTGACTTTTGCGCAGGATATCAGGGTGATTATCACCGTTATAGTCGAGCGCCTGCAGCTGATGCGCGCAATCAACCACCACCCCGACGATGAGGGGGTTCGCCGCGTTGCCGCCGAGGCGCGCTATCTCTATGCTCCGCTGGCCCACCGCCTGGGCCTTTATGCCATCAAGGGTGAGCTGGAGGATTTGAGCCTGAAGTATTCGAACCGCGAGGTTTTTACGCGCATAGCCCACGACTTGAACGAGCGCAAGGCCGCGCGCGATGCCTATATCGCCGACTTCATCGCGCCGGTCAAGGCTCGCCTGGAGGCTGCCGGGCTGAAGTTTGAAATCAAGGGGCGCACAAAGTCGATTTCGTCGATCTGGAACAAGATTCAGAAGCAGCATAACGACCTGGATCATATCTATGACCTGTTTGCCATCCGCGTTATCATCGACACTCCGCCCGAGCGCGAAAAGGCTGACTGCTGGCTGGCTTATTCGGTTGTGACCGACATGTATCGCCCGAATCCGGCGCGCATGAAGGACTGGATCAGCATTCCGAAAACCAACGGCTACGAGAGCCTGCACATAACGGTTGCGGGCCCGCAGGAGCGCTGGGTTGAGGTTCAGATCCGCACCCGGCGCATGGACCTGATAGCCGAAAAGGGCCTGGCGGCTCACTGGCGCTACAAGGGCATCAAGGGCGAGAACGGCCTGGACCAGTGGATGAACAACGTGCGCGACATTTTGGAAACCGCCGACTCCGGCCCGCTGGAGCTGATGAAGAACATGAGCATGGACATATATTCCGACGAAGTGTTCGTGTTCACTCCGCGCGGCGACCTCCACCGCCTGCCCAAGGGGGCCACGGTTCTGGATTTCGCTTTCAGCATCCACACCAAGTTGGGCTGCCAATGCACCGGCGGCCGCATCAACGGCAAGAACCGCAAAATCAACCACCGGCTGCAGAGCGGCGACACTGTTGAAATCAACACTTCGGCGCAGCAGACCCCCACGCGCGACTGGCTGCAGTTTGTTGTGACCTCCAAGGCACGCACAAAAATCCGCCAGGTGCTCAACGAGGCGCAGAACCGCCATGCCGCTCTGGGCCGCGAAACTCTCGACCGCCGCGCCAAGAACCGCAAGCTCGACCTCGACGAGCCCACGCTGATGCGCTTCATCAAGAAGATGGGCTATAAAACCGTTACTGACTTTTTTGCCGCCATAGGGGTTGACGAGCTCGATGCAAACCGCGTTCTGGAGCAGTATGTTGAATTTGCCGCGCCCGACGATGCGCCTGCCGGCGCCGATGCCTCGCGCTCGGCCGAGAACTTTGTGCTCACCCAGGAGGCGGACTCCGAGGGCGGACGCCACAGCGGCGGCTCGTCGGACGTGCTGATTATCGGTTCTTCGCAGCTCAAGGGCATGAACTATAAGCTTTCGCGCTGCTGCAACCCGATTTATGGCGACGACGTGTTCGGCTTTATCAGCTCCGACGGCGTCGTTAAGATTCACCGCACCGACTGCCCCAACGCCGCCAACATCCGCGAGCGCTATCCCTATCGCATAATCGAAACCCGCTGGTCGGGCTCGAATGATTCCGCTTTTCCGGCCACCATTTCGGTTATGGGGGTCGACGATATCGGCATCGTTACCAACATTTCGTCGATTATCAACAAGGAGCGCGACATTCAGTTGCGCAACATTGCCATTGATTCCAACGACGGACTTTTCCGCGGCACTCTGACAGTTGGCGTGAACTCAACGTCGGCGCTGACCGCCCTGATTCGAAAAATTAAAACCATTAAAGGAGTGAAAAATGTTGAAAGAAGCAAGTAAAACGCTGATTTTCTGCGCTGCCCTGGCCTTAGGCGCATGTTCGGGCAGCGACCCCGACAAGGAAGCCGCCGGAGCTTTGGTGGCCGAAGCATCAACGGCGCTCGACCGCGGCGACTATGCGCGCGCCGAAGCGCTGCTCGACTCGCTCAGCGCAACCTATCCGAAACAGATTGAAGCCGGCCGCGCCGCCCTGGGGCTGCGCCCGAGGGTTATGGAGCGCAAAACCGAGCAGGAAATCGCCGACCTGCAAGTTGAAATGCTCGCCGCGTCGGCCTATGTCGATTCCGTGGCGCGGATGTTCACCAGCGTACCTGCGAGCGACGACGTTTTCGAGCCCTACATGATTCATAAAGATGTTCCCGCCAACTGGCGCGAGCGCAACACTGCGGTTGCTCGCCTGACCCCCTCGGGCGAATTCTACATGATCAGCTCGCTTGCCGGCAACTCCACGCGCCATACCGCCATCAGCCTTTCTGCACGCGGCACTTCGGCCCGTTCCGGCCAGGTGAGCAATGACTCCGAAGATCGCCTCAGCCGCGAGAGCCTTCGCTTCCCGGCCGCCAAGGCCGACACTTTGGGCGCCTATGCCGTTGCTATCGACGGCAATGCGGCCACTCTTAAATTCGAAGGTGGCAAAAAAACAGCGTCGGCCAACCTATCGGCCAAGGAGGTCCACGCCATTGCCGACACCTATCGCCTGAGCCAGGCCATGAGCGTTATCTCCTACGGCAACCGCCGCCTCGAGCAGCTCAAGGCAAAACTCCAGTTAGCACGCGATCAAGCCGCCCGAACCAATGAATAAATTCCTGCTTTCGCTGGCCGCGCTGGCGCTATGTGCCTGCGGCCATGAACACTCGGAACATGACGAACATGCCGAGCACGAAGAGCATGCCGAACACTCCGGCCATGATGAGCATTCCGACTTGATTGAGCTCCCCGACGAGCAGGCCGAGCATTTCGGCGTTGTGGTCGACACGGTTTATCCGGCCCCGTTTGCAACGGTTATCCGTGCCGGCGGCGTTATTGAGCGCTCGGCGGCCAACACGGCCGACGCCGTGGCTCCGGTTGCGGGCACCATAAGCTACCGCGGTGTGAACCGGGGTTCAACGGTTGGCCGCGGAGCAACGTTGGCGGTGGTCAACACTGTGGCCGTTAGCGGCGGCGATGCCAACCGCGCGGCCAAGGCGGCGGTCGATGCCGCCCGGCGCGAAGTTGAGCGCCTGGAGCCGCTCTATCGCGACCGTCTCGTCACCGCCGCGGCCTATAACGCCGCAAAAGCCGAGCTCGCGCAGGCCGAGGCCGCCTATTCGCCGGCCGCCTCGTCGGCCACCGTCAGCTCCCCGATAGCCGGGGTGATTACTGACCTGCTTGTTGCCGACGGAGCCTATGTGCAGCCCGGTCAGCCGGTTGCCACTGTCAGTTCCGACACCCGCCTGACCCTACACGCCGAAGTGCCCGCCGACCGCTACGGCGAGCTTGCCGGCATTACCGACGCGCGCATCGGCGATTTCACCCTGAGCGAACACTCCGGCCGCAAAACCGGCGTTTCGGCCGAAAACGGCTACGGCTGCGTTTACTTCACCT
>CAZDVP010000041.1:0-14215 GCA_964508865.1 uncultured Bacteroides sp. | reverse complement strand
CCCTCGCTCCAAGTGGAGGTTGGGAGGGGCTCATTTAACAAAGTTTAACTAATTGGGGGGGGTAAATTGTTAAGAAATGCTTAAATTTGCGCGGAATTTTGTCGCTACGTCTCCCGCCGGAGGCGCCTTGCGGCATATGCCCACCCCTTAAATATCTACTAATCAACTAATATCATTCATTTTATCAACACATGAAAAAACTTTTACTGTTAGGAGCAGCGGCCCTTTTGGGCTTCGGCTCCGGTCATGCCGACACCTTCTATACCGAAGGCTCGAAGGTGGCTTCGGCAGCCGACCTGACAACGGGCAAGTATCTTCTGGTTGCAACGTCGAGCGGCGATGAAAAAGTTGTTCGCTTCCGCGACAATCAGAACCTCACTTCCATCTTTTCGGAATACGCATATCTTTCAAATGTGGCCTTCGACGGCGACTACATTTGGGATATCACCGTTACCGGCGAAGGCGACGACAAGACTTTCAGCATCAAGCCGGCCTACCACGATTGCTACTTCTCGAAGATTGGCACACACAGCCCGGACGCTCAAGGCAACCTCAAGAACACAACCGCCGAAGCTGAAATCGCTCAATATAAATTGGTTGAAATCAGCCCCGAAGCTCTGAGCGACGGCACTTTTCAGACTCCCGGCACCCGCTTTAACATTCAGATAACAAACAACGTTCACAGTGACGGTAACATTACGTATCTCCACACAAATCATGATTCGGACCGCCACCTGTCTTACTGGAGCGGCAACGGCTCGCCTTTTACCGGCACTTGCGTTGCAATGATGTTCGTCAAGCTGACCGAAACCACAAATCTGGCCAACGTAACCTACAACTGGCCCGACCTGAACGGCGGTCAGGTAACGGCTACCTATGAACTGACCAACGGCGTAGCCAACATTCCGGCGTTCGACGGCTTCACCCGCACGTCGGGCGATAGTTTTGCAATCGCAGCCGATGCCACCGCAGCCACAGTCAGCGTTGCCGGCACTTGGGCCAACTGGATTCAGAAGCCGATGAACACGCCTTTCTTCATGACGTGTAACGGTCAGAAACATATGATTTTCACCCACACCAAGAATCAGGACAAAACCATTGACCTCTCGCAGGACCGTGTACCCAACCTCGAACCCGAGCGCATTTGGTATTTCAAAAATGCAGGCTTCGACGTTGAAGCAGGTGTGCAGAAAGTCACGCTCCACAACATGGCCACCGGCGACAACAAAGGCGTTCAAGTCAACGCCGGCAACCAGAGCAACCCGGCCATTACAAAAAATCCCACAATCCTCAGCCTTGCTCAAAACACCAGCAATAACAACGGCTTCAGCCTGCGCGTCGGGCTGACCGGCAACGGCTATTTCAACGACCTCGCCAACGCCAGAGGCCTGCGAGTATGGAATCCCGGCACCAACGCAAGTAAAAACGGCAGCGGCAGCTTAATGACCCTTCAGACTCTTGTCGCTTCCGACCTCGAAGGCATGACCGGCTACCACGTTGACGGTGTTGGCGATTTCCACTACGACACCGAAAAGAAAGCCGCAGCAATTGCCAACCCGACAGTTGCCAACATCCGCGAAATGGTTCAGTGGCTCAACGAAGCTGAATTTGCCGACTACTTCACCGACGCGCGCTATTATCGCATGCGATTTGACCGCCAGGCCAACCACTCGTTCTCGGTTTCGGAAGGCGCCGCAACCGCCGGCGAAACCAACCTGCCGCTGAGCGATGAGGATGCAGACCGCATAATTCGCGGCATAGAGAGTTCAACGTCTGATGCCAACCAGATCTGGCAGATTGTTCCCAAAGAAGGCACCACCCACTTCCAGGTTGTTTCGCCCAACGCCCACGGCTACTACATGGGTTACCGCACCGACAACGGCGACGGCCTTCACGTTACGAAAACTTCACGCTTCGGCGCGGAATTCATTCTCAGCTATGACATTGGCGAACATGCGTGGCTCTTTAACTTCAACGGCACCCAGGCCTACCTCAGCAACATCTACGGCGGCGGTGTAAACATTGGCCGATATACCAATGGCTACAATGATGACGGCAATAAGGTCATCGTTACTCTCGCCGAAACAATTGACTATACTATTCCCGAAGGCGCTGAATATGGTGCGGTTTGCTATCCGTTCGGCATCGTTCTGCCCGACGGCGTGACCGCCTATATCGCAACCGCCGTCAACACCACCGACGAAGGCTCAACCCTGCGTCTGGTTCAGGTTCCCGGCAACACGATTCCGGCCAACACCGCAGTGCTCATCAAGCAGGCAGAAGCCGGCACTATCCAGCTCGCCATCAGCGACCACGAACCCTTTGCAAGCGCGAAGCAGCTGTTTGGCCGCAACATTCTGTCAGGCACACTGATCAAAACCAAAGGCTTCACCGCCGGCGACCACTATCTGCTCGACTCCGACGCAACCAAGATGGTTAAGGACGAAAACGAGTTAGTTGCCGCCAACACCGCCTATCTGAGCGCCTCGGTTCCCAACGCCGGTGCCGACGAAATCATTCTGGGCGAACCCGTTGAGAATCCCTCCTACAACGTAACCTTCCACTTCCCGGCAATCAACGGTCGCGCCGTTGCTGACCAAATCATTCACGCAGTTCCCGAAGCAACGAAAATCGGCACTCTCTATGACCTCGCCAAAGAAGAACTGCCCCACGAATTCACTTTCGTAACTACCGAGGAGCAAGACAACGCGGAGGTTCACGCCGAAATGACCATCAACGCTACCGGCAAATGGGCATATCCGGCAATTGAATTCGGCCGCGCCTACCGTTTGGGTGTGCGCAACAATTCCGTTAGCGGTTGCAAAAACTTCAAGCTGAAAGACAACGGCGAGATTGACACCCGCAATGCCACCAATGCCGACGACCTGGTTCCCGAACGTCTCTTCTACTTCAAGGAAGCCGAAGGCTCAACCCCCGACGCCCTGAAAGTTACCGTGCATAGCGTTACGCTCGGCGATTCGAAAGGCCTGACACTCGCCAGGAACGCTGAAGGCAAAATTGCCAACAAAACCAAGGCTATTTTCACTGATACCCCCGACTATTTCGACCTTGTTGGCAGTGAAAACACCGATCCGGTTTATCATGACTTCTTCGCCTTTGCTTTGAAAGTAACTGCTCCTGCGCTTAACGATAACGGAAATGAAGTAACCGCCGGCGGCCATCTCAACGACGTTGAAGGCACCCTGGGCGCATGGAATAATGGTAATACCTCCCGCGACGATATTGGCTCTGCCATTAAGTTCTTCGACATTGCCGACTCTGAAATCGAAGGCATCGGCGCCAGCGAGGAGCTGACCGCCAACGTTAAGGAAACCATGAGCGCCGCCGACTTCATGGCCGCGTTCACCGACGCCGCCACCACTCTCGCCGCCACCTACGAAACCGCCACCGGCATCCCCGCCGAAGTTGGCGAGAGCGCTGCGCTGCCCGGCTTTGTTTCCACCTCCAACGCCAACGCCATAGCCCTGGCCGCTCTGCTGAACAGCGAAGCTCCCATTGGCGCCAACTACTCCGCAATTAAGGCCGAAGCCACCGCTCTTGCAAGCGCCGCAACCTCGCTCGACGTTAAGGAGGGCACGCTGATGATTCTGAAGAGCACCGATTTCAACCGCCGCGGCTACCTCTGCAACGATGGAGGCATTCTGCGCGGCACCGGCAGCATGAACCTGACAAATCCGGAACCCACCGATGACTATAAGTTCGCTTTCGTTATGGTTGACGGCAAGAAATACGTCTACAACCTCGGCGGCGACAGCTTCATGAACGCATTCGGCGACAAGAGCGACACTTCGTGGGGCGACTCACGAAAGGCAGCCGACTTTACCTGGCGCCTGAACGAAGTGGCAACTCCCTTCAACGACATGGTTACGTTCAGCAACACCATCGCGCACTCCGTTACATTCAGCGCCGGACGCGCTCCTTCCGATAACTCAGCCTTCACGGGTGTTCACGAAGGTGGTCTGACCATAATCACTGACTGCACCCGCTCAGCACTGGTTACCATGGGCGGCGTTAACCGCGCCGATGGCAACGGCCTCATCGCCTCCTATGCCGGCCAGCTCACCGAAGACGAACTCGGCGCCCTGCGCGCCCGCATCAGCGCCGCCCACGCCGACGTTGCCGACGCCCACGGCGTAGTTGCCGACTACATCGGCAGCCGCTCCGAAGCCCACAACACCACCCCCGGCCACTTCAACGAAGCCGCCTACTCAGCCTTTGCAAACGTTATGGCCCAGGCCGACGACGAATCCGAACACTCCCACCACCACTACCTCATGGCCCAGGCTCATCAGGCCGCTCAGACTGCCGAAGGCGCCGCTATCAACGAGTTTGAACACAACGGTGTTTACAACCTCTATGAAAACGACGAGCCGCTGGCCGCAAAAATCGTTTGGGTAGACGAACAGGCCACCCACTTCTACCTCGAAGTAGGCCCCTACGTTGCCGGCCAGGACGCCGCAACGGCCATTAACTGGCTCTGCACCGTCAACGAAAACAACGAAGTCGTGTTCACCCATAACTTCGCTGTCAACGCCGGCGCAGTGCGCTCCGACGCCGCCGCAGCCGGCAACAAGGTTCGCGCCCGCGCCCAGGAAGAAACCCGCCTCGAGCCGGTGAACCTGACCGAAGCCGCCACCCCGACCTACGACGGCATGGGCAACATCACCCTCGGCGACAAGAAGCTGACCTCGTCGGTAGCGCTCCAGGATGCCGAAACCACCGGCATCAGCGAGCTCACCGCCGACCGCAACGCCGCAGGCGAAATCTACGACCTGCAGGGCCGCCGCGTCAGCAAAGCCGGCCGCGGCCTCTATCTGGTCAACGGCCGCAAGCAGCTCTGCCGCTAACCTCGACTAATTCGCACAAGAGTAATATTAGTTAGATAACACTCACATTTGGAAAGCGTGCCTCGCGAGAGGCGCGCTTTTTTTATGGACCCAACAGCCCCACCCCATCCCTCCCCACAAGGGAGGGAGCTCATTGACCCACCCGCAGCGCGGGTGGAAGCACAATAGCCTATGGTTGAGCCAAAGGCGAAACCATAGGTGGACAAGCGATATATTAAATCGCACGCGCAGGCGCGTGTGCGAGCAGGCAACGGCCCCACCCCAGCCCTCCCCTCAAGGGAGGGAGCTCAATGCCGGGAGTGAAGGCGTCTCGCCTTCACAGCTTCGTCGCGGATGCCGAGGGCGAGACGCCCTCGCTCCCAGTTGGTTAGGCCCGCGGAGCAGGCCTTTGTCGCTCCCGAGGCGGGCCGGGCGTTTCTTAACGGAGGTTAAGAAACGTTAAAAATTTGGGGGGGGTAATTTTTGTCGTACCTTTGCCAAAAAGAGAAAAAATCATTAAAAACGAATGCCTAAACTATTATATATGAAAAAGCTGCACTCCACCCTCCTCGCCACTCTGATTTCTTTTGCCGCCGCGTCGGCCCAGCAGGTAGACTACTCGGTGGTTTACGTTCCGGAAGAGGCATCGCTCGACCTGGTGAAGATTACCAAGGAGAGCGACTACGTTTGCCTGCCGCAGGTCAAGCGCTCGCGCACCGGCGTTCAGTGGCTGACGAATAAGATTATCGACGTGTCGCCCGACGGCCAGACGCTGGCCTATCTTTCGCTGCGCAACAACGCGTCGAACATCTTCGTCAAGGATATTGACAAACAGGGCTCGTCGAGCCAGCGCACGAATCGCTCGAGCGTTATAGACTTTTCGTATTCGCCCGACGGCAAGCAGATTTGCTTTTCGGAAGCAAAAGGCAAGACCAATCAGGTTTTCCTGACCGACGCGAAGCAGGGCTACGTTTGCCGCCAGATAACGTCGGGCGCCAACGACTATTCGCCGGTGTTTTCGCCCGACATGAAAACGATTTTCTTTGCGCGCCTGGAAAACCGGGGCATCAGCGTGTGGGGCTACGACACCCAGAAAAACTATCTTTCGAGCTACACAACCGGCATGAACCCGACGGCCGACTCGAAGAGCAACGTTATCTACGTTGCCCGCGAAAGCAACGGCAAGGGCGAAATCTGGAAAATCGACCTCCGCACGGGCGTTGAAGAGTGTGTTGTATCGGACAGCGAGCGGTCGTTTTACTCGCCTCAGCTGTCGCCCGACGGCCGGACGCTGGTTCTAGTCGGCGGCACGAAAATCGACAACGGCTCGACCGGCTACTGGAACACCGACATCTACACCTGCCGCACCGACGGAACCGACCTGCAGCAGCTGACCCACCATGCGGCCGACGACCTGAGCCCGGTCTGGAGCGCCGACGGCCGCTATATCTACTTCATTTCGCAGCGCGGCAATGCCGACGGCGTGGCCAACGTATGGCGCATGAACTCCAACATCTGAGCAATCGATAATTCTCACATTTTAAACCTCTAACCAAACATTATGAACAAGATTCAGATTCTGGCCGTTGCCGGCGCACTGCTCTGCTCGGCAACAGCTTCCGCCCAGTTCACCACCGGCGGCAAATCGAGCAGCAATTCGGGTTCGTCGAACGCTGAAATCGCCGACTACAATCAGTTCGGCATCAACTACACCAACATCAAGTATAGCTATGACTTCCCCGGCGATGACGACGATATCGACGACATCAACACCAACGGTTTTTCGCTGAAATACCTCCACGGCTTCAGCGTTTCGAAGAGCCTGCCCATGTATGTTGAAACCGGTCTGAACCTCAACTTCAACTTCGGCAAAATCGACATTGAAGATGAAGATGAGTATTCGCTTTATCAGAACTATCAGTTCGCCGCACTGGCCGTTCCGGTTAACTTCGCCTATAAGTTCAACATCAACGAAAAATTCGCCATTAAGCCCTACGTTGGCCTGAACCTGAAGTTCAACCTGCTGGGCCGCACCAAAACCGGCATCGACATTTACGACGAAGAACTTCAGGAATACTACGACGAATATGCCGACGACGATGACGAAAAGTGGGCCAGCCTCTACAGCAAAAAGGACATGGGCGACAAGAATAGCGTTTGGAACCGCTTCCAGATGGGTTGGCACATCGGCGCCGACGTTCAGATCAACAAGTTCTACATCGGCCTGAACTACGGCACCGACTTCATTGCCGCCTATAAGTATAAAAAGTTTAAAGTAAACTCCGGCACTTTCAACATCGGCATCGGCGTTTGCTTCTAATCTGAGGATAAGCACACATACAATTTAAATACTTTTTTTAGTGATGAATGCCGTCCATGTTCCCGCGAGGGGATATGGACGGCGACTTTTTTTCTACGGTCGGGCCGGGAGCGGGGGTCGTAAATTTGCGGGTATGAAAGAATGGACTGACGAAATGACGGCCGAGAACCGGCGGCGCAACCGGGCGCTGACCTGCAGGGGCCGCAGGCCGCGGCCGCGGCGGCCAATGACCGACGCCGAGCGGATGAACGAGGATTTTGAATTCTGGGCCGAGCGCTGCGCCCGCATCAAGGACAAGCAGTCGGGGCGGCGCATACCTTTTGTGTTGAACCGGGCGCAACGCAAGGTTTTCAACGAAATGGAGCGGCAGCGCAAGGCCGGGCGGCCGATAAGGATTATAGTGCTGAAGTCGCGCCAGTGGGGCTGCTCAACGCTGGTTTGCCACTATCTGCTATGGCTTCAAACGCGGCGCCACGAAAACTGGCACGCGCTGATCTGCGCCCACGTCAAGCCGGCGGCAGCGGTTCTCAGCGGCCAGATGCACGACATTGTCAAGTTCCGGCCCGACGACGCGCCGCAGCTGAGCATCAAGCGCTACCTGGGGCTGCAGTCGGTCAGCGAGCTGCAGCCGTCGGACTCGCGCATAACCATTTGCACTGCGCGCAACCCCGACGGGGCGCGCGGCTCGGACTTCATGATGGCACACCTGAGCGAGGTTGCCTACTGGCCGGCGTCGGGGGTGCACGAGGCGTCGGAACTGGTCAGGTCGGTTTGCAGCGCGGTTCCGCGAGTTGCGGAGAGCCTGGTGATTATGGAGAGTACCGCCAACGGCCCGGGCAACTACTTCCACGCCGAATGGCAGCGGGCGCTGGCGGGCCAAAGCGACAAAACGGCGGTGTTCGCAACCTGGCATGAGGTTGAATACCACCGCGAGCGGCTTGTGCTTCCGGAGGCCGAAACCTGGCGGCGGCTAACCGACTATGAGCGCCGGCTATGGGAGCCGCCGCTGAACCTGAGCCTGGAGCAGATTTTCTGGTACCACAACCAAACGCTGGCCCAGGGCGGACGCATAGCGATGATGCGCGAGCACCCGACTACGCCCGACGAGGCCTTTTCGCCGGCGGCTTTGGCGGTTTTCGACCCGGCCGACCTGGAGCGGCTGCGTCGGGGCATTGCCGAGCCGCGGCGCTATGAGGTCGACCCGGCCGGGCGCCGGCTAACGGAGTCGCCGTCGGGGCGGCTGGAGGTGTGGGCCAAACCGTGCGCCAAGGAGGAGCTGACAGTTAGGCCCGGCTATATGATAGCGGTCGACGTTGGCGGCAACTGGGAGGGAGCGGACTGGAGCGTGGCGGCGGTTTTCGACGTTAGGACTCCGGGGCGGCTTGAGCTGGTTGCGCAATGGCGCGGCCATGTTGATATTGACCGGCTCTGCGAAATAGCCACGGCGCTGGGCCATATCTACCACCGCGCGCTGGTGATTTTCGAGAGCAACACCCTGGAGTCGCGCGGGGCCTACGCTCTGGAAAAGCTCGGGCAGTCGGGCTACCCGAACCTCTATCGCCGGCAGGCGTTCGACACGGTTCTGAACACCATGTCGACCCGCATCGGCTTCCACACCAACGCCTCGAGCAAAGCGTCGGCCATTTTCGAGCTGACCTATGCGATTCGCGACGGGGTTCTGATCGAGCGGTCGGCGGCGGCCATAGGCGAAATGGCAACCTACATTCGCCGCGGCGACAAGACCGAGGCATCACACGGCTGCCACGACGACATGGTTATGACGCGTGCCATTGCGGCCTACGCGCTGAGCCAGACGCCGCCCAGGCCCATCAAGCCGCTGCACTGAAAAGCGAATGAGGTTGAACCGGCATCCGGTTCAACCTCATTGCATTTAGGATTCAGTTTCGGGGGGATTAGCGCACCAGGGTCTTCACACCGTCGATGATGTAGATCTGGCCGCGGTTAGCTTTTTCAACGCGACGGCCCTGGAGGTCGAAGATGCCCGAAGCAACGCGGGCGGGAGCGTTGGCCTCAACGGTTTCAATCACGGTTTCAACACCCATAGCGTTAGCCAGGGTCATGAAGGGAACGTAGAGGTCAGCAAAGCCCTGCTGATAGATGTCTGGCTTGGTCGAAGCCTTGTCGACAACCTTACGGGCTGCGGCGAGCGCATCGCGGAGGGCGAACATCATTTCGGGCTTAACGTTGGGATAAATTTCCTTGGGGCGGGCAACCTCGGCCGATTCGGTCATGCCGAGTTCGGCAATTGCGAAGTAGGGGTGGCCGTGGGCTTTGCGCACGCCGTAGATGTCGACCAGGCGGATAAAGCGGTAGGCATTGCCGTCGGTGATCAGCGGCGAGGAGTAGCTCTTAGCGTTGCCGGAAGGCAGATTGGTCAGGGTTGCAAGGGTCACGTAGGTGTCGCCGGTAACCGAGGCATCAACGCGGACGCGGGCGGGCTGGTTAACGGGAACGGGGAGTTCGCCGCCTTCGTCTTCCTGGCCGCCGCCGAGAACGTCGCGGTTGGTCCAGTTAACCTGGAAGGAGCTGACTTCGTTGCCCTGGCCCAGGTCGATGCGGATGTAGTGGTCGAGACCATCTTCGGAGTCGATGTCGTTGTCGGTGTTAGTGTGGAAATAGGTCAGCAGGTTCTGGTCGAAGAGCACATCGAACGAGGTGAAGGCATCTTCGCCCGAACGCATGGGAGCGTTGGAGTAGAGCATGTCGGCGGTGAGGGGGATTTCGTCGCCTTCGATGCCGATTTTGCCGGCTTCTGTGAGGAGCACGTCGGCTTCCTTGATGAGTCGGTCAAGATCGGATTTAGCCTTGTTGGTGGCGTTGGCTTCCTTGATTTCAAAATACCAGTGGGAAGCATCCCAGCCGCTGCCGCTCATTGCGAGCTTGCCGCCGGCCTGGTCGCCGAACTGGTGAATGGCCTTGTCCCATGCGCCGCCGTTGAGGATCACGTATTTGCCGGGGCCATCAACATGGAGCTCAAACACGCCTGCATCGTTGCGGCTCGAAACCATTGCGATCAGCTCGGTGTCTTTATTCTTATCGTCGGTGTTGGGTTTGCCGAGATATTTCTGCCACTTCATGTTATAGAAGGTGTAGCCGTTGTCTTTCGACTGCACTTTCCACTGCTGATATTCGTCGGCTTCAGCCTTGGCGGCAACGCAGCTGGCCTTGCTGGAGGTCGAAGCGAGAACGTGGGTGGTGAAGCGGGCGTTGTAGATTTTATAAACGGAGTTGTTGATGAAGGGCACTTTGGTGTGGTCGGTGGCCTTCAGTTCGTTATACTTGTTGAGCAGGTCGAGGTATAGGTTGATGACTTCGTCGACCGTGCTGTTTTCGTCGGCAGCGGCAGCTGCGTCATAGGCAGCCAGGAAGTCCTTGGCGAAGAAGGGAATATACCATTCAACACGGTTTTCTTTTTCATCGGCAATAACGTCGTGAACGTCGGCGGTGCTTTCCATGAGCTTGCGCAGGTTGGAGAGGTGCTCGCTGATGGGAGCTTCGCGATATTCGTTTTCAACCTCGATGCGCGAGCCGTCGGCGCTGATTGCATAAACCTTGGCCTTGCCCTGCATCAGAGCGGCGGTTGCGGCCTTTTTCAGCGGGCAGCGGTAGTCGTTGGTAAAGCTGAGCAGCTGGCCGTCGTCGCCATAAACCAGGAAGCCTACGCCGGCGGTGCCGTTGGTTGCGTTGATAACGAGCGAGTCGTTGCGCATGGTGCAGCTGAACTTGCCGGTTGCCTTGCGGTTATTGCGGAAATCCTCGATGCCGCCTAAGGGGCCGGCCTTGGAAATGGCCATATGGTCAGCCCAGCTCTGGCGCTTGGAACCTGGACGGTCGTCGATCAGAATAATCTGGTCGTTTTTGGGCAGATTCCACGATTTGATTTCAGCCTTGACTTCGTCGATGTCCTTCTGGGTGAGGGTTGCGTAGTAGTTGGCATAGTCGCCGATGTGGTAGTTATCGAGCGGCACGAAGAAGCCCCACGATTCGAAGAAGTCGGTCAGGTCCTCCTGAGCGGCCAGGCAGACCATGCGCACGAACTGCAGGTGGTCCTTGCGGACGTTGAGGTAGTAGGAGTGTTCGAGCGGGTTCTTGCGGAGCAGCTCATAGAGGCGGGGGTAGAATTTTTTGTTGTAGCCGCAGGCGTGGTAGTAGATCCAGAGCTGCAGGAACATGCGGGTGGTGCCCCAGGTGTCGTGTTCGAGATAGAAGCCGTCGCGGTTGAAAACGTTGAGCTGGTCAATGGGTTTGTCGGAACGCGAGGTGGTCTGACCGGCATAGTAAACGGCAACGTTCGAGAAGATGTTGTTCGACTCCTCGGTGGTGCCGGCCATCTTCATCGGGCCCTGGTTCATGTGGCCATACTCGTGGGCGGGACCCCAGATCGGGCCGGCGTAGTTGGGAAGCTCGCAGAGAATGGAGGTAAGGGTGGTGATGCTATAGGCGGTGCGCCACCAGGTTGCGTTCATGTAGAGGCCACCCTGCATGGTGATGCCGAGCAGGCGGTTGTTGAAATAGTCGCCATATTCGAAACCGGGGTCAACGTCGTAGGTATCGCCGGCGGGGTGCACGTCGATTTTGTCGCCGGTGAGCGGTTCGTAGAAGTTCCAGAGCAGCTCTTCGTTATACTTCATGAGCTCCTCGTTGCGCTGAATGCCCATAACGGTGCGTTCGCGGAAGCACATGTCGTCCCATGCCTTGATGATTTTAACGGGGTCGTAGCAGTAGTTAACGCCTGCGGGTGCAACATTCTTGGCAGGGTCGAGCACCGACTTAACGCCCCAGCTGAGGTTTTTGGCATCGACGTCGGCCTTGGTGTCTTCGAGGAAGAAGTGCAGGAAGGTGTATTTGCCGATGAGGTTATACATCTGGAAGGTTGCGCGCGACGAGGTGTACTCATAGTCCTCGCGGGTGTCGGGAGAGTAGAGTTCGTCGCCAATGGCGTTGAAGAAACCGTTGAGCTGACCGCCTTCGATGTGGATTTTCAGGTCGGGATATTTGCTGAGCTCGCGGCCCTTGACGGGCATGTTGCGGCCGTTGACGTTCTGGGTGGTGTAGATGGTGTAGTTAACCAGCTGGTGGGCCTGTTCGCTATAGATGGGCACCACGTTGAGGCCCGGCTTGAGTTCAACGCCTTCGTTAACGCGGTTGAACATTCCGGAGCCGGTCATGGGGGTCAGATAGAGGCTTGCGCCATCCTTGAGTGTGCCCTCGACCATAACATAGAGAATATCGCCGGAATTGCCGAGAATACCGGAGGGGTTGCTCATGTTGGTATAGGCCTGGATGCCGGCCATAACAGCAGCAGCTTCGCCTTCAGAGAAGGGTTCATAGAGCTGCACGCGATATTTCTTGGCGTGTTCGGAGTCCCAGTCGTAGGATTTGCCGTTGTAGGTGCAGGTTTCGGCCCAGTTGCCGTTTTTGGTTTTGAGCACCATTTGCTGCAGGGGAGCGCTCAGGGCCTTGAAGTTGCTGTCGGCCTTGATGTTGGCGTCGCTCATTGACTGATACTGGCTCTTCAGAGTGGTGCAGGCTCCGTCCTGATAGAGGGCTGCGAGCGCAGCGGCGTAGGTCGAAGTCTTTGCGATTTCCTCATCGAAACGCTCAAAGGATTTCAGAGCGTCGTCGATTTCCTGCTGAGTCATGGGGATTTCAACAAAATCCCACTTCGAGGGGTCGATGTCGTCGTTCCAGCAAACAACAACACCCTGGCCGTCGCAGTGCATCGACAGCGAGGCGGGGTCGCCCGAGGTGCGAACAACGTAGTTGCCGTCGGTGCCGCTTACGCTCAGCTGAGCGGCGGCGGTGGCGGCATTGGAGCTCACGCGCCAGGCGGTTGAGCGAGCGCGCGAGGAGGTGAGGTAGCAGCCGGTGCCGAGACTCTTGAAACGCAGCGAGTTGCCGGAGCCGGCGCTCACGAGCCAGCGCTGGGAATTGTTGGCTTCATTGAAGTTCTGGCAGGCAATGTTGCCTGTCGGGCCCTGGTCGGCCACAGCAGTGCCATAGTTTTTGTTGACAATCTTATAGACCTTGCCAGCCTCAGGCATAACGGCCCAGGCAGACAGTCCCACAAGACTCATC
This sequence comes from uncultured Bacteroides sp., assembly GCA_964508865.1. Taxonomy (GTDB): domain Bacteria; phylum Bacteroidota; class Bacteroidia; order Bacteroidales; family Muribaculaceae; genus UBA3263. The sequence goes on along the minus strand of CAZDVP010000041.1, from coordinate 949 downwards.
GCAGCAATGGCAAAAAGCTTCTGTAAACTTTTCTTCATGATACTGATTGGTAAGTTAAATTTATTTAATTGTTTAGTTGTTAGCAGATTTCTAAGCCGCAAATATAGTCATTTTTTCTAAAAAAACGAAAAAAGACACCGAAATTATTTGAGGAGGGACTTCATTTGGGCGGCCAGGGTGGCGGCGGCAGTTGCGGCGGCCTCGGCAAAGTCGCGGCCGGCCGACGCATAGATTATTCCGCGCGAGGAATTGACCAGCAAACCGCACTCGCCCGGAATCATGCCGTAGCGGCAAACCTCCTCAAGGCTGCCCCCCTGGGCGCCGACGCCGGGAACAAGCAGGAACGAACGCGGAGCCACGCGCCTGATGTCTTCAAACATGCGGCCCTGAGTTGCGCCGACAACATACATCATCTCGTCGGGGCCGGCCCACTCGCCGCTGGTTTCTATCACGCGCTCAAACAGGCGCTTGCCATCGCCGGTTTCGAGAAACTGAAAGTCCTTGCTGCCCGGATTGGAGGTCAGCGCCAGCAGGATGACCCACTTGCCTTCATAGCCCAAAAAGGGCTTGACGGAATCAGAACCCATATAGGGCGCAACAGTCACGGCATCAACGCCTAAGTGCTCAAAAGCGGCGCGGGCATAAAGGGCCGACGTGTTGCCTATGTCGCCGCGTTTGGCGTCGGCAATGATAAACTGGTCGGGATAGTTCGCGCGAATATGCTTAATGGTTTCCTCCAGAGCAATCCAGCCCTTAACGCCCTGGCTCTCGAAAAACGCCAGATTCGGCTTATAGGCCACACAGTGCGGCGCGGTTGCGTCGACTACTTCGCGACAGAAGTCGAGCAGCGGATTTTCGCGCTCAAGCAGATGAGCGGGGATTTTTTTGATATCGGGGTCGAGGCCCACACACAAAAACGAGCCTTTTCGGGCAATATTAGCAACAAGTT
>CAZDVP010000040.1:0-14628 GCA_964508865.1 uncultured Bacteroides sp. | reverse complement strand
CGCCGCGTTTGCCCAGGCAGAGCGTCATTATCGGGCCGATGAATTCGGCGGCGGTGATGACGCTGGCGCGGATATACGGTTCCTCGATGCGGTCAATGAGCGTCAGGTCGGGCAGGCCGGCGGGGTTATGGACCTCGGTCATGTTGCCTTTTTTGTCGTAGACGCGATAGCTGACGTTGGGCACCGTGGTTATTACGTTCATGTCAAACTCGCGGTCGAGGCGTTCCTGAACGATTTCCATGTGGAGCAGGCCCAGGAAGCCGCAGCGGAAGCCGAAGCCGAGGGCCACGGAGCTTTCGGGCTGGAAGGTCAGCGAGGCGTCGTTGAGCTGCAACTTTTCGAGCGACGAACGGAGGTTTTCGAAGTCTTCGGTTTCGATGGGATACACGCCGGCAAAGACCATCGGCTTCACTTCCTCGAAGCCGTCGATGGCCTCGGCGCAGGGGCGCTCGACGTGGGTAATCGTGTCGCCGACCTTAACCTCTTTCGATGTTTTGATGCCCGAAATGATGTAGCCCACGTTGCCGGCCGAGATTTCCTTGCGCGGCTCCATGTCGAGGCGCAGAATGCCGATTTCGTCGGCGTGGTATTCCTTGCCGGTGGCCACGAACTTGACGAAGTCGCCGGTGCGCAGAGTGCCGTTAACAACCTTGAAGTAGGCGATGATGCCGCGGAAGGGGTTGAACACCGAGTCGAAAATCAGCGCTTGGAGCGGAGCCTTGGGGTCACCCTTGGGGGCGGGGATGCGCTCGATTATGGCGCGGAGAATTTCGGGCACGCCCATGCCTGTCTTACCCGAAGCGCGGATAATATCCTCGGGGTCGCAGCCGAGCAGGTCAACGATCTGGTCCTCTACCTCCTCGGGTTTGGCGGAGTCGAGGTCGCATTTGTTGAGCACGGGAATGATTTCCAGGTCGTTGTCAATAGCCATGTAGAGATTCGAAATGGTCTGGGCCTGGATGCCCTGGCTGGCGTCAACAATCAGCAGCGCGCCTTCGCAGGCGGCAATGGAGCGGCTGACCTCATAGGAGAAGTCAACGTGTCCGGGAGTGTCGATGAGGTTCAGAACGTATTTCTGACCGTCGAGCTCATAGTCCATCTGAATGGCATGGCTTTTGATTGTTATGCCGCGCTCGCGCTCCAGGTCCATATCGTCGAGAACCTGGGCTTCCATGTCCTTCTGGCTCACTGTTTTGGTGAATTCGAGCAGACGGTCGGCCAGGGTTGACTTGCCGTGGTCGATATGGGCGATTATGCAAAAATTCCTTATGTTCTTCATTAAGGTTTCTTTTGGGAATTCAGGGGGAGGTGTGACATTATGTCGGCCGGGGGCAGACCGGCTTTGAGCAGGTCGCGCATGTAGTCCATATATGGGGCCACATGGGCGAAGTAGCGCTTATAGCCGGCGCAGAGATAGTTGATCGGCTCGTTGGCCGGGGTGCGGGCAATGCGGTTTTTGGGGCATTCGCCGTTGCACGCAAAAAGCCATTTGCACTCGCGGCACTGCTTGGAAAGGGTCAGGCGCTTGGCCGCGCCGAAGCGCTGCTGCTTGGGCGAGGTCATCATTTCAATGAACGTTTTGTCGCGCAGGTTGCCCAGGTGGTATTCGGGGAATACGAAGTGGTCGCAGCAGTAAACGTTGCCGTCGTGTTCCATGATGGCGGCGTGGCCGCATTCCTTGTCGAGCGAGCAAACTCCCGGCAGCACGCCGCACCAGTTGGCCAGCGTTGAGTCAAAAAGCTGAATGAACACCTTGCCGACATCTTCCTTGATCCAGAGGTCAAAGAGCCGGCACAGGAACTCGCCCCATTGCTCGGGGCTGACCGAAAAGTCGGCCAGCTGGCCCGGTTCGATGGGTGAGGCTATGTCGTCGGCGGGCGTCAGACGCTCAACAATAGGTGCGAACTGAATGTAGCGGCAGCCGATTGACTTGAAGAACTCATAGAATTCCTCGGGGTGGTCGGCGTTATAGTCGTTGATAACGGCCATGGCGTTCCACTCGACGCCGTGGGCGTTGAGCATGCGGATGGCGCTCATTACGCGCAGAAACGACGGCTTGCCGTCGCGCGAGCGGCGGTATTCGTCGTGAAACTCCTGCGGGCCGTCGATGCTGATGCCAACGAGCCAGTTGTTGTCGCGCAGGAATCGACACCATTCCTCGGTGAGCATGGTGCCGTTGGTTTGCAGGCAGTTCAGAACCCGGCGGCCGCCGGCATACTTTTTCTGCAGCTCGAGCGCTTTTTTGTAGAACGACAGCGGCCGCAGCAGCGCCTCGCCGCCATGCCAGGTAAAGTTTACGTCGTTGGCCGTCTGGGCTTCGAAATAGCGTTTGATGTAAAGTTCAAGCATTTCGTCGCTCATGAATGGCCTGTTGCACGTTTCTTCACCGTAGAATCGGCGTTTGTCGAGGTAGTAGCAATAGGAGCACGCCAGATTGCAGGCCGAGCCGGCGGGCTTGGCCATTACGTAGAGCGGCTTGCTGTCGAAGGGATTGTTCATTCTTTATTCATCAGCGACTTAACGGCTTCAATCAGCTGGGCGTCATGGCCACGCATAACTTCGGCCGGGTCGTTATAAACAGTAATGTCGGGGTTAAGCTGGGTGTTTTCGAGAACCTTGCCGTTCATGTCCAGGGTGGTTACCTGCGGAATGCCGAAAACGATTCGGGGATTCACCTGGGTTTCCCACCAAACGGCGGTCATGGTGCCGGGCACCGGGGCTCCGACGAGTTTGCCGATGCCTAAGGTTTTGTAGACAAACGGAGTGCCGTGGGCGTCGGAGTAGTTGCTTTCGTTAATCAGCATTGCCGAAGGCTTGGTCCACTGGGTGAACGGTTCGGAGCCGATATAGCGGCCGCGCGGGTTGAAGCGAACGTATTCGCGGCCCGAAAGCAGCTGGGCAATGTCGTTATGGAGCCAGCCGCCGCCGTTCCAGCGGGTGTCGACAACAACGGCGTCGTGGTTGCGATATTTGCCGAGCAGTTCGGAGAACACAGTGCGGAACGAAGGCGAATCCATTCCCTGAACGTGAACGTAGGCTATGCGGCCGCCGCTGACGCTGTCGACTATCGCCTGGTTGCGTTCAACCCAGCGCTGATAGAGCAGCGAGCTCACGGAGCCTACGGGCTTAACGGTGATGTCTTCGGTCTTGCCGCCTTTGCGTTTAACAGTGAGGCGCACTCGTTTGCCGGCTTTGCCTTCGAGCAGGGGGAAATAGTCGGCATCGGGCTCGATGGTGGTGCCGTCGATGGCCAGAATAATGTCGCCGGGCTTAACGTTGGCGCTCTTGGTGCTGAGCGGGCCGCGGTTGATTACTTCGGCAACTTTCAGGCCTTTGCCCTTATGGTCGGGGTCGTAGAATGCACCCAAAGTGGCGGTTGTCTGAGCGTAGTTGCCGGGGTAGTAGCGGCCACCGGTGTGGGAGGCGTTGAGCTCGCCCAGGATTTCGCTGAGCAGTTCGGCGAAGTCATAGCCGTTGTCGATGTGGGGCAGGAAGCGGCGGTATTCCTTGCCGTAGAATTCCCAGTCAACGCCGTGGAGCTTCGGGTCATAGAACTTGTTCTTGACCTGATTGTGCATATGGTCGAACATGTATTCGCGCTCGGCGGCGGCTGAATATTCGCGTTCGGCAACGAAATCAACCTTTTCCTTGCTGCCGCTGGCCAGATTCACCTTTGTAATCTGGAAGCCGTCGAGAAACACGTTCTCGCCCTTGGCATCCGGAACCAGCGAGCTATAGCCGGCGCCCTGGGTCAGCACTTTGGTGTTGCCCTTGCGAATGTCTTTTTCCCAAAGGTCGCCGCCCGACAGATAGTAGAACTTCGTGCCGTCGTTGTTGAGCATATAGTCCGGATAGGAGCCGGCGCCGTTGGTCAGGCGCACAATGCGGTATTTGGCATTGGCCAGGTCGAATTCCAGCGCTTCGACTTTTTTCTTCTTGTCTTTGTCGTCGTCTTTTTTGTCGTCGTCTTTCTTGTCCTCTTTTTTATCGCCCTTTTTGGCTTCGTCGGCAAGCACGGCTTCCTCTTCGGTCATGCGGAAGCGGTCGTAGGCCTCGGGGTCAAGGAAAATGGCGTAGACGTCGCGCTGCGAGCCCCACGAGCCGTGGCTGCGGTAGCCGTTGCGGTCGGTTGACCAGAGCACCGCCTTGCCGCCCAGGGCCCAGCGGGCGCCGCCGTCGGAGTAGCCGCTTTCGGTCAGGTCAACAACTTCCGAGCCGTCGGCCTTGACCAGAGCGATGTCGGAGTTATTCCAGCCGCCAACGCCGATATAGTCGGCAAGCAGCCAGCGCGAGTCGGGCGACCACTGGAAGCTGATGTCGCCGTCGGTGTAACTATAGTTATACTTGCCGTCGAGCGCGGTTTTGGCCTTCTTGCCGCCGTCGGCATCAATGATGCGCAGGGCGGTGCGGTCTTCGAGGAAAGCAATCTTTTTGCCGTCGGGCGAGTAGGCCGGCTGGAATGCCGGCAGCGAGTCGGGCGACGCATAGAGCAGCTTCTCCTCAATGTCGGTTGCATAGGTGAAGTTTTTCTCCTTTTTGTCGGCTATAGTGGCGGTGAAGAGCTGCCAGAGGCCGTCGCGTTCGGAGTCGTAGACCAGCGTGCGGCCATCGGGGGCGAAGTCAACCGTGCGCTCCTGTTCGGGAGTGTTGGTTATGCGCTTGGTGGTCTTGTACTTAACGGAGGTCACGAAAACGTCGCCGCCGTTAATGAAGGCAACTTCCGAGCCGTCGGGACTAACGGCCACGGAGCTGGCATTATAGTTCTGAGTGAGCTTGTCGACCGGTTTGCGGTAGATGTCGGCAATGATTTCAACGTTGACCTTCTGCGGTTCGGCGCCGGGGGCGGCGGTGTAGATTTCGCCGTTCCAGCTGAATGCCATGGTGCCGTTATCGGCCACCGAAAGCGAGCGAACCGGGTGGCGGTCGAAGTTGGTCAGGGCCTTGTCGGAGCCGTCGAGCGTGCGCGAGTGAACGTTCATGGTGCCGTTTTCGTTCTCGGTCAGGTAGTAGAACGACTTGCCGTCGGCAGCCCAGACGGGGTTCTGGCTCTGAACGTTGGCGCGTGTCAGCTGGGTGAAGCGGCCTCCATCGTTGAGCCAGATGTCGGCAGTGCCGCTGGAGTGTTCATGCTTGCGCAAAACGTCCTCGTAGCCTTTTTTGTCCTGAAAGAGCATCTTGCCGTCGGCGTTGACGCTGATGGCGTTGGCGGGCCAGGACATTACCATTTTCGGGCGCCCCGGCTTTTCAACGCCTACCTTGTAGACCTGGGCGGTGAAGGAGCCCTGGGCGGCATTGACCGCGGGGAGGTCGGCGGTTGAATAGAGCAGGGTGTCGTTGCCGGCCCAGGCGCGCAGGTCTTCGCGGCCGGAGTGGGTGGTTATGCGGCGGGGAGTGCCACCGGTGGCGGGCATGACGTAGATGTCCATCGAGCCTTCGCGGTCGCTGTTGAAGGCAATCTGCTTGCCGTCGGGGCTCCAGAGCGGGCGGGTGTCGTAGGCCGACGAGCTGGTGAGCTGGCGGGCCTGACCGCCGGCGGCGGGAACAACGAAAATGTCGCCTTTATAGGTAAAGGCAATCTGCGAGCCGTCGGGCGATATGGCGGTGTTGCGCAGCCACAGGGGTGCGTTTTCGGCCGATGCGGAAACAGCCAGCGCCATGGCGCCGGCAAGAAGTAGCTTTTTCATTAGAATTCGGCGTTGTTCGGGGTGCGGGGAAAGGGAATAACGTCGCGGATGTTGGTCATGCCCGTAACGAACAGAACCAGGCGTTCAAAGCCCAGACCGAAACCGGCGTGGGGCACTGTGCCATACTTGCGGGTGTCGAGATACCACCACATGTCTTTCATCGGAATGTTCATTTCCTCGATGCGGGCAAGGAGCTTTTCATAGTCGGCTTCGCGTTCGGAGCCGCCGATGATTTCGCCGATCTGCGGGAAGAGAACGTCCATTGCGCGAACGGTTTTGCCGTCGTCGTTGAGCTTCATGTAGAAGGCCTTGATGTCCTTGGGATAGTCGGTCAGGATTACCGGGCGTTTGAAGTGCTCCTCAACCAGATAGCGTTCGTGTTCGCTCTGCAGGTCGGTGCCCCATTCAACGGGGAATTCAAACTTTTTGCCGCTGTTGCGCAGAATTTCAACGCCTTCGGTGTAGGTCAGGCGCACGAACTCTTCGCGAATCGACGATTCGAGGCGGTTAATCAGGTCTTTGTCGTACATCTGCTGGAGGAATTCCAGATCTTCGCGGCAGTGGTCAAGGGCATAGCGCACGCAGTATTTGATGAACGCTTCGGCCAGGTCCATGTTGTCGGCAATGTCGAAGAATGCAACTTCCGGCTCAATCATCCAGAACTCGGCCAGGTGGCGCGGAGTGTTGGAGTTTTCGGCGCGGAAGGTGGGGCCGAAGGTGTAGATTGCGCCCAGAGCGGTAGCGCCGAGTTCGCCTTCGAGCTGGCCGCTCACGGTCAGCGCCGTGGGCTTGCCGAAAAAGTCAGCCGTGTAGTCAACCTTGCCCTCTTCGGTTCGGGGCAGGTTGTTGAGGTCCATGGTCGTTACCTGGAACATGGCGCCGGCGCCCTCGCAGTCCGATGCGGTGATCAGCGGGGTGTTCAGATAGAAAAAGCCGCGTTCCTGAAAGAACTTATGAACGGCAAAAGCCAGGGCCGAGCGCACGCGCAAAACCGCGCCGAAGGTGTTGGTGCGGGGGCGCAGATGGGCCTTTTCGCGCAGAAATTCGAGGGTGTGGCCCTTTTTCTGCAAGGGGTATTCCTCGGGGTCGGCGGTGCCGAAAACCCGGAAACTGTCGGCCTGAACCTCGCAGGTCTGGCCTTTGCCCTGCGATTCAACCAGGCGGCCCAGAACGTGGAGCGACGAGCCGGTGGTGATTGCCTTGAGGTCGGCATCGGAGAATTTCTCCATGTCGAAAACAATCTGGATGTTGCGGATTGTTGACCCGTCGTTGAGAGCCACGAACTGCACGTGTTTGTTGCCGCGGCGGGTGCGCACCCAACCCATAACGCTCACTTCCTGACCGATGAGCTCGGGGTTGAAAATATCGTTGATTTTAATGCGTTGCATATAAATTGATTGGTTTATTATTTGGAGAATTAGGTTTCAGAGCGGATTATTCAAACGAGCCCATTTTCAGGAAGTTGACTTCCTCCTGAGTGAGATAGCGCCAGCGGCCGCGGGGCAGGTTCTTTTTCGTCAGGCCTGCAAAGTAAACGCGGTCGAGCTTCGTTACGTGGTAGCCGAGGCTTTCGAAAATGCGGCGCACAATGCGGTTGCGGCCCGAGTGGATTTCAATGCCGGCCTGGTTGCGGTCGGTTTCGGTTGCGTAGGAAATGGCGTCGGCGTGAATGGGGCCGTCGTCGAGCTCAATGCCGTCGGCAATGCGCTGCATGTCGTCTTCCTCAATGTCTTTGTCGGTCCAGACGTGATAGATTTTTTTCTTGACATACTGCGGGTGTGTGAGCTTCGAGGCCAGGTCGCCGTCGTTGGTCAGCAGAAGCACGCCGGTTGTGTTGCGGTCGAGGCGGCCAACCGGATAGATGCGCTCTTCGCAGGCATTCTTGACCAGGTCCATAACAGTGAGGCGGCCGTTGGGGTCGTCGGCGGTGGTTACGCAATCTTTCGGCTTGTTGAGCAGAACGTAGCATTTGCGTTCGGTGGTAACGACCTTGTCCTGAAATTCAACAACGTCCTTGGGCGTGATTTTGGTTCCGAGTTCGGTAACTACCTGGCCGTTGACCTTGATTTCGCCTTTTTCAATGTATTCATCGGCTTCGCGGCGCGAGCAGATGCCTGCGTTGGCAATGAACTTGTTCAGGCGGATTTCGCTATTGGGATCAACTTCGGGTTCGTCGTAGAAAATGCGTTTGGGGCGCGGTGTGAAGCTCTTGCCGGGGCGCTGCTGCTGGCGCGGGGCCTGCGGCTTGCCGTAGCGGTTGCCGCCGGGACGCTGCTGCTGGTAGCCGCCCTGGCGGTTATTGTTGTTATTGTAGCGCGGGCGGGGCTGATAGCCATCCGGGCGGTTATTATTGCCGGTGTTCTGGTAGCTATTGTAGCTATTATAGCTATTATAGCTATTATAGCTATTGGGTTTGTTGTAGCTATTATTCTTGTTTTGGCGCGGGCGGGGCTGGTAGCCTTCGGGACGGTTGTTGTCGCGGTAGGCGTCGGGGTTGTAGCGCGGACGGTAGCTGCCCTCCTGGCCTTCGGGGCGTTCGTAGCGCGGGCGTTGATAGCCGCTCTGGGGGCGCTGGTAGCCGCCGTTGTTGTTATTGTTCTGGTAGCTATTGTAGCTGTTGTAGCTGTTATAGCTATTGTAGCCGTTGTTGGGTCGGTTGTAATTGTTGTTATAGCGCGGGCGCGACTGGTAGGGTCGCTGCTGGCGGCCTTCTGACTCGTTGCTGTCGGATGAATAGGTTGAATCGTTGCCGTAAGATACTTTTTCGAAACGCGAGTCGGTTGATGCTGAGCCATCGGCATTGCTCGAGCCGATGCGCGGGCGCTTAGGGCGCTTGATTTCGCCATTGGGATTAGTTTCCATGATGCTTAGTGGCTTAGAATTGAGTTTGATGTAAAGTTGTTAGTTATGAGTTTTCCGGCGTCTCACCGGGTAAAAGCTTTAGTTCGTATACGATTGCAAAGGTAAGAAAAATTATTTTTTCCTACAAGTGTTTAACAACTTTTATGCCGCATCTGTTCGCTGCCCGGCAGAGTCAGGGTTCGGGGCGGTAGTCGTAGTGGTTGCGCAGCGATTCGAAGGCGTCGGGGTTTGCCTTCAGGGCGGCTGTGTCGGCCAGGGGATTATAGCCGGCGGCTATGGTTTTGAGCGATGGTATGTCGGCCACGCGGGGCAGCTCGATGTCGATGCGCGGGTCAATGGCTCGCAGGGCCATGGCGGTTGCGCGCTGTTTGCCCTGGAGCGAGTAGCCGGCAATGTGGGGTGTGGCAACCGAGCAGAGGTCGAGCAGCTCGCGCGAAATCCGGGGCTCGCCTTCCCAGCAGTCAACGGCGGCCAGAACGCGCTGCTCCTTCAGGGCGTCGATGAGCGCCGCGGTGTCGGCAATCGGTCCGCGGGCGGCGTTGATTATCAGTGGCTTCCGGCTGCATTTTGCAAGGAACCCAGCGTTGATGATATGGCGCGTCAATTCGTCGAGCGGCGTATGAAAAGTTATAACGTCGGCCTGTTCGGCCAGGGTTTCGAGCGGGGTGTTTAGCCCCAGCGGCGGGTCGTTGAGCAGAATGCGGAAGCCGTTGGCCTCGGCCCAGCGGCGAACTATCGAGCCGACGTGGCCAACGCCGACAATGCCGATTGTTCGGGCCTGCGGCTTGACGGCGCAGATGGTCGAAAGAACATATTGCGCAACGGCCGGCGCGTTGCATCCCGGCGCGTTGTCGACCCTGATTCCGCGGCTGCGACAATAGTCAAGGTCGATGTGGTCGGTGCCTATGGTTGCGGTGGCTATGTGGCTCACCCGCGAGCCCTCGAGCAGCGCGGCATCGCAGCGAGTGCGGGTGCGGATAATCAGGGCGTCGGCGTTGCGCACCGCATCGGCGGTAATCGCCTCGGGGGGCAGATAGCTGACCCGATGGCCGAGCGCCTCGAGCTTGCCCTGAATGAACGGAATATGGCTCTCAATAATAATATCCATAGGCGATTGCAAAGCCCAAAGTCAGCAGCAGCGCCGGCCAGCCGAAGCGGCGAGTGGCGGCAAACTGATTGACCCAATAGGCCGAAGTCAGGTTGATGAGCGACAGATAGTCCGCGCCGTTCGATGAGTCGGCAACGGCCATGATTATGGCGCTGCCGGTCAGCGACATAACGGCCAGGTTGCGGGCGCGCTGTTTGGCCGGATAGCCATAGACCGTAAGGAACATTGCCAGGCCGAACACAACCGCCGGAAGTGCCCCTATCAGGGCCTGGAAATTGACTCCGGCAACCCACTGGCCGCCATAGATTTCAATCAATCGGGCGGGGTTATAAAGCCCGAAGCCGGCAAGAATTATCAGCGGAGTGAGCAGTCCGAGCACCGACGCCACGAAGCCGCGCATGGAAAACGCCCTGACGAACATCAGCTCAATCATCAGCGCGCCGGCCAGCAGCAGAAAGCAGCGCGCGCCCAGGGCCCCGAGGCCGCAAAGGAGCATCAGCAGGAAAATCATGCGCGTTTGGGAGCGCTGCTGAAAGCAGAGCATAACCCCGACGGTGGCAAACAGCGCTACCAGCGCCAGCAGCGTTGAGGTCAGCCCCGGAAGCACCGCCGCCTGCAGAATCATCAGCAGGCCGATAAACGGATAGTTCGAACCTTTAAAAAGTCCGCGCGCCTTGATCTGGTAAACGCCTAATGCACCTATGGCGGCCGAAATCAGCCCGATGAGCCATTGGCCCGAGCCGGCGGCAATCATTATGCCGAGTCCGACCAGAGCCAACGCAATCGACGCTACCGGGCCGAGCAGGGCGTTCTGGAGCCATGAGGTTCGCTCTCTGCGCATTAGCCCATGCAGTTAATCAAAGGTTAATGAGGTCGCGCGCAATGTCGCGGCGATAGTATTTGCCGTCGAAGTCGAGCGCTTCAATAGCGGCAAACGACTTGCGGGCGGCCGAGTCGATGTCGCTGCCATAGGAGGTGGCGGCTATTACGCGGCCTCCGGATGTTACCAGCCGGCCCTCGGAGTCGATGGCCGTTCCGGCATGGAACAGCAGGCTCTCGCCGGCGCGGTCGAGGCCGCTGATGAGTTTGCCTTTTTCGTAGCTGCCGGGGTAGCCGCCGCTGACCGCCATAACGGTCACTGCGGTGCGCGGGTCCTCGTTGAGTTCCAGGGTGCCCAAGTTGCCCTTTGCCGTGGCTTCGAGCAGCGGCAGCAGGTCGGAGGCCACGCGCGGCATAACGGCTTCGGTTTCGGGGTCGCCCATGCGCACGTTATATTCAATCACCATCGGCTCGCCGCCAACGTTGATCAGGCCCAGGAAGATGAAGCCGCGATAGTCGATGCCGTCGGCAATGAGGCCTTCGATGGTCGGTTTTACGATGCGCTGCTCAACCTTTTGCATGAATTCGGCGTCGGCAAACGGAACGGGGCTCACTGCGCCCATGCCGCCGGTGTTGAGGCCGGTGTCGCCTTCGCCAATGCGCTTATAGTCCTTGGCAACGGGCAGGATGCGGTAGCCGCCGGCGCCGTCGGTCAGAACGAACACCGAGCATTCTATGCCGCTGAGAAATTCTTCGATAACAACTGTGGCCGAGGCCTGGCCGAACATGCCGTCGAGCATCCGGCGCAGCGAGGTTTTGGCTTCGTCGAGGTCGGAAATAATCAAAACGCCCTTGCCGGCAGCAAGGCCGTCGGCCTTCAGAACGTAGGGCGGACGCAGGGTTTCCAGAAAGCGGCAGCCTTCGTCGACGGTTTCGGCCGTAAAGGTCTGATAGGCGGCGGTGGGGATGCCGTGGCGGGCCATGAAGCGTTTGGCAAAATCCTTGCTGCCCTCGAGCGCGGCGCCTGCCTTGCCGGGGCCAACGAGCAGCATTTCGGGCATATGGTCGGCAAAATAGTCGCGTATGCCGGCCACCAGCGGGTCTTCGTTGCCAACAACTATCAGTTCAACGCCGTTGTCGCGACAAAAGGCTTCGATTGCCGGAAAGTCAGTGGGCTTGAGGTTGACGTTGGTGCCGTAGGCGGCCGTGCCTCCGTTGCCGGGGGCGATGAAAAGGTGCGAGCAATGTTTGCTCTGGCTGATTTTCCAGGCCAGGGCCGATTCGCGGCCGCCGCTGCCAAGTAGAAGGACTGTCATGGTCTATTTTCGGGGGTTTGAGGGATTGGTGATTACTGCGGAATTATTCGCCTGTTTGCTCTCCGCGCCAGCCTTTGCGGCGCGATAGTTTGGGCTGGCGGCCGATAATGGCCTCCAGGGCTTTGGGGTTGCGGCGTTTTGCCAGCGGATTGTCGGATTCGGGCTCCTGAGGCCGTTCGGGTCGCTCGCGTTTCGGGTCGTCGAAGCGGCGTTTGCCAAACGGTTTGCGGCGGTCGTCGCCTTTGCGGTCGTCGAAGCGGTGCGGTTTGCGGTGGAGCGGGCGGTCGGTGCGTCGGCTTTCGGTTGAGCCGCCCGAGGCGCGGAAGCTGGCGCGGTCGCCGTCGAAAATAATATATTCGCGCAGCTCGCATTCGAGCGAGCCGTTGAGCAGAGTGTCGCGCGAGGACGGGCGCAGGCCTATGTGCATCATGTCTTCGTCGCGATAGCCGATAATCCAGGCGTGATAGCCGGTGAAAACGTGTTTCAGTTTGTTGCCCAGCAGGTCATAGAGCCCTTCGAGGTCGGCCGGACGCAGGCGCTCGCCATAGGGCGGGTTGGTGATGAGCACTCCGCCGGCCGGGGCCGATTCCCAGGCGCTGAGCGGCTTGAGCTCAACCTTAACGTGTTTGGCAACTCCGGCGCGCTTGAGGTTGGCCTGCGTAATGGCCACTGCTTTGGGCGAAATGTCGGCACCGATAATCTCGCAGGTGATTTCGCGTTCGGCCGAGTCGTCGTTATAGATTGATTCAAACAGTTCGCGGTCGAAGTCGGCCCACTGCTCAAAGGCAAAGCCCTTGCGGAAAATGCCGGGAGCGATGTTGGCGGCAATCAGCGCGCCCTCGACCAGGAAGGTGCCTGAACCACACATCGGGTCAACCAGCGGGCAGTCGCCGCGCCAGCCGCTTTTCAGAATAATGCCGGCGGCGAGAACTTCGTTGATGGGCGCTTCGATCTGGGCTTCGCGCCAGCCGCGGCGGTGAAGACTCTCGCCCGACGAGTCGAGGCTCAGCGTAACGTCCGAGCCGGAAATGTGAACGTTGATAACCACGTCGGCGTCGGTCAGGCGCACTCCCGGGCGGCGCCCCTGAGGGTCGCGGTCGCGAAACCAGTCGGCAATGGCGTCCTTGACCTTATAGGTCACGAAGCGCGAGTTGGTGAAGTTTTCGGAATTGACCGTAACTTCGATGGCAAAGGTCTTTTCGGGCGACAGCATGGTTGACCAGTCGTATTCCTTGACGCGGTCATAGAGCTTGTCGGCGTTGAAAGCCTTGAATGTATAGAAAGGTTTCAGAATGCGCAGCGCCGTCCGGCAGCAGAGATTTGCTTTATACATCATGGCCTTGTCGCCCTGAAACGACACCATGCGTCGGCCGGGCTCAACATTCATGGCGCCGAGGTTGCGCAACTCTTCGGCCAGCACTTCTTCCAATCCCTGGAAGGTTTTGGCCACCATTTCAAACTTGTCAGTGTTCATCGCTTTTTCGTGTCTTTTTTACGCCTGCAAAGTTACGCAAAATTCCCGAACTTTGCCTCTTTCCGGCAAAAAAATCTGGCGAAAAGAGGCAAAGCGAAGGGTTATCTTTTGGTGCAGCGGATGGGGAGAGCGTCAACCATACTTTTCGTGCCTGTATCGTAATAAGGCGCTGTAGGAGTACCGGTATTTGGAGGCGGATTAGAAGACAGTGTACCGGGGCCTGTTACCCAAAGGAAGGGCTTCCCATCACGATACAGCAGCTCAATTCCGGACCACTTGTAGGGGTCTGCCCTTAATCCTCCGGCAGGTATATCCAAGCCGGCCCAGGAGGTAATCATTGTCCATGTTCCCGCAGGGGTTTCGGGCTGCTTTTCATCCGGCGGTAACACCCATCCTTGAGGAGATGGATCCTGAGGAGTCCAATTCAGAGTGGCGGAGTTGACAGTCCAACTCGCGGTTCTACCGGTTGTCTTACCTGAATAATCCTTGTTTGCTAATGTCGTGGCAGTTGTGCCGCCTGTATGATAAAACAGTTTATAAGGCCATTTTACAGCATTAGTTTGTGATGCCCTAAGGTCATTAGTAGTAGTTTTAGCTGCGTGTTGAAAAATCAGCATGCTGGCTGATTCTCCGGTCGAGAGTGTATGCCTGAGTTGCGTAAGTTCTTTGCCGTTTATATCATAAACCTTAGCTTGCCAATGCGGGAAGGGGTCTTTTCGCAAAAACTGATAGTAAAAGCCGGCGTCACCGGGCTTCATAGCACCGATGTTGCGGTCCATCGTAGATTGTCCGAGTTCGGCAGGATTATAATTTGTGATCCACAGATGCCAGCTCCAGAGGTATTCGCGGTCTGTCAAAGCCGGTGCTGGTCCTCCGGCTTTTTCGGCATCGGTTTTCTTGCGGATTCCCACTATGACGTTTCCTTCCTCTCCGGTGGTCTTGAAGAAGATCTCGCTACGGGTTGGATTTCTGTCATTATAAGGATCTTTAAATGCCGCAGGGTCTAACTCATCTTTAGTACCCCCCTTTACTAAGAATGTTTGTTTGAAATTGTTGAAGTCTGCAATCTTCACCGGTAGCCACATGGCGCCTGCGCTTTCGTAATAGTCGCCGTTGTTTGTGAGCATACCTAAATAGTCGCAGAAATTTATCAGTCTCTTCGGGCTGTCTTGCCAGATTACCTCTGCTACCCATTCAGTGCTTGGAGTAATGGCAAATGGAAAAACCGGTTCGTGCTCTGAGTCGGTAAGTTTTGTAAAATACTCATCACGTTTTTTCCAAGTTGCAGGATCCTGTGTAAGTTGTCCGCTAACATCATTGTTTACTTCTTTAAGCTCCTGCAAATAGATTTTAAAATATGACTCC
>CAZDVP010000039.1:0-14968 GCA_964508865.1 uncultured Bacteroides sp. | reverse complement strand
TCTGGTTTCCTTTCCAGGAGAACGACAGATAGAACAGGCAGATAAGCACGAGGAATATGGCGATTACGCCGGCCACGATGCTTCCCAAAGAACCTTTGCTGTTCATGTGTTTAGTTGGTTTCTTAAAATGTAAATTGGTTTAAAAATTATTTCGTAAGTGGGGCATTTGTGTGGAAAATGCGCGCAAATATACGAAAAATTTTCGGGATGTGCAAAAATCAGCTTTTTTGTAGGCTGGCGCGAGCTTAGCGTTTAACCAGGATTTTAACGGTTTTGACCGTTCCGCCGGGCAGCTGGGCGCGCAGAATGTAGACTCCGTTGGTCAGCCGGGCCGACAGGGGGAGTTCGCGGCCGGCGGCGGTGAAGAGGCGGGCCGAGTGAATGGCGGTTGTGATGGTCAGGTGGCCGTTGATGTCAACAATCCAGCGCAGCGCTTCGGGGTCGGATTCAACCGCGGGCAGGGCTGAGTCGTTGCCCGAGAGCGAGGGGGAGTCGGCGGCGTTGAGCACGTAGTTGTCGAGCATATTCTCCTTGTTGATGCGGTGAATGAACGAAACTATGTGGGTGTTGTCCTGATTCCACTTGGGGTCGATGTCAACCGGGCTGTAGGTTACGGAGAATTTGCCTTCGGAATCGAAGGGCAGCTTGTCGCCCAGCTCAACGGTTGAGAGGTTTTTGCGTATAACGCCGTTGTGGAGATACTTTTCGGGCAGGTCGGAGGGCGAGTATTCGTCCATGTCGGAGTCCACGCCCGACTGCGGATAGCCTTCGCGCGAAATTTTGTCTTCAACAACGTAGGTCGACAGGTAAACAAGGCCGTCGGCCGTAACGTCGCCCGAGGCTACGCGGCCGCTGACGCTGACCTGCAGCTTGCCGTCGGCGTCGGTCGAGTGCTCGATGTTGATGGTGGCGAATGCCGGCAGGTTGTAGGCCTGGGTGATGAGTTCAACGTAGGGTTCCCATTCGGCAACGTTGGCGCCGACCATGATCTGCTTTTTGCCGGGCAGCACGGTGCGGTCGTAGGTCGCATAGGGGTTGCCCATCGAGCCGAAGAAAAGATATTCCAATTCTTTGTCGACCGGCTGGGTGAACTTGTCTTCGCGGAAGCCCCAGTGGTGGGTAACGAAAACGTGGGGAACGCCAACTTTTTCGCGGGCAATTTCCAGATAGTAGGCCATGAAGGGGCAGTTAACGCAGAACTGCGAGGTGTATTCCTCGATCAGGGGAACGCGCAGGAAATTGTCTTTCGAAACGTAGAGCTTCGTGGCGGTGGTTGCGGCGGGAGTAACTTCCGAGCCGTTGATAGCGGTAACGGCAGCGGTGATTTCAACGTCGGTGCCCTCTTCGGCCGAGGTGTAGATGTCGGTGCTGATAACCGTTGAGCCGAAAGCGGGAATCGGCTCGGTCAGCGAAAAGTCGTAGGCGCGCTCGGGGTTGGAGGTGGTGACCGTCAGCGACTCAATGGGTTTCGACGAAAAGTTATGAACATAGAGCTTGCCGGCAAAGGGCGCTTCGGGGGCCACGATGCGGGGCGCGCCGGTTATCTGCGCAACAGCGCCGGCTGCGGCCAGCGGGTCGGCGCCGTCGGGAATTTCAACAATTGCCTGAACCAGCAGCGAGCCTTTGGCGGAATTGTCGTTCCAGCCGGTGCGGCCGGGGTTGACATAGTAGGAACCGCTGACGCAGGCATTCGGGTCGGAAACCAGCGGCAGCGACTGGTCGTTCATCAGCTCGAAAACGCGGTAGCCAACATAAATCGGCAGCTCCGGGTCGGTGATTTCATAGGGCTGGTCGAACATAACCTCGTTCCAGCCTTCCAGAAAGTTGGTTTTCTGGGTGAGGGTAGGGGTGTCGCTCAGCTTGCCTTCGTAGAGATTGATGGTTGTGCGGCCCTGGGCTTTCTGCTTGTAGTCGCAGCGCAGGTAGCAGCGCACGCCAAGAATCTTGGCGCCCTTGAGCGAAGCGAAGTAGGGCATGGTTGCCGGGTCGAAGCCCACTGCACATTCAAGCCACTGGTTTTTGCCGGTGCCCTGAGCCGAGATTTTGTTGGGGTCGGCCTGGTCGGGAACGTAGCCGAAGTTAACTGTTGTTGATGCGCCGGCAACCGCTGCGCAGAGCAGCAGTGCCGGTGCAAGCATGGATTTCAGATTCATTTCACGATAACTTTGGTTTTGATGGAATCGGTGGCTACCAGATAGATGCCGGGGCGGAGGCCGGAGTTGGGCGTAGCGGCACCGGAGAGAGAGTAAACCTTAACGCCCTCGGTCGAACCATTGACGGTTATTTGGCCATTGGCCGAGCTGACGATGGCTTCGGTGCCGTCGGCGGCAACTGCCACGATCGAAGCGCCCATATCGAGCAGCGAGGCTTCGCCGCAGTTCAGAACCTGGCGTTCAACGCGGGTGTTATACGGGCCGCGGTGGATCAGGGCAACGACTTTCATGTCGTAGAGCTTCCATTCTTCGGGGTCGAGGTCAATCGTGTAGTCAACGGAGTAGTCGCCCGATTCGGTCAGAACGTCGCCAAACACTTTGGTGGGGCGCTGACGGATAATGGCCTGGTGCACCATAACGCCGTTGTAGGCTTCTTTTTCTGCTTCGGTCGACCAGTCCTGAGCGGTTGATTCAACGTAGTCCTCGAGAACATAGAGCGAAATATAGAGTTTTTCGCCTTCGGGGAGAATGTTGGGTTCGATGTAGCCGGAAACGTTGACTTTCAGCTCGTCGGATGCTTCATTCAGCGCACCTTTAACGTTTACCGACAGGAAAGTCGGGCGAGAAAATACTTCGTTGTAAACAATCTCGGCAGCCTGAGGAGTTTGAGTGCTATTGATAATTGTAAGATACTCAGTGCGGTTCTGCAGGTCAGTGCAAACTACCTGACGGTCATACATAACCGACGGATAGCCGACTTGCGGAGCGTTGTCGCTGATCATCATGGCCAGCATGTTGTCTTCGTCATCGCCGGTCATGAACTGGTCGGAGATATGGTGGGCAATCAGCGACACTTCGTCGGCGTGGGGCAAGTAGCCGGGCCAGAGCAATCCGTCGAAAATGTAGGGGTGCTGGTGAGAACCTTCTGAACCGAAGTACTCAACGACGGGACGGTGGGTATACTTATTGGCCACTTCGGCGGGAACGGCCAGCATCGGGTAGGTAATGTCTTGTTTGAATTTGTTTGGCTTACCGTTGATTTCTGTAATTTCAATGCGGGTGTTGCCGGTGGCAAGACAAGCCGAGGGAATGTAGACGACGCTCTTCTGGTTTGGAACGATAGCGGAGCCGAGCTTCAGGTCGTGGGTGTAGCTCTTGTCGCCGATAGAATAGCTGAGTTTAATTGAGTTGAGGTTTTCAGTGCCAACGTTATGGATTGTAGCATGGGCGGTTCCCAGCTGGCCGATTTTCTGAATGCCGGAAGTGTAGATAGAGCGAATCTGGGCTTTTGCGCCTCCGGTTTCCACACCATCGGGAATCTCAACTATGGCAACCAGCAGCAGCGGGCCGAAGTTGGTAACAGGGTCGTCGAAAACATCAACCCACACGCGCTCGCCATTTTCGTCAATCCAGTCGGGAAACGACATATAGCAGGAGTTGGCGTACTTGTTGCCTAATGTCGACATCGCCACGGTGGGGGTGGCGGCGGGAAGGTCTACCGTAAATCCCATGTAGAGATCGCCGGGATTTTCGGAGATATCGTAGGGAGTGTCGAGCTTGACTTCGTTCCATTCGTCTTTATAGTTGTAGAAGTTGCTGTAGACTGTTGCTTTCTGGCTTGCAACTTCTTTGCCGTTGAATGAGCCTTCGCGCAGGAACAGGTTGAGTTCGCCGGGGTTCTCCGGTGAAGCCCAGCCAACGCGGAAGCCTATGATTTTGCAGCCGGCGTAGTTGCTAACCATGGTTGCGGGGAGTTTAACGCCGAAGCCCATATCTTTAACATCTTCGGTAGAATTGAAGCCATCGTAGGGCCAGCAGGGGTCATTGGCAACGATAACGTGGCCAAGGTCGGCTAATTTGGATGCTGCGTTTGCACCAACGGCCGCAAGCAGCACTGAAGCAAGGAGTAAAAGTTTTTTCATTTGTGAACGTATAATTGTGTTTTATTTATATTTTAATCAAAAATAGCATCAATTCAAGCGGCAAATATAACAATTTTCTTAGATTTTATGCAGCAGTTTGGCGTTTTTTATTTTTTTATGTGTTGGTTTATAACCCACATTCCACCTTTTTTGCCGCCTTTGCGTTGAATCAAACCAAGGTTTTTTAAGATTTTAATGCGATTATAAATGGTGGTTTTTGTAATCGCAAGTTTCTCGGCAATAGCTTCATAGTTGATTGCCGGGTCTTGTTTCAACAAGTTCAGTACGGCAAGCAACCCCTGCGGTAGTTTTATATCAGTTTTTATATCAGTTTTTATATCAGTTTTTATATCACCTTTATGTTCAATGACGAGAAAGGCGGTTTCAAGATGAAGTTTAAACTCAGCGTCACCATTGCCGTTATTCCGGAGTTCTTGCTGCACCGTTTGAACCCCACGGCTATAGCGGTTAACGAAGCCGAGAACTTTCATACCTTCGGCAACAACTCCGTTCCGGTAATCGTTGACGTATGGAAAGTTTTCGGGTGTGGCTTTGCCATATAGGCCCCCGGGATTCATAATTTCAATCCTGTCGTCATATTGGTAGAACTGAACGGGGCCGTTGCCTTCGTAGTCGCGGTGGCAGATAGCGTTCATGAGCAGCTCTCGGGTGGCCCAATGCGGGTAGTCAACGATTGTTTCTTCGCGGAGCGATGAAACCGGAACGGGGCGGCGGTTGGTTATCGAAGCATCAACGAATGTGTCGAGCTGCGAAAGGATTTTCACGAGATTTCCGGAGAACTTATATTCATTCTTGATTTGTCCGGAGCGGTCAATTCCGTCGAACCTGACATACTGCACATAGCATCCGGGCATGAAGTGTTCAGGGTTCTTTCCGAACATAATGATTCCGGCATAGGTAGGGCAGTTAAATCTGGTGTTGAAATAACCTAAGGCTTGCATTTGCTGCTCAACGCTGCGGCGGTCGGTGCGGAGAACTTCTTCGGGAAATGCTTTGGGAAGATAGTGTTGCTTGAAAGAGTCTATGTCAATATCGTCGATTGTGGAGTCGAGACATGGCAGCGCATCGAAGGTTAGCATTCGGCTTGTGCGCTTTTCAAGCAACCGTTTTTCGTCGGATTCACTTGCAATGCACTTTCGCAGGCCGTTGCGAATCCATATGCGCCCTTCGTATCTTACGGGGGTGAACGGGCAGGGTTGAACCGTTACGACTGCAACGTCGCCTCCGCTGAGCTTGACTTTCTCAACGGTCATGGTGACTTGCGGTTGCAACTTGCCGTCGGTTTTGATGCCGCCAAGGTTCTGCAGCAGCTGGTCGGTGATTTTCACCGACCCGTCAACTCTGCCGGTTTTATCGTCGGCTCCGATAATCAGATAGCCCGGTTGGTTATGGTTGGGCAGGTCGTTGGCAAAGGCGCAGATAGCTTGACCGAATTTGTCGGTGTTGGTTGTAGATATAGTTCGCTCGATGCGGTCACTTTCAATATCTGCCAGAAGCCGGTATATTTTTTCAGGAGTAGTCATGATTGATTGTGATACGCAAAGTTAAGCAATTTTTCGGAAAATTGGAAACAAAAAAGCCGGGAACTGAGCCCGGCTTTTCTTTTGTTTTGTCTGGTGGGGTTAGACGCCGAGTTTGGTTTTGACGTCGGGGGTTACGTCGATAACGTCGGTGCCAACGTAGATTGCAACGCCGTCGGGGTAAATCATGGTGAAGCCCTTTTCAGCGCCTACGGCCTTGATGGCGTTGATGAGTTTTTCCTGAACGGGAGCAATGAGTTCCTGCTGCTTGCGGGCCAGATCCTGCTGAGCTTTTTGCTGGAAGGCCTGGATGCGCTGGTCGAGGTCCTGAATTTCCTGCTGGCGACGTTCGCGGATGGCAACGGGAGTGTCCTCGGCCAGAGCCTGGAATTCCTGCACCTGCTTGTTGATTGCTTCGGTGAGTTTGCCGTATTCGTCTTCATATTGTTTGGAAACGTTGGCAAGCTGATCCTGAGCGGCTTTGAATTCGGGCATGAGTTCCATTACGCTCTGGGCGTCAACAATACCGAATTTTCCCTGCGCAAAGGCGCAAGTGGGGAGAATGATGGCAAGAGCCAATAAGAGTTTCTTGAGCATTTTTGTTAAATTGTTGGTTAAGTTAAATTTCATTAGTGGGTGCAAATATAGCGAATTATTTTGAATATCCGAGCCTGTTGAGCACTTCGTTTGAAATGTCGATGCGTGGCGAGGCGTAGATTATGTTGGCCGACGATGCCCGGTCGAACACCGTCTGGTAGCCTTTTTCTTCGGCTATTTTCTTGATTGCGTTGTAGATTTCGTCCTGAATCGGCTCCATCAGGCTCTGGCGTTTGTTGTAGAGTTCGCCTTCGGGACCGAAGTATTTATATTTGAGGTCGGTTGCTGCTTTTTCGGCGGCAACGATTTCTTGTTCCTTGGCTTTTTTCTGTTCGTCGGTCATGAACACGAGTTCGGCCTGGTAGTTTTTATATAGGGTTTCGGCTGCGGCGTTTTTGGCTTCGACTTCGCGCTGCCAGCGCTGCGAGAGCTGGTTGAGCTGCTCGTTGGCCATTTCATACTGGGGGTAGTTTTTAAGGATGTATTCCATGTCGACGAGAGCATATTTCTGAGCGGCGGCCCCCAGGACGCCTGCAAGGCCCAGAATCATCATTGCGAGTAGTTTTTTCATTTTTAAACAGAGGGGATAAGGAGTTGCATATATTCTATTAGACAACTGAGCGGCCGAAAGGTTTAGAATTCCTGGCCCAGAACGAAGTGGAAGTGGCTTCCGCCGCGGTTGCCGTAAGCGTCGCGGTCGAAACCGTAGCCCCAGTCAATGCCGAGCAGGCCGACCATCGGCAGGAACACGCGCAGACCAACGCCGGCCGAGCGGCGCATCTGGAACGGGTTGAAGTCGGAAATGGTGGTCCATGCGTTGCCGCCTTCGGCGAACGCGAGGCCGTAGATGGTGGTTGTTGGCTGCAGCAGGAAGGGGAAGTGGAGCTCTACACCGAAGCGGGTGTAGGCGTAGCCTTCGCGGCCGTAGGGGGTCAGCGAGCCGTTGTCGTAGCCGCGCAGGGCTATGGTTTCGGTTGCATACATCGACGAACCCGACATGCCGTCACCGCCCACGTAGAAGGTTTCAAAAGGCGTTTTCAAATACTTGTTGTATGAGCCGATAACGCCGAAGTCGGCGCGGGTCATCAGAACCAGAGTGTATTTGCCGTTGGGGTTAATCAGCGGGGTGTAGGTGCGCGAGTGGAAGCGTATTTTCCAGTATTCAACCCACTTATACAGTTCGCGGCGCTCCTTTTCGTTGGGGCTGGCGGCCAGGGCTGCCCAGTTGCGGTTGTGCATAAACAGCGATGCCGGCGGAGTTATCTGCGCGTTGATCTGGAACGACGAGCCCGAGCGGGTAAACAGCGGGTTGTCGATAGAGTTGCGCGCCAGGGTCAGGCCGAGCACCAGCGAGTTTGAGGTGCCGTTCGAGAACTTGAAGAGGTATTCCCAGTTTTTCAGCGAGTAGAAGTTATAGGTCAGGTCGGCGTTGAAGGTGAAGTAGTCGTCGGGCCAGTTCAGGCGTTTGCCGAAGCCAACGGTGATGCCGGCCAGCTGGAGCACCTTGTTGGGGTCATAGGCGTCCTGATAGGCGGAGTAGTTATTGTCGTAGCCATATCCGTAGCCATACCCGTAACCATAGCCATAACCATAGCCATAGGGGTCGTTCATTATGTTTTTGTTGAAGTAGGAGTTGGATATGCCGGTCTGGCGCGAATAGTAGCCGGTAACCGAGAAGGCGTTGGGGCGCTTGCCGCCGAACCAGGGGTCGAGGAATGAAATCTGGTAGGCCTGATAGTAGCGGGCGTTGGTCTGCACCGACAGCGAGAAGGTCTGGCCATCGCCCTGCGGAATGAGTCCTTTGTAGGTTTTGGGGTGGAAGAGATTTTTGATTGAGAAGTTGGTGAACTTCAGGCCCACTTTGCCGATGAGGCCGGTCTGGCCCCAGCCGAGCGATAGTTCAATCTGGTCGTTTGCTTTGGTTGTTAGGTTCCAGTTGATGTCGACCGTGCCGTCTTCCTGATTGGGCTGCACGTCGGGCGAAACGGTTTCGGGGTCGAAATGGCCCATCTGCATGATTTCGCGCGCCGAACGCATCAGAGCGTCGCGGTTGAAGAGTTCGCCGGGTCGGGTGCGCAGCTCGCGGCGCACAACTTTTTCATACAACCGGTCGTTGCCGTTGATGTTTACGGCGTTGATTCGGGCCTGCGGACCCTCAACGACCCTCAGCTCCAGGTCAATGGAGTCGCCTTCGATGTGGCGGTCGATCGGGGTTATGTGGGCGAAAATGTAGCCGTTGTTATAGTAGGCGTTGCTGACTGCGTCTTCGTCTTTTTCAAGGCGTTTGTCGAGCTGCTTTTCGTTGAACACGCCGCCCGGTTTGATGTCGAGCACCTCTTGCAGGCGGTCGGCGTTATAGACCGTGTTGCCCACCCAGTTGATTGAGCGGAGGTAGTATTTTTTGCCTTCTTCGATGCTGATGTAGATGTCGACCTTGCCGTTTTCGTTGGGCACTACGCTGTCGGCAACGATGATTGCATCGCGGTAGCCGTGTTCGTTATATTTTTCAAGGATTTTCTCGAGGTCTTCCTCATAGTCGGCCTCGGTGAATTTTTTCTGCGAAAAGAGCTTTATGAGGTCTTTGTTGATGTTGGTTTTCTTCATCGCGTTGCGCAGCTGGCGGTCGGTGAACACTTCGTTGCCACTGAAGTTGATCGAGTTAACCTTCACTTTGTTGCTGCGGTCAACGATGATTTTCACGTCTTGCTCGTTGGGCGCGTCGAGAACGTCGGTCAGCACCACCTTGACGTCGGCGTTGTTATAGCCTTTTTCCTTATAGTAGTCCTTAATGGCTTTGGTTATGACGTCGACCGTGTTTTGCGTCATCTGGTCGCCGCGGCTCAGGTGGAGCCGGGTTTCCATGTCCTCGCGTTCGTTCTTTTTCATGCCGCGATATTCAACGGAGTGGATTCGCGGTTGCTGGCGCAGGTCATAGATGAGCCATGCCTGGTTGCCGACCGTTTTGTCAACGCGGATTTTCACCTGCGAAAAGAGCTTTTGGTCCATCAGGCGCTTGGCGGCGTTGGTGAGCTCGGTGCCGGGAATTTCAATGCGCTCGCCAACCGACAGGCCGGCATAGTTCTGAATAATCTGCGGGCTGAAGTTGGGGGCGCCGGTCACTTCGATGCCGGCAATGGTGTAGGTG
This sequence comes from uncultured Bacteroides sp., assembly GCA_964508865.1. Classification (GTDB taxonomy): domain Bacteria; phylum Bacteroidota; class Bacteroidia; order Bacteroidales; family Muribaculaceae; genus UBA3263. The sequence continues at coordinate 5,610 of CAZDVP010000039.1, read as the reverse complement.
TGGGGAACGGAGCCGTAGATTACCTTGGGGTTGCTGACGGTGTCTCTTTGAGCCTGCGCAAACGCGGGCGCCGCACAAATCAGGGCGGCGAGCAGAATCAGGGATTTGATGGTTGAAGAAAGTCGCATTTGTTAGTGGGAGTTCAAATGGCGTTGCCTTTGTCGGTTGTGGAGGTTACTTGGTCGCCGGTGAGGCCGAAGCGACGCTGGCGGTTCTGGAAGGTTAGCAGGGCGTCGGCAAAGGCTTCTTTGTCGAAGTCGGGCCAGAAAGCGGCGGTGAAGAAGAGTTCGCTATAGGCCAGCTGCCAGAGCAGATAGTTTGAAATACGGAAGTCGCCGCCGGTGCGAATCAGCAGGTCGGGGTCGGGAATTTCCGGCCGGGCCATGGCGGCGGCAAGGGTTTCGGGGGTAATGTCGGCGGGATTGAGTTGGCCGTCGGCGGCCTTTTGGGCCAGAGCGCGGGCCGCTTCGGTGATTTCCCAGCGGGCGGAGTAGGAGATTGCCAGGTTGAGCACCAGGCCGGTGCAGTGGGCCGTGTCGGCCATGCAGCCTTCAAGGCGCGCCAGAGTGTCGGCCGGCAGGCGGTCGAGGTCGCCCATAATGGTCAGGCGCACGTTGTTTTTAATCAGGTCGGGGGTTTCGCGGGCAATGGCTATGCCGACCAGGGTCATCAGCGCGTCGACCTCGGCTTGCGGGCGATTCCAGTTCTCGGTCGAGAAGGTATAGAGCGTCAGATATTTCACTCCGAGTTCCGACGCGGCTTCGGTTATGAGGCGCACCGTGTCGACTCCGCGCACATGGCCTTCGGAGCGGTCGAGACCGCGCTGTTTGGCCCAGCGGCCGTTGCCGTCCATGATAATGGCAACATGGGCGGGAATTCGTTGTGGGTCGAGCAGGGCTGCTTTCTCGGAGAATGACATAGCTTTATTTCAGTGGGGTTTTGTTAGTCTTTATAGTGGCAGGTTTCACATCGTTTGCCGAATTCGTAGGTCAGCGAAATCAGCAGGGTGGAGTGCCAGTCGGTGTTTTTGATGAAGTCACTTTTAATGCCTTGCAGGTCGGCGATGTTGCCGTCGAGGCCGTCGCCAAAGGTCTTGGCCATTGCGAATTCGGCGGCGAGGTTCAGGCGCTCGCGCAACTTGAACTTGAAGCCTACGGCCAGCGGCACCTCGAAGGCGCCGTTGGTTTTGCCGCCCGAACTGGAGAGCACTCCGCCAATGCCAACGGCAACATAGGGCGTCCAGCGCTTGAGGCGCTTGAAGGTTTCGCCTATGCCATAGGGGAGGAAGTTGAACTCGCCGCGAACGTCGAGCGCATAAATCTGCGAGGTGAAGGAGTAGTCGGCCAGGCCGGGAAATTTGTTTTTAAACTGCGCGGAGTTGCCGCTGAGGCCTGCGGTTGTAACCGCGGTGCGCAGCGCCCAGCGCGTGTCGAACAGGTAGCGGAAGCCTATTTGCGCGGCAAAACCGGGGTTGCGGAACATGTTGACCTGGTTCACGTCGCCCAGATAGCCGCTCATGCCGACTCCGGCGCCGAGGTCGAACTTATAGCTTTCGTCCTGAGCATGCACGCCAAAAGCCGATGCGGCGGGCAGGAGCAGCATCAGCAGCAGGCGGATATGGCGCAGAACGAGGTTACGCATCGGCTTATTGGAGCGGTTTGAAGGTTAGGCGGTTGATAACTCCGGTCCAGGTTTCGTCAAACAGGGAGCCGTTGGCGCCGTAGCCGCCGACAATGCGGATAAACGGTGCGTCCCACGATGTTATGGGGCGGATTGCGCGCGAGGTGAGGGTTTCTTCAATCAGCAGAACCGACGCGTTAACTCGCGGCGCGATTTCTTTGGGCAGCTGAATGCTTTCGGAGCCTTCGAGCCAGTTCACTCCGTTGTCGAGCGACATATAGACCTTAGCGTTCATCGTGCCGTCGGCCAGGCGCCCGCCAAAGGCGAGCCACATGCTCTGCTTGGTGGCCAGGAAGTTCGAGGTGTTGACGCGGAAGGTGAAATAGGGGAGCAGGGTCATGCCCTCGGCCGCGGGGAGCTGGCGTGCGCCTAAGTAGCCGCTCAGGCGCATCCAGGCGGTTCCGTCGAAGCCCCAGGCGTCGCAGCTGAGGTTGCCCTCGGCGTCGGAGCCGCCAACGAAAATTGACTGCGGGCTGAGCGCCCAGTCGTTGGTGTAGGTCCACATTCGCGAGGTGCCGCTAATGGGCATGCCCGCGGGAATCTCGCCGCCATTGCCGGCGGGGTAGTCAATCCATTTGCCGTCCTTGACGCCGATAACCCGGTCGCCATAGGCGCCATAGATGTGGCTCCAGCCGTTGGTGGCCTCGCTCCAGTTCTCGGTGTCGGCCGAGGTCAGCAGCCGGCCGTCGCCGGTCAGCATATAAAGGGCCGAGGCGGTTGCGGTGAGAGTGTTCACGTCGGCATCGGCCGGGGCGTTGACCGAAAGCGGAGTCCAGTTTTCGGCGTCGGTCGAAGTTGCGGCCAAGATTTGGCCGGAGCCGTTCTTGCCCAGGCAGATGTAGGTGTTTTTGAACTCAACGGTTTGCTGAGAGCGCAGGCCGGCTATCGGCAGGCGGCCGCCGTTGAGGTCCCACTGCAGGGAGTCGGGGTTAACGGTGTGGACGTTGACCTTTACGCCATAGGTGCGCTCACGCGAGCCGTCGGGCGAGGTTATGCGCAGCCAAACGCCATCCTTGCCGGTGAAGTTAATGGAGTCGGAGGGAGTTACGGTAACCATCGAGCCATCCTTGAGCGAGGGCATTACAATCGACACTTGCGATTCGCCTGCGGTCGTTATGTTGGCCACGAGCTTGCGCACGTCGGTGCCCCAGGGCAGCGAGTCGGCGTTGTAGATTTCGCCCTTGACCTGGTCGATGGAAAAGAATACCTTGTTGAGGTTCTTCATAACCTTGGTGTTGGCCTTGATTGAGAAGGCAGTGACCAGGGTGCTGGTGCTGGTTATCGAGCCGGCATAGGTCTGTTCCTCTTCTTCGGTTGAGTTACACGCCGTTAGCCCGGCTGAGGCGGCCAGAGCAAGTATGATGAACTTTGAAATTGGTTTATTCATTCTTTAGAAGCTATAATTATCAACGTGCAAATTTAGTAATTATAGTTCAAACCGCAACGTAAATTTCAAATTTTTAACCAAATTCCGTATGGCACACCCAGTTTAGCGGGGGCTTCGACGCCCGGCTCGCCGAGCGCTATTGCCGAGCGTTCCACGCGGATTTCGTCGACCAGGCGGGCGTCGATGAATGCGCGCTGAAGGGTGGGGCCACCCTCGATGAGCAGCGAGCTGATGCCGCTTTCGTAGAGCCGGCTCAGCTGCGGGGCGAGATCGCCGCGCTCGAATTCAACGCGCTGCGGGTTGCGCCCGCCGGGATAGCAGCGCGAGTCCAGACGCGGGCGGTCGAGCTCGGCCGTTCGTCGCCCAACGGCTATGGCGTCGAACGTGGAGCGATAGCGGTGGGTGGCAATTTGGGTGGCTGCGGTAGAGATCCGCAGGGGTGGGGTAGAGGCGTCGGCGCGCAGGCGGTCAACGAAGCCGTCGGCCGTCTCGGCCCATTTCAGTGCGACGTATGGGCGGCCTAAGGTGTGGGCCGTGAAGAAGCGGCGGTTCAGGTCGCGGCAGGCCTGGGCGATTTCGCCGTCGAGAACGGTCACTTCCACTCCGGCCTCGCGGAGCATCCGGATTCCGCGGCCATGAACTTTTGCGAACGGGTCGACGCACCCAACGACCACCCGCGGAATTTTCCGGTCAATGATGAGTTTGGCGCAGGGTGGTGTCTTGCCCCAGTGGGAACAGGGTTCGAGGCTCACGTAGATTGTGGCGTTGGTGATGTCGTTGCCTCGCGCATCGGCATCGGCCACTGCGTTGACTTCGGCGTGAGCCTGGCCGCAGCGCATGTGGTAGCCTTCGCCTAAGATTATGCCGTCGGGGCCGACAATGACCGCCCCGACCATCGGGTTGGGATGTGCGCCTATTTCGCCCATGCGCGCAAGCTCCAGGCAGCGCCGCATGTAGAATTCATGGTTTTTCATCGGGTTGTTTGAGTGCTTGATATAGGGTGCGCGCTTTGGCAGCGCCGAGCAGTTCGGTTAGCTGGTCGAGAGTGGCGGCTTTGATGCGTGCAACGGAGCGGAACTTTTTGAGTAGCAGCTCTTTAGATTTAGGGCCGATGCCGGGAATTGAGTCTAAAGCGCTGGTTGTCTGGCCCTTGGATCGGCGATTGCGGTGAAATGTTATGCCGAAACGGTGGGCTTCGTCGCGCAGGTGCTGGATAACTCGCAGCGATTCGGAGTTTTTGTCGATATAGAGCGGAATCGAGTCGCCCGGAAAGTAGATTTCCTCCAGACGCTTTGCGATGCCCACTATCGGAATCACCCCGCGCAGACCTATGGAGTCGAGCGCTTCGACTGCCGCCGAGAGCTGCCCTTTGCCGCCGTCAACAACAATGAGCTGCGGCAAATCGTCGGGCGCTTCCTGCAGTAGGCGGGTGTAGCGCCGGGTAATGATTTCGCGCATCGAGGCGAAGTCGTCGGGGCCTTCGACCGTTTCGATGCAGAAGTGGCGATAGTCTTTTTTCGAGGGTTTGGCGTTGCGGAAAACCACGCACGATGCCACCGGATTCGTGCCCTGAATGTTTGAGTTGTCGAAGCACTCTATGTGGCGCGGCAGCTCGGGCAGGCGGAAGTCCTCTTTCATGCGCGTCAGAATGCGCATTACCCTCTGCTCGGGATTGAGCTTTTCGGCTCTGGCTTGCGCTTCGGCGCGAGCCTGGGCTGCGTTTTTTTGCGACACTTCGAGCAGCTTGGCGCGGTCGCCTCGCTGCGGAATAACGAACGTTACTCCCGGCAGTTCGGTTTCGGGCATCTCGCTAACGACCACCTCGCTCATTTCGGCTCCGAACTGTTGCTGTATTTCGTTGATTGCCAGCGATAAAAGCGCGGCGGCGTCTTCGTCCATAGAGCGGGTATAGTGCAGTGTCAGCGAGCGTACGACAGCTCCACGGCGAACGTGCATATAGTTGATATACACATCTTTATCGCCCTCGTCGGAAATGCCGAAAACGTCAATTTGATCCAGAACCTGGCTGATGATTACCGACTTGGATTGATAGCGGTAAATCAGGTCGTATTGCTTTTTCAGTTCGTGGGCTTCCTCAAATCTCATCTCGCCGGCCAGGCGCTCCATTTCAGCGCGCAGGTGGTTGAGCAGGGTGCCGGTTTCGCCGCGAAGAATCAGCTTTACGCGCTCAATGTTCTGCATGTATTCCTCGTGGTTCACCATGCCGACGCAGCAGCCCCCGCATTTCTTCATGTGGTATTCCAGGCAGAGCCGGCCCTTTTGCTTGCGCAGGTATTCGGGCGTTATGGCGTGGCGGCAGTTGCGGATAGGGTAGAGCTCATGAATCAGGTTCAGCACCGCCTTGGCCGAAGCAGAGTCGGTGTAGGGTCCGAAGTATTTGGAGCCGTCTTTGATTCGCTCGCGGGTCATGAACACCCGCGGAAAATACTCGTTGGTCACGACTATCCATGGATATGATTTGTCGTCCTTAAGGAGCACGTTATAGCGCGGCTTGTACTCCTTGATCATCGAGTTTTCGAGGT
>CAZDVP010000038.1:0-15050 GCA_964508865.1 uncultured Bacteroides sp. | reverse complement strand
ACCTGCCCGACCGGGAATTCGGCGAGTGGTTCGTCTATCACCACCGTTACGCCTGGGTTGCGCAGCCTGCTAAAGGCAACATATTCAAAGGCCCGTTCCACATTCCGCGAATGCTGATCAAGTCGCCGATGATTATTGGCGAAATCCTTAAGAAATCATGAAACGACTCGCCCTGCTGCTCGTGGCCCTCGTGGCCATGAGCGCTTCGGCCAAGGTGAAGGTTGCCTGCATAGGCAACAGCATCACCTATGGCTTTAAGCTCCCCGACCGCGAGGTCAACGCCTATCCGTCGCAGCTGCAGCGCATGTTGGGCAGCGACTATGAAGTCGGCAACTTCGGCCATTCGGGCTCCACGCTGCTCAACCGCGGCCACAACCCCTACATGAAGCTGCCGGAGTTCCGCGCGGCTCTGGATTTCCGGCCCGACATTGCGGTTATCCACCTCGGGGTCAACGACACCGACCCGCGCAACTGGCCCAACTTCGGCTCGCAGTTCGTTGGCGACTATCTGGCGCTGATTGACTCGGTCAGGGCCTCGAACCCGAATGTACGCGTGCTGATTGCGCGCCTGACTCCCATACGCGCCGGCCATGCCCGCTTCGACACCGGCACCCGCGACTGGCGTCTGAAAATTCAGGACGCCATTGAGCGCATAGCGCAGATTTCGGGCGCGGAGCTGATTGACTTCGACGCTCCGCTGCGCGACCGCCAGGAGCTGGTTTTCGACAATGTGCACCCCGACGTTGAGGGCGCGACCATTATGGCGCGCACCGTGCAGCAGGCTATCACCGGCGACTACGGCGGCCTGTGTCTGCCCGAAATCTGGCAGTCGGGAATGGTTGTTCAGCGCAACCGCCCGCTGCGCATTGCCGGCACGGCTAATGCCGGCAGTGAGGTGACCCTTACGCTCGACGGCCGCAACTATCGCACGCGCGCCAACAACCGCGGCCAGTGGCAGGTGCTCACGGCTCCGCTCGTGACCGGTTCGGCCTACACGATGCAGGTGGCTGCCGGGGCCGACACCCTGCGCCTGACCGACATTCTTGCCGGCGAAGTTTGGCTCGCGTCAGGCCAGTCGAACATGGAGTTCAAGCTCGGCCAGACAGTTGGCGGAGCCGAAGCGATAGCAGCCTGCGCCGACCCGCAGCTGCGCATCTTCAACATGCGCGAAATTGCCCGCACCGACAAAGTGGAGTGGTCTGACTCCATTCGCCGGCTCATGAATCAGCTGCAACACTATCGTCCGACCCGCTGGCAGGCCATCAGCCCTGAAAATGCCGACGATTTTTCGGCTGTGGCCTATTTCTTCGCCCGCCAGCTGCGCGATTCGCTGCAGGTGCCTGTCGGCGTGATTTCCAATGCCGTAGGCGGCTCGGGAACCGAGGCCTGGGTCGATATCAACACCCTTGAAAGAGATATGTCGGGCATTCTGCGCAACCCGCTGAAAAACGACTATCTGCAAAAGTGGGTTCAGGGCCGCGTGCGCGACAACCTCGGCGACAACGAAGGGCTTCATCCCTTCTTGCCCGGCTATCTGTTTGCCAGCGGCATCCGTCCGCTCGGCAGCCCGGAACTGGCCGGCGTGATTTGGTATCAGGGCGAGAGCAACGCCCACAACATGGAGATCCACGAGCGCCTGTTTCCGATGCTGGTCGGCAGCTGGCGCAGCGAATTCCGCAACCCCGCGCTCCCCTTCTATTTCGTGCAGCTTTCGAGCATCGAGCGCCCGTCGTGGCCCGAGTTCCGCAATAGCCAGCGCCTGCTGGCCCGGAGCATGGACGGCGTGGAAATGGCCGTTAGCAGCGACTGGGGCGACCCGGCCGACGTTCATCCGCGCAACAAGCGCCCCATTGGCGAGCGCCTGGCCCGCATAGCGCTGAAAAACCTTTATGGCCGCACCTCGCTCGAGGCCTCCGGCCCGACCCTGGCAGCCGCCATAGCCTCGCCCGGCGCCATGACCCTCACTTTCGATAATGCCCGCGGCCTGACCACTTCCGACGGCCTCGCTCCCGCCGGCTTCGAAATCGCCGAGGTCGACGACTATTTCTTCCCCGCCGAGGCTAAAATTATTGACAATACAGTAATTCTCACAAACATGAATGTTGAAAATCCGCGCTTTGTGCGCTATGGCTGGCAACCCGTTTCGACCGGCAATATTATCAACTCAGACTCGCTGCCGGCGTCGACCTTCCGCTCGGAAGCAACCAATGCCGACGACCTGAGCATTGAACCGGGCATGGAGTTTGGTGTGTCGGGCGCGTTCAGCGGCCTGCTCCCCGACGGACGCCTGCTGATTGCCGGCGGCTGCAATTTCCCCACTCCCGACCCTCTGGCTCCCGGCGCTCAGAAGGTGTTCTATAAAGGCATCTACGCCGCCGACCCCGAAACGCTTGTTTGGCAGCGCATCGGCTCCCTGCCCGAACCGATGGGCTATGGCGCGAGCGCGCAGACTCCGGCCGGTCCGGTGTGGGTGATGCCCACCGGGCGGGTTGTGCGCTATAGCGGCTCCGATTTCGAGGAACTCCCCGCCATGCCTGCAAAGGTCGACAACGCCGCTGCTGCCATGCTTGGCTCCACGCTCTATGTTGTCGGCGGCAACGTTGACGGCAAACCCTCGCGCGAGGTCTGGACTCTCGACCTCAACGGTACTGGCAAATGGCAGAAAATCAAGTCTATGCCCGGAAATCCGCGCGTTCAGCCGGTGGCTGCCGCGGCCAATGGCGCGCTCTACGTCTGGGGCGGCTTTGCGGGCAGCGGCAAGGATGCCACAGTCGAGACCTCCGGCCTGCGCTACGACCCCGCTACCAAAAAATGGACCGAGGCAGCCGATCCGGGGCTGACGTTTGGCGGCGGCGTAGCCGCAACGCGCCCCGACGGCCTGATTATTGCCGCCGGAGGTGTGAACCGCGACGTGTTTCTGGCCGCGCTTCAGAACCAGGCGCCCGACTATCTGATGCACCCGATCGAGTGGTATAATTTCAACAGCCGGGTAATGCTTTTCGACCCGGCCGCAAACTCCTGGCAGCTGCTCGTCGACACCCCCGACGCAGCCCGCGCCGGCGCATCGATTATCGCCACCCCCTCCGCCACCTTCATCTATGGCGGCGAACTCAAACCCCGCATCCGCACCGCCTCCACCCTCCGCCTCTAACTTTACTGAGGTTGATCAATAACGTAAGCGAAATGTTTGAAGGCGAGGTCGCTCAGCGTGATTTCGCCTTCATCATATCTATGAGCATCGGTTTCGCTGATGCGGTCGCGCAATGGCTTAGAATCTTTGAAGGTCGCGTAAATGAACTTGTCAGTTCCTTCCGATTCAATCTTTATGTTACTGAACGGCGATTCTGAAAGGGGCGTCAGGGTATAGTTGATTGAATAAGGGATATCTCGCACCCTTCCTGGTGTTGGAACCAGAATGTTCTGCTTAACGAGTGCGTCGATATCGCGCAATGCAGTATCCTTCGAGACCCCTGCAATTCTCTCCCAGTTTTTGGCGGTAAGTTTTGCATCGTAGCCGTCGAGGTATTTATTGAGCACCTTGCGCTGGCGTTCGCTGATTTTCGCTTGGGCGTGCGTGTTCCAGAATGTGGCTTTCTGTAGCACCATGGAGAGCATCGAATCAGAGTCGTTAACAGCTGCGATTATGGCGTTAAAATACCAGACGAGCCATTCTGTAATGTCGCCGTTGCCGCGCTGAGTCCGCTCCAAAACCTTATAGTAGTGTTTTTTGTCTTTCCCTATTTGTCGGCTCAGGCTATAAAAGTGCATACCGTCGCCGTCGAGTGCAGCCATAATCATGTCGGAAATGGCGCGTCCGATTCGGCCATTGCCGTCGTCGAAAGGGTGAATGCTAACGAACCAGAGGTGGGCAATCGCCGATTTCAATATTCCGGGTTTATTGTCGGAGTCGTTTATCCAGTCAAGAAATTTGCTCATTTCTTCCGGAACGCGGTCGGGCGATGGCGCGCGATAGTGCAGTCTTTCTCTGCCGAATGTGCCGGAAACGACGCTCATTTCATCGGAGCGAAATTCGCCTATAGTCAGGCCGTTTCTGTTGGGAAAAAGAGCGCAATGCCAGTTCATCAGGCGTTGCTTGGTTAGTGAATTGTTATGATTTCCGGTAGCGTCGAGCATCATTTCAACAATCCCTTCAACGTAGTGGGTAGGGTCTTTTGTCTTGGGTAATGAGACCCCGAATTTTCGAGCCACTGAACTGCGGACTTCGTCAGTGTCAAGCCGAACTCCTTCTATTTCCGATGAAGCAACTACATCATTGGTAACAGCCTCGACCGTAGCTGCAAGTTGACTGTCGAAGCCTATTGCGGCCATGCGGCCTGCGAGAAATCCGAGGCGGTGCATGGCTTGTAGTTGCAGGTCGTTGACTGTATCTTTGTCCCATTTGAAGTTGGGCCAGTCGGGAAGTTCGTGGATAAACATATCTAAAATTCGATCTATGTTGGACCGCAAATATACAAAAAAGCCCAATAACTCGCAAATTTTGCGAGTTATTGGGCGCAAAACATCAAGTTAGTTGGTGAGCGAGGCGAGGTTGCGGAGCAGTTGGGGCAGGCGCAGGCGGTTGAGGGCCGAGTGGCGGAACAGGGCGCGGAAACGGCTTGGAGTCATGGCCGGCAGGTCGGCCAGGGTGAGCCGCGCCAGCTCCGCCGACGGGTGAAAGTCGGCTATGGGCGTTGGCTGCACGCTGCTGTTCAGCGGGCAAACGCGCTGGCAAATGTCGCATCCGGCCAGCGATTTAACGCGCACGGGCAGCTCGCCGCGGTGCTCAATTGTCAGGTAGCTATGGCAGCTGCGCGCATCCAGGGCTTGCCCTTGTTCGCTCAGGCATTTGCCCGGGCAGGCATTGATGCAGCGCCGGCAGTCGCCACAGGGGTCGGCCATTGGCTCCTTGGGCTCGAAGTCGAACACCTCGGTGGAGAGAATGAAGCCCAAAAAGCAATAGGAGCCGAAACCGGGCACGTAGAGCTGATTATTGCGTCCAATGGCTCCGAGACCGGCGCGATGAGCCCAGTAGCGCTCGCGCAGTGGCGCCGAGTCGACGCACACTCGCCATTGGCCCGGCAGAGTGGCCGCCACGGCCATGAGCTGCTCGCGCACAACCTCGTGGTAGTCGCGGCCGCGCGCATAGAGCGCAATGGGCAGCCCAACGGGCTCTTCGGTGAAATAGGGAAAGGCAACCGCAATGAGCGTGCGCGCCCCTTCGAGGAGCAGCCGCGGGTCGCGCCGCAGCTCGGGATAGTTGGCCATATAGGCCATCGAGGCATTGTGCTCGCGGGCGAGCCATTGCCGGAACCGCTCGTCGGCCTCCGGCTCTATGGGTCCGGTCAGGCGGCATGCTGCCCAGGGCAGGTCAAGTTGGGAGAGGCAGGAGTTCAAATCCATTGTCTTGCAGCCATTTTATGGCATCGGGGAGCGCCGGCAGAGTGTTGTGGCACGATTTCAGCGAGTCGTGAAACACGATTATGGAGCCGTTGCGGGTAAAGCGGCGAACGTTGTCGACCACCTCGTCGGGTGATGTGTAGACGGCATAATCGCGCGTAACCACGTCATACATTATCAGATTGTAGTGCTTGCGGATTACGCGGCTCTGGCCCCAGCGCAGCAGCCCGTGGGGCGGCCGGAACAGCGCCGAGTTGAGAATATGGTCGGCCTCCTGAACGTCGCGCAGATATTTGCGCGGCAGGGTTTTGCGGCCCTGCAGGTGATGCATGGTGTGGTTACCGACCGTGTGGCCGCGGCGGCGCACTTCCTCAACCAGCTCCGGGTGGCGCCGGGCGTTGTCGCCCACCATAAAGAATGTTGCCTTGACGTTGAAGCGGTCCAGAATGTCGAGAATCTGAGGCGTAACCTCGGGTATGGGGCCGTCGTCGAACGTCAGATACGCCACCTTGCGGCCACGGCGCTTGATGCGCCAAATGGCCTCAGGGAAGAGTATGCGGTAGAACAACGGCGGCTGAACAACGAACCGCTTCAGCGACCAGGGGTTCATGAGTGGGTCTCAACGGTGTTAAAGAACTGAATCAGGTCAACACCTTTGCGCTGGCCAACGTCGAGCAGGAAGTCCTGGGCCTGTTCAATGCCGAAGGTTTCGGCATAGTTGCCGATGAGGGAGGCCAGGTAGCTGTAGCGGCCGCGGCTGTCGCGAATCTGATAAACGGCGCGGTCGCCAACGCTCAGGGTAGCGTACTTGTCGGGGCTCAGCGACTGCAGGTAGGGGATATAGTCGGCATAGCGCTCGATTTCGTGCTCATAGATTTCGCGGGCGCGTTCGCGGGCATCGGTCGAACCGGTGGCCTCGGCCAGCGCCAGAAACAGGTCGGCAACGCTCGAGCCGGCCTGAATGGAGTAGGGGGCATTCTTGACCGGGAGCTTTTCAACCATGAGGTTCATCAGCTGCAGGGCGCGGTCGTAGTCGCCGGCGGCGTAGAGCGACTCAACGGCCTCGAGAATCGCATAGCGCGTCGAGGCAACCATGCGGCTGACCGTTTCGTCGAGATAAACGTCCTCGCCGCCTTCGGCATCGAGTCCGCCCCAGCGGAAGCGCTCGGTAATGTTCTCGAAGGCGCGGTCGTTGTTGGCCTTATAGGCTGAGTCGGAGCGACGGGGCATAATCTGGTGGGCCATGCCGGTGGCATACATGTAGGGCTGCATGCCGAGGGAATAATCGTCGGGCACGGTGTTGGCGATATAAACCGGACGGCTCCAGCCCTGAGCGGCGCTCGAAGCGAGAATGTCGAGAGTGAGCATGTCGCTCTGAGTCATGATTGACTGATGATTCTTCTGGGTGAGCGCGTCGGGCAGGTTAATTACGATATCTTCCCAGCCGCGGGTCGAATCGCCGGGAATAACAAGGGTGCCGGCCGTGGTTATCGGGTAGGTTACGCCGTGGAGGCGGGCCATGCGGTCAGGTTCGGGACCATAGTAGCTTTCCAGGAAGTCGAGCACGTTGGTGCGCAGCGTGTCGTTGCGCATAATGTAGCCGGTTTGGCGGCGACCCTGGCCGAACACCTCCTTGTTGGCCAGCATCGGCGCCGGAGCGGCATCGTAGGCGGGCAGCAGGTGCTGGGCGGCATACCAGTCGGTTGTCAGGTAGCTCAGGTTGATAACGCGAACATCCTGGCGGTAGCCTTCAACCTCCTGGGCATACCAGAGGGGGAAGGTGTCGTTATCGCCGTTGGTGAAGATAATGGCGTTGGGTTCGAGCGAGCTCAGGTAGTTCATGCCGAAGTCGCGCGCGGTGTAGCGGCCCGAGCGGTCGTGGTCGTCCCAGGTCTGCGAAACCATCTGAACCGGAACAATCAGGCCGATAACGGTGGCAACCACCGCGCCAATCAGGGTGGGCTGCTTGGAGCGCATGAGCCGGTCAATGCCGTTGGCAATCGCGCCGACGCCCAGACCAATCCAGATTGCAAACGCATAGAACGAGCCGGCATAGGCATAGTCGCGTTCGCGCGGCTGCTGCGGAGTCTGGTTCAAGTAGAGAACAATCGCAATGCCGGTCATGAAGAACAGGAAGAACACAACCCAGAACTGGCGGATGCCCTCTTCGCCCTTCATTGACTGCCAGATGAGGCCGGCAAGGCCGAGCAGGAGCGGCAACATGTAGAAAACGTTGTGGCCCTTGTTCTCCTTGCCGAAATCGGCCGGCAGGAGCGACTGGTCGCCCAGGCGCGGATTGTCGATAAACGGCAGGCCTGAAATCCAGTTGCCGCGGTTAACTTCGCCGTTGCCCTGAAGGTCGTTCTGGCGGCCGGCAAAGTTCCACATGAAATAGCGGAAATACATGTGAACCAGCTGATAGTTCACAAAATAGCTGAGATTCTGCGCAAACGTTGGCTTACGAACCGGGGTGCGCGAGGGCGAGCCCTTGACCGTTTCGGCCATAACGACCGGCATGTCGCCCTCCGAGAAGCCTGCCCATTGCATATAATTCTTGCGATGTTCGGCGGCATACATGCGGGGGAAGAGCATGTTCAGCTCTGGCGAATACTCATAGCGCGTGCGCGAAAGAACGCGGTCGTAGTGGTCGGGGCCGCTGACTGCCTTTGCGTAGCCATATTCGTCGTTGGAAACAGCAGTGCCGTCGGGGTTGCGAAGAACCTCGCTCTGGAAGGTGGTTCCGAACAGCAGGGGCGATTCGCCATATTGCTCGCGGTTGAGATAGGAGCTGAGGGAGAACACGTTGTCGGGGGCATTCTGGTTAATGGGCGTTTCGGCGGCGGAGCGGATGAGCAGCAGCGCGTAGCTCGAATAGCCGATAAAAATCACCAGAATGCTGAGGGTTACGAGGTTGAGAGCCCTGACAGGGAGCTTTTTAACCCACCAGAGCCAGCAAATCAGCGCCGCAACGATAACCACCGGAATCATCAGCGACGAGCCGATAAACGGTATGCCGCTGGCAATTACCGACAGAATGAAGCCGACTTTGATGCGCGTGGCCGACTTCTGGCGGTAGAGCTCGCTGATGGTCCAGATGAAAATGGCAAAGGTCAGCACCGTGTAGATGATAACGCCGGTGTTGTAGCTCAGGCCAATGGTGTTGACGAAGAACAGTTCGGAGTACTGGGCAACTTCAACGAAGCCGGGCACCAGACCGTAGAGAATCACGGCAACTATGGCGAAGCTAACCAGCAGCGCCAGGCAGGAGCCTTTGGCCGTTGGGGTGGCAAACTTGCGGTAGTAGAAAACCAGCACTATGGCGGGAATGCAGAGCAGGTTCAGCAGGTGAACGGCTATGCTGACGCCGATAACGTAGGCAATCAGAACCAGATAGCGGTCGGAGTGGGGCATGTCGGCGCGGCTTTCCCATTTGAGAATGAGCCAGAAAACCAGTGCCGTGCAGAACGACGAGAAGGCATAAACCTCGCCCTCGACGGCCGAATACCAGAAGGTGTCGCTCCAGGCATAGGCCAGCGCGCCGACCATTGCCGAGCCGAAAATAACCACCCACTGAGCTTTCGAGAGCTCCTCGACCGGCTTGTAGCCGCCCAGAAGCCTGCGCATCAGGTGGGATATGGTCCAGAACAGCAGCAGAATGGTGCCGGCGCTCAGCAGCGCATTCATTGAGTTGACGGCAACTGCGGCCATGCCGGCCTCGCCGCCGGTAAAGTTCACGAAAAAGCGCGCGGCGAGCATGAAAATCGGGTTGCCCGGCGGGTGGCCGACTTCGAGTTTATAGCCTTGGGCAATGAATTCGGGGCAGTCCCAGAAGGATGCCGTGGGCTCGATGGTGAGCAGATAGCTCACTGCGGCAATGACGAAGCAGAGCCAGCCCAGAGAGTTGTTGATGAGGTTATAGCGTTTCACCTTTTATAGATAAATGGGGAAATTATTTCACAAGGATTTTCCGGCCGTTGAGAATATAGAGCCCGCGCGAGGGGTTGGCCACGCGGCGGCCCTGAAGGTCATAAACGGCATCGGCGGCTTCAGGTTCGGCCATCAGGTCGCTGATTGCGCCCGGGTCGGCCACCGGCTTGAGCCCGAACACGAACGAGTCGTTCATGCCCTGCGAGCCGTTGGTTATCTTGCCGTCGGCGCCGATGAGCCAGAAGTTGGTGCCGGCGCTTTCGGCGTTGCGGATGGCGAGTTTGTTGCCGTGGATAAAGATTTCGTAGGTGTTCCAGTCGGCATAGAACTGGTTGGAGCCGATAACGCCCTTTTCGTTGATATACTTGGTGCCCTGCTTGATGGAAATGCGTCCGTTGGATTCAACGGCCAGGGTCCACTTGAAGGTCGAGGTCGGGTTCTCCTTGAGTTCGGCAAAGGTCAGCTCGTTGGTCGACGCGTTGCGGTAGAGCGCTTTGCCCTCTTCGTTGAGAATATAGTATTCGCCCGGTTCGAAGCCTTTGGGGTCGGGGTTGACGGTCTGGTCGGCCGAAACGATCTGGAACATGAAATTGTCGAGCTTCCAGCTGGTGGCCGTGCCCTGGGTCAGGCGGTCAAGATTGTTGACCTTCCAGTATTTGGTGCCGCCGCGTTCGGCGTTCTGGATTGCGAAGAAGTCGCCCAGCGGGGTGATTACGTAGGTGTTCCAGTCGTCGGAGTAGGGGTTGGTTCCGAAGTTGAGGATTTCGTTGACGTAGCGGTTGTCGTGGACCGAACGCAGCGAGTAGCGGCCCTTTGCCGGAACGTATTCCAGGCGCCACGACTGGCGGGCGGGGTTGATGTCGTCGAGCTCGGCCAGGAACTTGGGCTGCGTGGGGGAGTCGGCGGCGGCGCCGGTTCCGTTGCTGAGATATTTGCCCTTGTAGAGAATATAGTATGTTCCGGTTTCAAGCACTCGGAAGGGGAAGAGGTCCGACGGATACTCATAGCCGCCCTCCTTGAACTGCTGAACGAGCGTTTCAACCGCTTCGCCCATCCAGCCGCGAACATATTCAGGTGCCGATTTGGGCAGGTAGCTGCGAACCGGCCAGCCCTCGCGGC
Organism: uncultured Bacteroides sp.; assembly: GCA_964508865.1. Taxonomy (GTDB): domain Bacteria; phylum Bacteroidota; class Bacteroidia; order Bacteroidales; family Muribaculaceae; genus UBA3263. The sequence continues at coordinate 4,607 of CAZDVP010000038.1, read as the reverse complement.
TGCGGTGGTGGTCGGCCGAGTCGGTCAGCTGCGAGTAGTCAACATAGGCCTGAAGGAATGCTTCGCCGTTTTTGGCCTCGAGAGCCTGAAACATTTCGTCGAGCAGCTGGCCGCGTTCGCCCTGCATGCGGTAAACTTCAATCCACTCCTTGATTTCGTTGACCAGGCGGTTGTCGGTCAGCGCCAGCAGCTCGTCGGCGGTTGCAACCTGCTTGTCGAAATAGGCGCGATAGGCGGCCGCGGTGTTGGCGTTGATGCTCTTGTCGGCATCGATCAGGGCCTTGAACTCGGGGGTTTCGTGCCATTTAACAACCAGGCCGTGGGTGCACTGCGGATAGTAGAAGTTGCTCTGGCAATAGGTGCGGAAAGCGTCGGTATTGTCGGGGAAGAGATATTTCAGCGCCTTTTCCCAGTTGGAGTCGGCATCGTAGGCCGTGGGGTTCCAGGTGAAGTCGCCGATGCCGTAGAGGGCAACCTTCGAGGCTTCGTAGTATTCCATCGGGTTGGAGCAGAAAGCTTCGATTTTGAAGGGAATCTCAGCGTGGGCAGCCTCGTAGGGCGACATCAGCAGCGGGCCCCCTTCATAGCCGTAGTCATTAACCGGGTAGTTGAGCCAGATGTAGGGCTTGCGGCCGGTTTTGTTTGTGAACCAGTCGGCGGCGGAGTTCTGGTTCATGTCAACCACTCCCGCGCCGGTCCACATTATCTGGATGTCCTTGTCGATTCCGGCACCGAGTCGCGGCAGGTAGTCGCTGGTGGTGCCCCAGCCGCCCGCAAAGCCGATGCAATATTCGGTGGGGCAAACAATCAGCGGGGCAACGTCGGGCTTGGCTTTGACGACTTCTTTGTTGAGGAAGTTGAGGTAGGCAATCTGCGCGTCAACGTCGACGCCGCTCGTAATGTCGTCGAAAAACACTCCGAACTGGCGGATGCCCAGGTCATACATTTTCAGAAATTTCTGCTTGGCCTTTTCCATGTTGTCGCCCTTAATGGCGTTTCCGGGGTGGATTGACCAAACGAAGTGAACTTTGTGTTTGAGGCCTTCGGTTGCCAGCTGCTGCAGCTCGGCGGCCTTGTCGGCGGGATATTCGGCGGCCCAGTTAGCTTTGTGGTAGGGGTCGTTTTTCGGGCCGTAGATAAACACGTTCATCTTGTTGCGGTCGAAGAACTCAAACATGTCCAGGCAGTCTTCCTGACTCCAGGGGTTGCCGTAGTAGCCTTCGATAACGCCGCGGGCGGCCGTTGTGGGCCAGTCGGTCACTTCGCAGGCGCTGACCTGAGGCTGCGAGGCAAGCTGAAGGAAAGACTGAACGCCATAGTAGGTGCCTTCGCCGTCGGCGCCGGCAATAACAACGCGGCCGTTGCTGACCGACAGGTAATAGCCCTGCTCGTTGGCGGGAATCAGGGCGGCATAGTCGCTAACGGCCGGGTCGCCCTTTTCGCCGATAATGATTTCAACGGTGCCGCCGTCGGCAACCGGCAGTTTGGCGCGCAGCGCCGCCACGGCATCGGAGTCGGCATTGTCGGCGCCGGTCAGCCGGTAGGTTGCCGAGGCCGATTCGTAGGCAATGCCGTTGTCGGTGAGGTTTTGAGGAGTCGGAAAGATTTCCGCGGCATAGGCGCCGGCCGCGGTCAGCAGCGCCATGCTCAGAGAGATTAGTTTCATTATAAAAGGGTGGAGGTTAATGATTGGCTTTAGTTTGCGGGTTCGGCAGTAGCGCCGGCGCTCACTTCGGTGATGTCGAAAACATATTGCGGCTGACCGTAGTTGCAGCGCAGGCGGTCGTTTTCAACGCCCCAGTAGCGCTGGCCGCCGTTGCCGGCGTTTTGAATGGCATACTTGCCGTTCTCGCCGCGCGTAATAACGTAGGTGTTCCAGTCGGCCGAGTAGGGGTTGGTTCCGAAGTTGCCGATTTCGTTGATGTAGCGTTCGTCTTTGGAGTTGCGGATTTCATAGCGCTCGGTGTTGGGGTTGAGCTTGATGTGCCATTCCTGACGGTTGGGGTTGATGTCGTCAATGTTGGCCTGAAGCACCGGAGCGGTCGCACCTGAGGGGTTGCCCAGCAGCTGACCGTTGACCTTAATGTAGTAGGTGCCGTTTTCAATCACCGGGCGCGGGAACAGGTCGGCCGGATAGTCGGCGCCCGAAGCGCGGAAGTCGCCAACCAGCGCGGCAACGCTGTTTTTCAGCCAGGGGGCAACATGGAGCGTTCCGGTTTGCACGCGCACGCTCTGGATCGAGCCCTCGAAGTTGCGGCTCACGTTGGCCTGATATTTCTGCTGCGCAGCCTCATAGCGCTTATAGGCATCGATGAATGCCGGAGCCAGGTCGGCGTTGAGCGCCGAAGCCATATCGCACACGGCCTCGCCCATCTGCGCCTGCAGGCGCATGGCAATAACCCACTCCTTGACCTCGGTCAGCAGCGGGTTGGCGCCGTCGGTCAGCGGCATCAGCTCGTTGGCCGCGGCCAGCTGGCGGCGGAAATATTCGCGGTAGGCTTCAACGGCATCGGGGTCGTCGAGCGCCTCGTTCTGCGCGCTCAGGGTTTTGAATTCGGGGGTTTCGCCATAGAAACGGAGCTTATGAACGCTCGGAGCAACGTCAACGTTGTTCAGGCAGAAAAGGCGGAAGGCGTCAACATGGTCGGGCATCAGCTCGCGCAGCGAGTTCTCCCACGAGGCTTCGGCGTTGAACGCTTCGGGGTTCCACGCAAAGTCGGCCAGCGAAGCCAGGGCAACTTTCGAGGCTTCGGCATATTGCATCGGGTTGGAGCAGAAGGCCGTGACCTTGCCGGCGATTTTGGGGTCGTTGCCAACAACCGGACCCATCAGCAGGTTGTGCTGACCGTAGTCGTTGACCGGATAGTTCAGCCAAATGAAAGGCCGGCGCGTGGTTTTGTCGATAAACCACTGGCAGTCGGGCTCGTCAATCATGTCGCAAACCGTTGCGCCGGTCCACATGATTGCAATGTCGGGGTTCAGCCCGGTGCCCATTTTGGTCAGGTAGTCGCCGCCGCTCCAGGCCTGGTTATACTGCGTGGGGCAAACAACCAGCGGGCCCACTCCGGGGTGGGTCTTGACGAACTCGCGGTCCAGAAAGTTCAGGTAGTCGATCTGCGCGTCAACGCTCTTGGCCGAAATGTCGTCGAAAAATATCGAAAAGTTGCGCACTCCCAGGTCATACATCTGCTGGAACTTGGCCAGCGCGCGGGCGCGGTCGGCCTCGCTCTCGATGGCGTTGCTCGGGTGCATGGCCCAGGTGAACTTAACCTTGTTGGCGGCCGCCCGCTTGGTCAGCTCGGCCATTTCTGCGGCTTTTTCGGCGGGATAGGGCTCATACCAGCGCGAGTGGTGATAGGGGTCATCCTTGGGGCCGTAGATATAAACGTTCATGCCGTGGCGGCCATAGAAATCAAACTGACTCAGGCGGTTGGCGTGGCTCCAGGGGTTGCCGTAGAAGCCCTCGATAACGCCGCGCTGCGCAATAACCGGCGCCATGGCCGTGTCGGCCTCCGCCGTCGGGTTCTTCAGAAACTGCTGAACGCCATAGAATGTGCCCGCCTCGTCGCGGCCGGCAATAACAACCTTTTTCGGGCCCACGCTCAGGTAAAAACCCTCGGGCGTCGCCGGAATTTTTGCGGCATATTTCTTAACGGCCTTATCGCCGGCCTCGCCGATAATGATTTCAACCGGGCCTTTCGGGCCGATGGTCAGCGACTCGCGCAGAAGGTTAACGGCGTCCGGGTCGGCGGTTTTGTCGCCAACGAGCTTATAGGTTGCCGTTTGCGCCGAAGCGCTTGCGGCTATGGCCAGGGCCAGTGCGATAGTTTGAAGTTTCATGGTGCGAAAGAATGAATAATCGCACAAAGTTACAAATTTTTTCTCACCTGACCAACAGGTGAACTTTTTTCGCTCCCCGGCGTTTATAAGGTATAAAGTTTGATAAGTCTCTCTACTACTATTGAAAATCCACAACTCGGAGAGCCGAGGAAATTGAAATTTCTACCGGTCTGCAAAATTTTTAACCGCCGCCGCGTCTGAAAGCGACGCGCTCGACCCTCCAAAAAGAAACACACCATATATCAAAAACAATTACACACTTTATCCTAATTTCAATAACAGGGGCGCTCCGAAGGGGGCGCCTTTTTTAGCGTGCGCGCTGGGCGCGGGTACAAACGGCGTTCAGGTAATTATACAGAAACACCGAATCCATGGCCAGCATTTTGCGGAAGTCATCTTTGGGAATCTCCAGGATGCTCACCTCGGTAGTGGCCGTTACCGTTTGCGGATAGCGGGTGTCGAGCCCGAAAAGCGCTTCCGGAAAGAGCATCTGCGGGCCCTCAAGGGCCTGCGCCTTGCCGCTGCGAACCGTTTCGGTGCGCCCCGAAAGGGTGCACACCAGGGCCTCGGCGTGGCTACCGGCGCTAACAACCGCCTCGCCCGGCTGAGCCTTGCGGAAGTTCAGGCGCAACCGCCCGGCAACTTCGCGCAGGCGCGCAATCGTTGCGCCGCGCATGATTGGCAGCTGCTGCAGCAGGGAGTAAATCCCCTCGCTCTTCTGATTTCGATCTAAACTGTTCATTTCCTAACTAACGCACACCCCTCCC
>CAZDVP010000037.1:0-15090 GCA_964508865.1 uncultured Bacteroides sp. | reverse complement strand
TCAGGTGGTAATACTCGGTGGTGTCGGGGCCGAGCGGAAACATTTCCTGATATTTAAAAGGTTTGGTCATGTGATATTATGAATGAGATTAGAAATTATATCCGATAGATACCTGCCATTGGGCGGAATGTGCTTTTGAAACAACATCCTTGTTCTGGGCAAGATTACGCAAGCCAAATAGATAGTGTGCACCAACATAATAATGGCGGGCAATCACCAGTCCGGCACCCACGTCGAAGCCCCAGTCGATATTGAAATAGCGGGAGTCGTCGCCTTTGCCGAAGGTGTTGTCGGTAATGGTCATGGATTCCATGTGCTCCTGAACGAGAAATTCTTCGACAGTGTACTTGTCGCGCCCGGCGAGGCCGAGGGCAATATAGGGGCCGAAGTCGAGCTTCAGGTCAACTATTTTCAGTGGGATGCGATAGGAAGCGAGCATCGGAATCTGAAACCAGTTGGTTTTAACCGAACCACTGATAATAGCCGAGCCGTTCAGTTTGTTGCCGTCGGTAATTACGGGAAATGTTGAAACAACGGTGTAATCGTTGTGGCGGTAATCGAAGAAGAAACCGGGAGTCAGATAGAAGTTATGGCTCATCGGAATTTCGACCACCGCGCCGGCATTGAACCCGGGCTTCCAGTCGGTTGTGTGATTAACGGTGAGGCCGGGAACCAATCGGGTTTCGGATATTACGGAAGAGTTAAGGCCGACACGGACGCCCACTTTAATAGGCATCTCCGCCGACCGGGCGGAAAACGCGCCCAGCAGCAGAGAGCATGCAAGGATATGGTATTTTAGATTCATAGCGCAAAAGTACGCATTTTTTATGAATCTGACAATTATTTTGCGGGAGCAATCGTAGGAATTTGAGCCGAGGATGGATAATTGTAGACAACAAGACCGAATTGCGAAGCGGCAGCAATGACATAGGCAGTGATTTCGCTCTGGATTTCTTCAAATTCGGGCCAGTTCGAAGTGTTGGTGAAGGCGTAGATCTGAACGGGAACGCCATTAGCATCGGCCGCCATGACGCGAACCATGGTGAGCACGTTGCCTCCGAAAGCACCGGTGTCGTGGTTTACGCGCGGATGCTTGTTGAGGTAGTCGAGAACATAGGCGCGGAATTTGTCGAGGTTTGTTTTTGTCGGATCGTTGGCGTCAGCCTTAATGCTGTTGGCGTCGATCAGAATATTCTTGGCGAAGCGGCGGGTATTGGAGCCCGACATTGTGCGCCAGTTCTGGAATGAAGTTGAAACCAGAGTGTAGGGTGGGAGCATCACCGTTGTGTTATCGAAGTTGCGCACTTTAACTACCGAAATGGTAACGTCGGTCACAACACCGTCTGCCAGAGTGCCCGGCACCGTTATCCAGTCGCCAACGTGGAGCATATCGTTATTACTCATCTGAATGCCGGCAACGAAACCGAGAATCGAATCCTTGAATATCAACATCAAGGCTGCGGCAAAGGCACCGAGACCGGTCAGCAGCATGCCGGGCGATTTGTTGATCAGCACGCTGACGGCGATTATCGTTATGATAATCCAGACAATGCCGATGGCGACTTCATAGATGCCCTTAATCGGCAGGCGGCGCTGGTTCTGATATTTGTCGTAGTGCATCCAGAAGAATTTCAGCCACGCACACAGAGCCAGGCCGAGAGTTATGAGGAAATAAACAACGGCCAGCCGGGTTACCCAGGTGTGCCATGTGTTATTGATGTCGAAAGCGATCGGCAGACACGCAAGCAAAACCAGCGGCGGTATTATATGGCAACTGTTGCCAAGGGTTTTGGCCTGGAGCAGCTCACTTCCCCAGGAGGCCTTACTGAGTTTGACCCAGCGGCGAAGAGCCCAGAGGATAATTTTGCGCAGCAGCCAGCCGAAACCGATTGCTAACGCAAGGATAATCACGAAGTAAACGACCCCTTCCAAACGGGGGGATTTGTCAAGACCGACAGCGTCGAGGCAATTGTCGATGAATTTGAGAATAGTTTGAGCAAGTTGATGTGAGGGTATCATACCTTATCAACGCCCAACCGGCTCAAAAGGTTTCGTCGGCAATAGTAGAAATCGGGCCGTGGCCGGGAAGAATTTTAGTTTCGCCGGGCAGGGTGAACAGTTTTGTTTTGAGCGAGTCGATAAGCTGCTGATGATTACCGCCAGGAAGGTCGGTGCGGCCAATGCCTCCGCCGGCAAAAAGCGAGTCGCCGGTAATTACCCAACCCTCGACAGGAGAGTAGAGCGAAATACCGCCGGGGGTATGTCCGGGGGTGTGAATAACGCGGATTTCGTCGCTTCCGAGAGTGAGAACATCGCCCTCATTAAGCGGTTCGACCTGGCCGATTTCGCCAATCTGCGCGTCGAAAATTCCGAATTGCTCTGCCTGGCGGCGAAGATTTGAGCCGAGCGGAACGTCGGCTGCATGGGCGCGGGTTTTAACGCCATAAGTTTCCGCGATGTGGGCATTGCCGAAAGCGTGGTCGAGGTGGAGGTGCGTGTTGACCAGATATTTGACTGAAAGCTGCTCCTTGGCGATAAAGCCGTCGATTGCCTCACACTCTTTCTGAGAGAGCATGCCGGGGTCAACAACCATTGCCTGGCGGGATTGCGGGTCGTAGACCACATAGCAATTCTCGCCAAACATATTAAACTGGAATTTAACGATTTTCATCATTTCTTGAAAGCGAAGTAAACTGCTCCAATGAGGAGAATAAACGAAATTATGTGGTTACGCGTAAAGTGCGTATCCTTAAACATAACAAGAGTGAAAACCATAAAGATTACCAGCGTTATGACTTCCTGCATAACCTTTAGTTGAATCAGTGAGAACGGCCCGCCGTTGCCGTCGAAGCCAATGCGATTTGCTGGGACCTGCAGGCAATATTCTATCAGTGCAATGCCCCACGACAGGAGAATTATTCCATAGAGCGGCCAATTGGTGGATACACCGCTGCTCTGGAGCTTCAGGTGGCCATACCAGGCAAATGTCATGAAAATGTTCGCAACAATCAGCAGAACTACAGTCAGAACCATTGTTTTCATAGGGCTCATAGCGGAGTGTAAAGGAGATGCTTGGTTTCGAAATAGGGTTCAGAATAAAAATCGCTCAGGGGCACATCGAGCACGTCGCGACGCGTGGCGGCGATTTCTTCGTCAAGGTCACCGCCTTTGAGGCATATCAGGCCGTTGTGGAGCCTGTTGCGCTGCTTGTTGTCGACAAGATGCTGCGAAGCGCGCACCAGATCGGGCAACGACATAACTGCGCGCGACACCACATAGTCGAACTTGCGGCGGCACTCGCCGGAGTCGCCATGCTGGAACGTGCAGTTCTCAAGACCGATTGACTCGGCAACAGTGCGGGCAACATTCACTTTCTTGCCGATGCGGTCAATAAGGTGGAACTTGCAGTCGGGCCAGATGATTGCGAGCGGAATGCCCGGAAAGCCGCCGCCGCATCCGAGGTCAATCATCGAAGTGCCGTTTACCGGAGTTATGAACTTGGCGATAACCAGTGAGTGAAGCACATGGTTAACGTAGAGATTGTCGATATCCTTGCGGGATATTACATTGACCTTTGAATTGAGGTCCGTATACAATGCTTGCAGCGCCTCAAAACGTGAGCGCTGCAAGTCGGAAAGATTAGGAAAATACTTTAGTATTTCGTCCATTACTGAGGGAGGGTTACGTTAAAGTCGCTGATAGGAGTTGTGTGCTCCTTATGGATGATTTCAACCATTTCCTTAACGATTTCGGGATATTGGTCAGCCAGGTTATGGTCTTCGTGGAGGTCGGTTGCAAGATCATAGAGCGCGCAGTTGCCTTTATTTACCACGAGCTTCCAGTTTCCTTTGCGCACGCCGAGCATGTTGGTTTCGTGGAATTCCCAGTAGAGGTGGTCATGCTGCTTCTGTTCGCCTTCGCCGGTGAGGGTGGGGTAGATTGAAATGCCGTCGAAGTAGTCGTTTTCAAGGTTCTTGTTGCGGTAGCGCTCCTCATAGTTTTCAATGCCGGCAATGTCGCAGAAGGTGGCCATCAGGTCGTAGAAAGCAAACTGCTGGTCGCTGACCTGTCCGGGGGCAATCTTGGCGGGCCAGCGAACAATGAAGGGAATACGGATGCCGCCTTCGGTGGTTGAACGCTTGGTTCCGCGCAGCAGATTGTCGCGGTTGAAGAATGCAGGATCGGCGCCGCCTTCTTCGTGAGGGCCATTGTCGGAGGTGAAGATGAGCACGGTGTTATCGGCAAGGCCTTTTTCTTCGAGCTTAGCCATTATCTGGCCAACCTGCTGGTCGAGGCGGGTAATCATGCCTGCAAACTGGGCGTGGGCAATATTGGTTGCATTGTAGCGGTTGCCCTGCTGGCCGGCAAAGGATTTTTCCTCGCATTCGCAGAACTTGTCGCGATAGGCATTAAGAATCGAGTCGTTGGGCTGAATCAGTTCTGCGTGGGGCAGGGTATAGGTGAAGATACCGAGGAAAGGCTGATCAGGAGTCTGGTTGTCGAGCCACTCCATTGCCCTTTCGTGGATAAGGTCGGCCGAATATTGTGCGCGGTTGAAGTAATCGTTGCCAAACATTGCATGCTTGGTGTTCTGAGTCAGCTCAACGCGGTGGGTTTCGGTGTCGCCTTTGCTCTTGGAGTATTCGTTGAGGAAGTTGGGATAATAAAGGTGGGCCTGGAACTGGCAGAGATAGCCATAGTATTCGTCGATGCCGCGCTTTTCGGGAGTTGAGTGCGAGCCTTCATAACCGCCGGCCCATTTGCCGAACATGCCGGTGGTGTAGCCGTTGTCCTTGAAGATTTCGGGAATGATAACGTGGTCGGGGTCGTAAGGTTCCTGGCCGACGCGGTCATATTCCGTCAGGTTGCCATACATATTGGCCTTTTCGCGACCACGCCAGTATTCCTTGTTACCGCGAACGTGGGTGTGGCCGGAGTGCTGGCCGGTCATGAATGTTGCGCGCGAGGGAGCTGAAACGGGGCTGCCGGCATAGGCCTGAGTGAAGCGCATGCCCTGAGTGGCTAGCGAGTCGATGCAGGGAGTGGCGATGAGTTGCTGACCATAGCAACCGAGGTCGCCATATCCCATGTCGTCACACATTATATAAATAATGTTAGGTTTCTGCTGATTGTTGTTCTGGCCGAGAGCCGGGGTTGCAACTGCGGCTAATGCGCCGAGTGTACTGAAAAATATTTTGCTGTTCATGGTTTGATGATTTTAGAGGAAACTACACCTTCGGAGGTAATTGCTTTGGCGATATAGATGCCGGAAGTAAGGTCGGAAACGGAAAGAACCGATGCTTCGGTTGCCGCCACGAGCTGACCGTTGAGGTTAAACAGGAGCAGGCTGATGGCTTTCGCACCCTCGACTGCTATTTCAGCGCCATTGAAGGTGATTTGGGCTTTGGTGTTAACGGTGTTGAGCAGAACGGGGTCGATTCCGTCGACTTTATCGGTATTGGCAGAGAATACTGCGGTCAGGTTACGCTGACGAGCAGAGGGCTCAACCGCAAGTTCATTGTTTGCGCCAACAACACGCATGGCTTCCTGCCAGTAGAGGAACAGGGCGTTGCCTTTGGATGTTGCAGTTGCAAGGTTGTTGGCCCATTCGGCGGTGCCGCGGGTATTGTCGTTGGCTTTCACAATAGGGTCAAACAGGGTAGTGCCCGGATCAACGACGTTGAGCCTGAGGTCAAGAATTTCGCCGCGAACATCATCGTCGGCACCGTTGAGGCCATTGCAGCTGAGGCGCAGACGCAGACGAACATCGCCGAGTTTGGCATCTTCAGGCACAATAAATCCGGCCTTCATGGTTTGAGCGCAATCGATTTCAAATGAACGTTCGAAAACGCCATCGCGGTCGTAGTCAGCAAAAAACATTAGAGTATACGCATCGGTGGGGGCTTTGTTTAGCGAAATCGCAAGCTCAACAAGTGAGCCGGGGCTGGCAGTGATGGCGTCGCGGGTAAGGATTTCATATTTGCGGGGGGCGGAGAGGAGAGTTCCGGCATAGAGGTTGCCGTTCGAAGCGGTAGCCATCGGGTAGTGGAAATCACCGCAGCTAACCGAGGCAATCCAAGTGTCGGCAATCTGGCCGCAAGGCATCTGGAAAATTCGGTTATTGAGCTCGAAGTTACTGCGAGCACGGATGAATGTGAACTTTTCACTACCGCCAAGATCCAGTAGAGAACCGTTGGCAGTCTCGAAGCTGAATTTATCACCGTTAGCAACAACTTTATATCTCGCGCCGTTGTTGATGGGCTCGTTAGTCTGAGCATTTACTATCTGATAGCCGCCGGCAGCATTGCTGGTGCCACTGAAAATCCAGCTCGCGTTTTTGACTGTCGGGGAATAAGACACCCAGTCAAACTCATAGTTTAATACCATATTGAAAATGTCGGCGATATGATAGGGTGAGCCGACCGCGAAGGCGCGGATTTCATATAGGTCGGTCGTTTCAACCAATTGCCAATAAGAGCCTACATTGCCAACCCCGGCAGTCCAGGTGATGATGTAGTTAGAACCACCGTCTTTGTTGAGGGCTCTGGGGCCCTTGCTCTCATCGGAGTAGTTGGCGCAGTCGGTCGACGACATCCAGTAGCAACCTGCGTTTGCGCCGTCAGTTGAAGCAGAAAGGTCAACATAATATTCAACCGGGGTGGCCGACAGGCTAATGCGCGATGCAGAATTTGGATTCATGTTGCAAGAACCGAGGTAGAGGCCGTTGGCGGTATTCTTGATGTAGTAGCAGTTCTTGTTATTTGTGGGGATAAACTCCCAGAAAATTGCGTTGTTGATGCTGTAGCCGCCAATCTGAATCGAGCCGTCGGACATAGCGGTCATATAATCTTGAGTGTTATTTTTCCACTTGATGTTATAGACCTTATTGGCGGGAGCACTCTGAGTAGTAAGAGAAATGCTGTTGAGGCCGAAGAAGCACCCAACGTTCTCAGTGCCTTTTGTAACGATAATGGTCAGTGTTGCAGCAGAGCCGGTATTCACTTTTAATCCGGTTGATGTTTCCCAAACTTTGCGGGCGTTGGCAACACCGGCGGCAGGGTCAAGGTCCGTAAATGTGGCAACGTTATAATTGTTGGCTACAACATTTACGTTGAACTGACGGTGCTTGCCGTCGCCGGTCATTTGTGTCGCACCGGATGCATTGTAGGCGGTAATATCGAGGCCCACATGATTGAATGACCAGTCATCCGGCAGTCCGGAAAGGGTAAATGAGTAAACAATACTCGGGTTCGTGCTGCCGTTAACATCAGGACAGAGCGTTTCGTTACCGATTGCCTTGAGGGAGTGGCTGACTGATTCGAGCGACGCTGATACACCCGGAAGGCTCGAGGTGACGGTCACGCTTTGGGCGTCTGTGCCTGTCCGGTGAAAAGTCAGCGTCAGTGGTTCTGAAGCCGAGGCTGCAACAGCCGCCCCGAGGCATAACACTGAAAGGATTGTACTTTTCATGAATGATTGATTTTTGAGTTAAATATGCGCAAAGTTACGAAATTTTCATCAACTTTTCAGTAAAAATGTTTGGTTATGTTGAAATATTGTTATAACTTTGCGGTGTAGTTGAGTGCACCACTACACCGCAAACAACATTTAAAATCCAACAACAATGAAAAAACTACTCATTTCAGTTCTCCTTCTTGCCGCCTCAGTTGCCGGAGCTAACGCTCAGCTTCTCTGGAAAGTAAGCGGCAACGGCGCTAAGGGCAATTCCTATTTGCTCGGCACACATCACCTCGCCCCGATTTCGATGCTCGACTCCATTAAGGGATTCAACAGCGCAATCAATGAAGTCGAAGCCGTTGGCGGTGAAATCGACATGACCGACATGGCCGCTCAGACGCAACTCTCAATGCAATATATGATGGCTCCGGCCGATTCACTGCTAACAATGGTTCTCACTCCCGCCCAGGCTGACTCAGTCGGCTCTATTCTGGCAAAATATATGGGCGACCAGGTCAACATTTCGATGTTTGCGCCTTTGAAACCGGCTGCTGTTTCAACTCAGCTCGCTCTGCTTGAAACGATGGCCACCATGCCCCCTGAAGTCGTTCAAGCTCTTGCCTCCGGTCAGCAGCTCGACAGTCAGGTTCAGAAACTCGGTCAAGAAGCCGGCAAAAAGCCGTTTGCCATGGAGAGCGCAGAGCAGCAGCTCGCACTCCTTATGGGCAACCCGATTTCCGAGCAGGCAGAGGACCTGATGAAAGCCGTTCGCGAGATTCTCAGCGGAGAATCAGCTGCGAAAGTCAAGGAGCTGACCGATGCGTATCTGTCGCAAAACATGGCGGCAATTGAAAAGGTTATGTTCGAAGGCGACCAGATGAGCGAGGAAGAAATGAAGCGACTCATCACCGACCGAAACAGTGCCTGGGTAGCCAAACTCGTGGAAATCATGCCTAATGAATCCGTTCTCCTTGCCGTTGGCTGCGGTCACCTTCCAGGCGAAAAGGGTCTGATTCAGCAACTCCGCAGTGCGGGCTATACGGTTGAACCCTATGCAGATTGAACTTAAGGACCTCAGTTTCAGCTACGGCAAATTGTCCCCGGCATTGACCGACGTTTCAACGACGGTCAATCCGGGTATTCATCTGCTGCTCGGCGCCAACGGCGCGGGCAAAACGACCTTGCTGCATCTGATTGACGGTTTGCTGTTTGCCACTAAAGGCAAATGCCTTATTGACGGCGGCCCGACGGCCTACCGCCTTCCCTCCGTGCTGTCAAAGGTGTTCTACCTCGGCGTCAATACCAATTGGCCGGCAGCGAATATTGAACAGCTCGTTAAGATTCACGCTCAGTTCTACCCGCATTTCTCGGCCAAGCTGCTTGCCGCAAACCTTTCAGAATTCGGTATCGACCCGAAGATGAAGTTTTCGGCAATGTCGATGGGCATGCGCCAGAAGGCTTCCGTTGCCTACGCATTATCCCTTGGCGTTAAGATTCTGCTGCTCGATGAGCCGGCCACCGGACTTGATATTGAGTCAAAGCAGGCCTTGCAGAGAATGATGGCCAGGTGTGTCGACGGTGTGTCAACCGTTATTGTAAGCACTCATAATTTTTCAGACCTTTTGCCGCTCTACGATTCTCTGATCGTTTTGGATAAAGGCCGGTTACTTATAAACTCCCCGATTGACTCGATTCTGGAGCGGCTTGCTTTTGTAACCACATCGGGTGTGGCTCCCGCCGAAGCCTTGTTCACAATCCGCCGGTTCGGCAATCTGCACAGTATCATCCCGAACACGGATAAGATTGAAAGCGCCATTGACTACGAACTTCTTTATCTCGCAATCAAACATAACAATGACATCCTCTGAAATTCTTTCGTGGACCGACCGCACCAGCTGGACACGCGTTAAAATGGTGCTGAAATACTTTTGGCCTTCCCTGAAGCCGATGGTTATTATCTATCCGCTGCTTTCGATCTTGTATGCTTTCCTGATGAACAACGCGGTCAATCACCAACACTCATGGGCATTGCAGATGATGTCGCTGCTCTCTTATGTTGTAATGTTCTCGCCATGCTTCTTCAGCCGCCAGCCCAACAACGAGGTTTTCTACTCTCTGCCCGCGCTGGGCTATGAGAAAGTTGAGGCAATATTTCTGGCGATGTTTGTCGGAGTGCCCGTTCTACTGCTGCCGATTAAACTTTACGGATTTTTCTTCATAGATGATAGCGAAGTTATCAGCCTTCTGGGTCAGATTACCCACACTTCGTTAACAACCGGAAACATCATTATGGGTCTTGCAGTGCTGTTTGCTTGTGAGGGTGCAGCCCTCTGGGCAGTTTTTGCCGCCAGGACCCACAGGGCACTGAAGGCCTGCGGAGCGGCTTTGGGAATGATGATGTGCTACATGGTTTGCTGCTTCATTATCGGCTTCGTAACTGCGATTACCGGCCGAAATGTTGATGAGGTCAGCTCATCGTGCAATACCGTGGTGACTGTTATAGCCTGCGTCGCAACAGTTTTTGTGTTATATAAAGCCGCAAAAGCAATCAGCCGCAAGCAGCTATGATTGAATTCGCAACAGACAAACCGATTTTCAGGCAGGTTGCTGACTATTGCGTCGCGCAGATTAGCTCAGGAAGCTGGCCGGCTGACGAGCGCATACCGTCGACCAAAGAGCTGGCCGTTGACCTGACGGTTAATAACCGCACCGTTATGAAGGCCTACGATGACCTGAGCGAGGCCGGGGTTATATATCAGCGACGAGGGCTCGGGTACTATGTCGCACCCGATGCCCTCGACAAAATCAGAGAACTCTATCGCAAGGAGTTTATGGCCACTACCGTTCCGGCACTGCGCAGTGCAATGAAACTGGCCGGTATCACTCCTTTGGAGCTTTTGGAACTGCTCAGTAAATAGCCTTTACGTCTGCAATAATGGCTTCGACCGTCATTCGGCAGTCTGAATATACTTCCTTGGCGCTATAACCGTCAAGGAATTTCTTTTCAACGCCATGGCAGATTACCTTCATGTTGGAAACACCATAGAATCGGGCCACTTTTTCGCCAAACCCTCCGTCGAGAACTCCGTCTTCGTAGGTCAAAACAGTATGGTGGTCAGCCTTGAGTGTTTCGAGAAGTTCAACGTCTAATCCGCTGAGGAATACCGGATTGATGAGCGTTGCTTCGATTCCGTCGGCAGCCAGAGCAGAGGCGGCTTCGAATGCGTTGCGGAACATTGAGCCTGCTGCGATCAGAGCCACTTTAGAGCCTTTGCGGCAAACCGAGCTGCGGTTTAGTTCCGAATAGTTCTGAGTGAACTCCTTGCCGGTAGACCATACGGCTCCGCTTGGCTGACGGACAACGACGGGGTGTTCAGTCTGACCAACCGCCCAGCGGAGCATCGACTGATATTCCTCCAGGCAGGTCGGGGCGAGAAATACCCAGCCTGGAATATTGCTGATCAGTGCAATGTCGAACCAGCCGAGGTGAGTCACGTCGGTCATGGAGTTGATGCCGCCATAAACGATGTTGACAACTACGGGAGTGTTGTTGATAGCAACATCTTGACTCAGCTGGTCGTAGGCGCGCTGAATGAAGGAACTGACAACGCCGAAAACAGGGCGGGCGCCACCTTTAGCCATGCCGGAAGCGAGAGCAACAGCCTGCTGTTCGGCAATGCCAACGTCGATAAACTGCTTGCCCACATGCTTTCTGCGTTCGGCATCAAAACCGATGGCACCGGGAGTGCCGGCAGTGATAACACCAACCTTGGGGTTTGCGGCAAGCATCGGCTCCATTGTCTGATAGAAGATGTCGGTCCAGTCCGGTTCTTCACTGATATAGAGCGGAGCGCCGGTTTCAAGGTCGAATTTGCCGGTGTAGTGAAACGATTCACGATCAGCCTCGGCCGGCGCGTAGCCCATGCCTTTTTGGGTGGCAACATGAACCACAACCGGCACCGCTGAGTTCTTCACTTTTTCGAAGGCTTCAACAAGCGAGCGCACGTCGTTGCCGTACTTAACAAACACATACTCATAGCCAAGAGTGCGGAAAAAGTTGGGTTCCGCCTGGCCGTTGGTGTCGCGCAAAAGGCGCAGGTTATCATACAGGCCGCCGTGATTCTCAGCGATGCTCATGTCGTTGTCGTTAACAACAACGATGAAATTCGACTTGAGGGTAGCAGCATAGTCAAGGCCTTCGAAAGCCTCGCCGCCGCTGAGCGAGCCGTCGCCGATAATGGCTACAACGTTTTCTTTTCCACCTGCCATGTCGCGTGCTTTGGCCAGGCCGGAGGCGAGGCTCACGCTGGTTGACGTGTGGCCGATTTCAAACAGGTCATAGTCGCTCTCGCCGGGATTGGTATAGCCGGTAACGTCATCGAAATGCTCGGCACTGGCAAAAGCCTCGATGCGCCCGGTCAGCATTTTGTGGACGTAGGTCTGGTGCGAAACGTCGAAAACGAGCTTGTCGGCCGGAGCGTCGAACACATAGTGGAGCGCAACCGTGGCTTCCAGGAACCCTAAGTTCGGGCCACAGTGACCGCCATGATTGGCAAGTTTGTTGAGCAGAACGGCTCGCAACTCATTGCAAAGCTCCGGCAGCTCGTTTATGCGCAGCTTTTTAATATCGGCCGGCGATTTAATGTCAGTCAGGTTTATCATAGTTATATTAAAAATGCGAGCTGCCGTCGAAGCAGTGGGTGCAGATTTTACATTTGGGCAGGCCGATGCTTTCAACCAGTGTTTCAAGCGGATTGAACTGCAATGATGTCAGATTGAAGCGCTTGCGGATAGCTTCGACAAGGCGGTTATAGCGTTCTGAGCCGGTGGTGGCATACTCGTCGAGATGAGCGTTGGGGTCGCCCTCAAATTCGTTGATGAGGCGGCGGGTCAGCAGCTCCATGTCGGACTTCGACGAGGTGAAACCAACATAGCGGCAACCATAAATCAGCGGCGGGCAGGCAATGCGCATGTGAACTTCCTTGGCTCCGCAGCGATAGAGTTCGCCAACATTATCGTTAAGCTGAGTTCCGCGAACGATTGAGTCGTCGCAAAACAGCGCGCGCTTGTCCTTGAGCATGGCCGCGTTAGGAACGAGTTTCATTTTTGCCACGAGGTTGCGCATTTCCTGATTGGCCGGAGTGAATGAGCGGGGCCAGGTGGGAGTGTATTTGCTGATGCAGCGGTGGTAGGGCACTTTATGGCCGGCGGCATAGCCCAAAGCCATGCCGGTGCCGGAGTCGGGAATACCGCATGCGCAGTCAACTTCCGACGGATCGGTCTGCCCCATGGCGTAGCCGCTTTTGAAGCGTGCTTCCTCGACGTTCTTACCCTGGTAGGTTGAAGTGGGGAAACCATAGTAAACCCAAAGGAATGAGCAAATCTGCATTTCCTCATTGGGTTGACGAAGCTGAGTTATTCCCTCGGCAGTCATTTCAACGATTTCGCCCGGGCCGAGGTCGCGTACCAGTTCAAAGTCGAGATTTGGGAATGCGGTGCTCTCCGAAGTGGCTGCCCATGCGCCTTCCTTGTGGCCGAGAATAATCGGCGTGCGGCCGAGTTTATCGCGTGCGGCGATTATTGAATCGTGCTCGGTCAGAATCAGCAGTGAGCAGGAGCCTTTAATTTTATTGTAGACATTCTCGATGCCGTCAACAAAGGTCTTGCCCTGATTGATGAGCAGGGCAATGAGCTCGGTCTGGTTGGTATAGCCCGAGCTGAGTTCGCCAAAGTGCACACCCTGTTCAAGCAGCTCCTTTTCGAGTTCGTCGAGGTTGCATACTTTGGCAACCGTTACGATAGCGAACTTGCCGAGGTGGGAATTTATGATGATAGGCTGGGGATCGGTGTCGGAGATGATGCCGATACCGGAGTTGCCCGAGAACTTGTCGAGTTCCTTTTCGAATTTGGTTCGAAAGTAGGTACTTTCGAGCGAATGGATTTTGCGGACGAAGCGCTTATCTTCACTGTCGTAAGTAGCCATGCCCGCGCGGCGGGTGCCCAGGTGAGAATTATAGTCTACACCATAGAAAAGATCGGTGCGGCACTGTTTGCGCGCTGTTATACCGAAAAAGCCTCCCATAGTTGAGAATTGAAGTTGGGGTTTAAATAATTGTGGTGAAGTTGTTGAAAATAATTAGGGTGGCCGATGTTGGCCACCCTAATTTCAGGAGATGCGAAATTAAATCCAGCGTACCCAAGCGAAGTCCTGGCGGTGGGCCAGCGCAGCGTTCTTGGGGAAGATGCGGAACGAATAGCGGTAGAGACCGGGATTGTTGAGCTTATGTTTGAGCTGGTAGGTAACAACGTCGCCGTCGGTCTTGACCGGGGTGAGCTCAATGGCTTCCTCGAATTCGTCCTTGCCGTCAACGTTCTTGAAGGCTACGGCTTCAACACCCAGATCGCCGGCGAGGCCGTTGGTGTTGAGAACCACGGTAGCATCATGGTCAGTACCGGTAGCGGTTACGGCGTTTGAGGTGTTGGAGTCATCAACGCTGATAACCTGAATGCCATCCCACTTAGAAGCGACCTTTTCCTTCCAGGCTGCGATTTCGCGGGCCAGAGCGTAGTCGTTGGCAGCGAGCGAGCTGTAGCGGCGTGCTTCTTTGGTGTAGAAACGATCAATGTAGTCATTGATCATGCGGGTCATGGTGAAGTTAGGAGCGATGTGGCCGATAGAGTTCTTGATGTACTGAACCCATTCAGGAGAGTAGCCCTTGGAGTTCTTGGCGAAGTAGAGAGGAATAATCTCGTTTTCGAGCATCGAGTAGATGGTTGCGGCATCGAGCTTGTCCTGCTGGCCCTGGTCGGTGTAGGTGCGCTTGTCGGTGAGAGCCCAGCCGGCCTTTTCGTCGAACTTGTAGCCTTCGTACCACCAGCCGTCGAGAACCGAGAAGTTCAGAACGCCGTTCATTTCGGCCTTTTCGCCCGATGTGCCCGATGCTTCGAGCGGACGGGTGGGGGTGTTCAGCCAGATATCAACGCCGGTTACGAGGCGCTTGGCAACAATCATGTTGTAGTCTTCAAGGAAGATAATCTTGCCGAGGAACTGAGGCATGCGGCTGATTTCCATGATGCGTTTGATCAGGCCCTGGCCGGCACCGTCGGCGGGGTGAGCCTTGCCGGAGAATACGAACTGCACGGGGAACTGCTCGTTGTTGACAATCTTGGCCAGGCGGTCAAGGTCGGTGAAGAGCAGGTGAGCGCGCTTATACGTTGCGAAGCGGCGGGCAAAACCGATGATGAGGGCGTTGGGGTTGATGCGGTCGAGAATGCCGAGAACTGCGGATGGGTCTCGCTGGTTGGCGAGCCATTTAGCCTTGAAATCGCGCTTAACGAAGTTGATGAACTTGTTCTTCATCATGACGCGCATGTTCCAAATTTCATCGTCGCTTACGTTAAACAGACCCTTCCAGGCGTTAACGTCGTCCTGATGCTGGAACACCTGCTTGCCGAGCTTTTCGGTGTAGAATGCTTTCCATTCCGAAGCAGCCCAGGTTGGCATGTGAACGCCGTTGGTAACGTAGCCAACGTGGCTTTCCTTCCAGTCATAGCCTTTCCAGATACCGGCAAACATCTTCTTCGACACTTCGCCGTGGAGCCAGCTAACGCCGTTGGCTTCCTGGCAGGTGT
>CAZDVP010000036.1:8610-15133 GCA_964508865.1 uncultured Bacteroides sp. | reverse complement strand
CGGAAGGCGTCGAGCTTTTTCAGCGCCGCCGCGCCCAGGCCGGCAGGGTAGGCCGCCGGGTCGCTGATAACGGTCCAGAGGCTCACCTGGCTCTCCAGGGCTGCGCGGGTCAGCCGCTGCATGGTTGTCTGGCCGATTCCGCGGGCGGGGGTGTTGATTGCGCGGCGCAGGGCCTCGTCGTCGTCAACGTTCATGCTCAGGCGGAAATAGGCCAGCGCGTCCTTGACCTCCTGGCGCTGATAGAACGACAGGCCGCCATAGATGCGATAGGGGATGTTGCGCTTGCGCAGCGACTCCTCCAGCACTCGGCTCTGGGCGTTGGTGCGGTAGAGAATGGCATAGTCCTCGAATGAATCGTGGGCCTCGGCGCGGCGTGTTGCAATGCGGTTGGCCACCAGGTAGCCCTCCTCGAAGTCGCTGTAGGCCTTGACCAGCTCAATTGGCGCGCCCTGCTCGTTGCGCGAAAAAACGTTTTTGCGGATCTGCTCCGTGTTTTTTGCAATGAGCGAATTGGCGGCGTTGGTTATGGTTTGGGTCGAGCGATAGTTCTGCTCGAGCTTAAAGGTCTGCAGGGTGGGGTAGTGGCGCTTCAGGTTCAGGATGTTGTCGATATTCGCTCCGCGGAAGGAATAGATGCTCTGGGCGTCGTCGCCAACAACGCAGAGGTTGCCGCTCTGGCGGGTGAGCATCTGAACGATCAGGTGCTGGGCAAAGTTGGTGTCCTGATACTCATCGACCAGCACATAGCGGAAAAACTCCTGATAGTGGTGGAGAATGTCAACGTTGTCGCGAAACAGAACGTTAGTGAAATAGAGCAGGTCGTCGAAATCCATTGCGTTGCTGACGAAGCAGCGGCGGCAGTAGGCCTCGTAGATGGCATAGAGCATCGGGCGGCGGGCGCGCTTGTCGGCATCGATGATTTCGCGGCTGGCTTTATACTGCGCGGGCGAAATCAGCGAGTTCTTGGCCGCCGATATTGCACCGAGAACGCTCGACGGCTTATAGATTTTGTCGTCGAGGTCCATTTCCTTGATAATCGCCTTGACCAGCGCCTTGGAGTCCTGAGTGTCGTAGATGCTGAAACCGGGCTTGAATCCGAGGCGGTCGGCATGGGAGTTGAGAATGCGGCGGAAAATGGAGTGGAAAGTTCCCATCCAGAGGCGCGAGGCGGTTTTCGGTCCCACCATCTGCTCGATTCGCGAGCGC
Organism: uncultured Bacteroides sp.; assembly: GCA_964508865.1. Taxonomy (GTDB): domain Bacteria; phylum Bacteroidota; class Bacteroidia; order Bacteroidales; family Muribaculaceae; genus UBA3263. Next base: position 13,927 of record CAZDVP010000036.1, on the reverse strand, counting down.
ATTTCGTTGGCCGCCTTGTTGGTGAAGGTCAGCGCCATGATTCGCCAGGGCTCCATTTTCTGCTCCAGCAGCAGGTGCATGATTTTATAGGTCAGCACTCTGGTTTTGCCCGACCCGGCGCCGGCAATTACCAGCTCCGGCCCGGCGCTATAGGTCACCGCCGCGCGCTGCGCGTCGTTCAGGTCGTTGAGATAGCTCATTGGGGAGTGGGGTAGGGGGGTTAGTCTTCAGAAAGGTGGGTCAGACGGCGTTCGAGCTCGGCGGTGCTCACGTGGGTCGACAGGCGTCCGCGGTGGGCAATGCTGATTCCGCCGGTTTCCTCGCTCACGACTATGGCCACCGCGTCGGTTGCCTGCGCAATGCCCAAGGCCGAACGGTGGCGCAGGCCCAGCGAGCGGGGAATGGAACTGTCGTGGCTCACCGGCAGAATGCAGCCGGCCGAGGCTATGCGCCCACGCGCAATAATGGTGGCGCCGTCGTGGAGCGGCGAATTTTTGAAGAAAATATTTTCGAGCAGGCGCGAGTTCAGGCGCGCGTCGATCATGTCGCCGGTCTTTTCATAGGCCGTCAGGCTGATGTTCTGTTCAATAACAATGAGCGCGCCCGTGCGCGAGCGAGCCATGTTCATACAGGCATAAACTATCGGCATTACCCAGCGGTGGGCCTTTTCCATCTCCTCGGCCTCGGCACTCTTGCCTTCGAGCTTGCGGCGGAAAAGCCGGCGCAGTCCGCGCCAGCGCTGGTTGGAGCCGATTTCCTCGAGGAAGCGTCGAATCTGCTCCTGAAAAAGAATTACCAACACGAGCAGACCGATGCTCATGAACTTGTCGAGTATAGTGCCGGTCAGGCGCATACCCAGAATTTCCGACGTTAGAAGCCAAACGCCGATAAACGCCAGAACGCCGATAAAGAGATTGCGCGTTCCCGACTGCTTCATGAGCTTGTAGAGCCAAAAAAGCAGCGCGGCAACCAGCAGCACATCGAGGGCATCCTTGATTCCAAAATTGCTAATCATAAGTGCAAAGATAGCAAATATTTAATTTTTATTTGCATTTTACGAATAAAAATTACTAACTTTGTGGCGAAATTGTTACCATTAAGTTACAAATTGATGAATAAAAGAGTACTTATTGCGCTAACAGCCTGCACGTTAGCTACGGCTAACATGCGCTCGAGTGAACCCAGCTCACCCGCCGATTCCCTATTGATTGAACTGCAAAACGCCCCGAACGCATCCGATTCACTGAAAATTTATTGTGATATTCTTGACTGCGGGCGAATTAGCGAAAACGTTGAAACAATCCGCATCATCAATAACCTGAGCCGGCGGCTCAACAAGTCGGAAACACGCCTGGAAATGCTGCGCAATTTAGCATTGGTGGGTTTGCTGCAAGAAAAGCCCGAACTCATTCAGGAAGCACGCACGGCCCTGGAGTCGGTTCCCGACTGCGAAGACAAGCGCCAGACCCTGGTGTTTATCAACAGCTGCAACGCATCGGCCAACACTTTTTCCTCCAACGAAGACCGCGACAACTACACCCGCCAGCTGCTGAAAATAGTTGCCGAAATGCCCGACGAACACGACCCCTACGAAAAAGTTTCGCGTCTGTTCAGCCTCGTGGCCACTCTGGGCGACCAGACCCAGGGCGAAATGCTCACCAAATATCTCGACGACCTGGACAAGGCCCTGAACTCCCTGCCCACTCTGCCCAACAACTACCTGCGCTCGCGCTTCAACAACATAGCGGCCGTTTCCTACTGGCACAACGACAAAATCAACAAGAGCATCCGCGCCGACCGCAACCAGCTGCTCTATTTCAACCGCCTCGAACAATACTATAACAGCCTGGGACGCAAATTCAAGAACTTTGACCACCAGCGCTACCTGTGTCTGCGCCGCATGGTGCGCAACCATGCCAACCTGTCGGGCAAGGAGCTCAACGACTACATCACCCAGATGAACGAGCTGGCCGCCCGCAATCCGGATTTGGCCGACGATTTGTCGACCAACGCGTCGGTTCGCGTCGGCGCCCTGATGCGCGACGGCAACTACGAAGAAGCGCTCGGCCTGGCCGAAGAGCTCGTTGACTCGGCCAGCACGCTCTACGACAAACGATTCTACCTGCGCCAGCTCATTGAAGTTGCCAGCCTGGCCGGCAACAAGGAAATCAAGCGTAACGCCGAAGTGCGCAACTCCCATCTGCTGGAAGAATACGTTAACTACCGAACCAGCGAACGCCTGCGCGAGCTGCAGCTGCTCTACGACGTGAACGCCCTGCGCCGCCAGCAAATAACCGAAAAGCTCCACGACGAACGCACTCAAAACAAAATTCTGGTCATAGCCGTTGCGGTTCTGCTCGGCCTGAGCCTGACTTTGGGGTTGCTTCTGTTCTTCGAATGCAGAATGAACCGCAACCGCAAAAAGGAGGCACAAGACGCTATCGACGACCACAAGCTCATGGAGAAAAAGCTCAATAAACTCAAAGAAGAGCTCAACGAAGTGCGCCGCCGCGAAACCGAAAAAATCCAGCTGATGACCTACGTTCACCACGAGCTGTCGACCCCGCTCAACTCAATCGTGAACTATAGCCGCATGATTATCGACGCCCTGCCCGACGATGATTCGCCGACCGCGAACTATATTCAGCACTTTGCCGAAATCATCAGCACCAACCAGCAGATTATCCAGGACGTTGTTAACGACATCCACGAATTCTCGATGAGCAACTCCAAGCCGATTCAGGGCACGAAGGTTCCGGTCGACGTTAACAGCGTTGCCACCATAGCGGTCGACACCGTAGAACCCAAGCTCGACCCCGGAGTCAGCATCCAGCTCCACAAAGCCCCCGGCGACCCGATAGTTTCCACCGACCCGCGCCGCATTCAGATTCTGCTGCTGGCATGCGTCGACTCCATGGTGCGCTCCATCAGCGCCGGCAACATCCGCGTTGACGTTTCGGTCGCTGACAAAACCTGCACCTTCGCCATCTCGGCCCCCGGCTCAAAGGCAGGCAAAGAGCCGATGGCGGTGCCCAACTATCAGCCGCTGCTCAACGCGGTCGACGGCACCATTGTCTACGACCCGCAGATTCCCTCAATCTCCCTTTCGCTCAACATTTGAAATGAACATAGGAATCATAGTTGCCATGGACAAGGAGCTGCAACTGCTCCTGCCGCTCCTTGAGCAACCCGAAAAAGCTGAAGCCGACGGCTTCGAATTCCACCTGGGCCGGATTGGCTCCCACCGCGTGTGCATCGGCAAATGCGGAATCGGCAAAGTCAATGCCGCCCTGGGAACCCGGGCCCTGATTCAACTCTTTGCGCCGCAACTGGTAATCAACACCGGAGTTGCCGGCGGCACAGGCCACGCCGCCGAGGTTCTCAACGTTGTTGCCGCAACGGCCGTTGGCTACCACGACGTTTGGTGCGGCCCCGGAACTACCCCGGGGCAGGCCGCAGGCTGCCCCGCGCTGTTCAAGGCCCCGGAGCAACTGCTGAACCTGCCGGCGCTCACCTCCGACCCGCGGGTGAAATTCGGAGTGGTTGCCTCGGGCGACATTTTCGTTGACCGCCGCGCAACGGTTGACCGGGTTCTGACGCTCTATCCCGACGCGGTTGGCATCGACATGGAGAGCGCCGCCATTGCTCAGACCTGCTTCCGCCACGGCATCGACTTTTTGTGTCTGCGCGTGATTTCCGACACCCCCGGCGAAGTTGCCGACAACGGCGCCCAATACGCCTCGTTCTGGGAAGACGCGCCGCGCCGCGCATTCGACATTGTGAGCCGCCTGCTCAACGAAATCAACTGATGGAAAAAATCGCATCGTTCCAAATCGACCACCTGAAGCTGGAGCGCGGAATCTTTGTGAGCCGCCGCGACCTGACGCCCCATGGCGACGAACTAACCACCTTCGACATCCGCCTGACCCGCCCGAACCGCGAGCCGGCCGCCGACCCCGCCGCGCTCCACACCATCGAACACCTTGCGGCAACCTATCTGCGCAACGACCCCCAATGGCGCGACCGAATAGTCTACTGGGGCCCTATGGGCTGCTGCACCGGCTCTTACCTGATTCTGCAGGGGCGCCTCGAAAGCGCCGACATTTTGCCGCTGATGCGCCGCATGTTTGCCTTCATCGCCGACTTCAAGGGCGAAATTCCGGGTGCCACCGCCCGCGACTGCGGCAACTACACCTTCAATGACCCCGAAGGCGCCCGCGCCCTTGCCGCCCGCTTTCTGACCGAAGTGCTCGCCAATCCGATGGCCGAAAACCTCAACTATCCGCAGTGAGGGTCCTGCCGACTGACTCCCGCAAAATCCTGGCCGGCTTTTCGGCCTACCTGCTGCTCGAGCTGGGCAGCGCCGACAACTCGCGCCAGGCCTACCTGCGCGACGCAACGCGTCTGCTCGAATTTCTGGAGGCGGAGGGCAGGGGGCTCGACAGCGTCGACGTTGAAACGCTGCATCAGTTCATGGTGGCCATGGTCGACCTGGGGCTCGCGCCGCGTTCGCTGCGCCGCATGGTCAGCGGCATCCGCGCGCTGTTTCGCTACCTGGTTGCCGAAGGCTTCGTTGAAACCAACCCGGCGCTGCTGCTCGAGCCGCCGCAAATCGGCCTGAACCTGCCGTCGGTGCTCAGCGTTGAGGAAATCGACGCCATGATAGCAGCAATCGACCCGCAGTCGCCTCAGGCCCTGCGCGACCGCGCGCTGATTGAAACCCTCTATGGCTGCGGGCTGCGCGTCAGCGAGGCCATAAACCTCGAAATCGGCCGCCTGAACCTGGCCGAGGGCTATTTGTCGGTAGTCGGCAAAGGCTCCAAGGAGCGGCTGGTGCCCATGGGCGAGATTACGGCCGACGTTCTGAGCCAATGGCTCGACGAACGCTCACGCGGCAAAATCCGTCCCGGCGAGGAAAACTATGTGTTTCTCGCCCCGCGGACCGGGCGGCGAATAACCCGCATGAGGGTTTTCGACATTGTGCGCCGGCTGGCTGCCGATGCCGGCATAGCCGCCGAAGTGTCGCCCCACACGCTGCGCCATTCCTTTGCTTCACACCTGCTTGAGGGCGGAGCGAACCTGCGCGCGATTCAGCAGATGCTGGGCCACGAAAGCATAGCCACCACCCAGATCTACATTCACCTGGACCGCTCGCGCCTGCGCACCGAAATCCTCCTCCACCACCCCCGCAACCGCAAATAACCACCCAGAAATTTGCAAATTTATAACTAATTAGTTATCTTTGCGTCCATGAATGAAGATAATGAAAAAACCGTTGAGGTCAGGCAGATAATTCCAACACCTCAATTCGATGAAT
>CAZDVP010000036.1:0-8510 GCA_964508865.1 uncultured Bacteroides sp. | reverse complement strand
CGCACAGTGCTGTTTGCCGCCGACAATCCGAACTTTATTCAGGCAACTCAGATTATTCTGTTGAACGGATTTCTGAAAAAATCCAACAAAGATTATAAGAAACAGGTTGAACTCGCCACTAAAATTTTAGAAGGACTTACGCTATGAAACAATTAGACCCTGAAAAAATATCGAAACTGCCCTCGTTCAATCAACGCTTGAACGAGCAATATGGAGCCTGCGGCACACCCTCGCGCGAAAAATTCAACGAAGAGGCGCTGACCTGGTTCTACGGCAATATGCTCAAAGAGCGTCGCAAAGAACTGAAACTAACCCAAAAGCAGCTTGCCGAACGCCTTGGCCGCGAACAAAGCTACATTGCACGGGTTGAAAACGGCAAAGCCGACATTCAGCTCTCATCTTTTTTCCGCATTGCATCGGTTCTCGGCATCCAGTTCGTGCCAACGTTTATTTAACCTTAGGGATAATTAACGTTTGGTTTTTGGATGTTAACTTTTTTGAGTAAATTTGCGGTGTTATAATAGAAACATCATTTGAATAATTATGGCAGAAATTAAATGCATCGGCATACTGACCTCCGGCGGCGACGCCCCCGGCATGAATGCCGCTATCCGTGCGGTTACCCGCTCAGCTATCTACAACGGCTTTAAAGTCAAAGGTATTTATCGCGGCTACAAAGGGCTGCTGACCGACGAAATCGAAGACTTCAAAACCCAAAACGTCAGCAACATCATCCAGGCCGGCGGCACAATCCTGAAAACCGCCCGATGCAAGGAGTTCCAGACCCCCGAGGGCCGGCAGCTGGCCTACGACACCCTGCGCCGCCACGAAATCGACGCCCTGGTGGTTATTGGCGGCGACGGTTCGCTGACCGGCGCGCGCATTTTTGCCAACGAATTCAACTTTCCGTGCATAGGCCTGCCCGGCACTATCGACAACGACCTCTACGGCACCGACAAAACCATTGGCTACGACACGGCGCTAAACACCATTATGGAATGCGTCGATAAAATCCGCGACACCGCAACGAGCCACGAACGCCTGTTTTTCATCGAAGTGATGGGCCGCGACGCCGGCTTCCTTGCCCTGAACGGCGCCATAGCCACCGGCGCCGAGGCCGCCATTATTCCCGAAATCTCAACCGAGGTCGACCAGCTGGCCGAACTGATTAAAAACGGTTTCCGCAAGAGCAAGAACTCATCGATAGTGCTCGTGGCCGAAAGCCCGGTAACCGGCGGCGCCATGGGTCTGGCCGAGCGCGTTCACCGCGAATATCCGGCCTACGACGTTCGCGTTTCGATTCTGGGCCACCTGCAGCGCGGCGGCTCGCCGACGGCAACCGACCGCATTCTGGCTTCGCGCATGGGCGCTGCAGCAATCGACGCGCTGATGGAAGACCAGCGCAACGTTATGATCGGCATTCAAAACGACCAGATTGTTTACATTCCCTTCTCCAAAGCCATTAAGAACGACAAACCAATCGACCGCTCGCTGCTCGAAACGCTGCGTCGCCTGTCGATTTAATCACTAAGTATAATCAAACAAAAATAACCAAAATGAACAGTCTTGAAAAAATCAGCTATGCTCTCGGAATGAGCATGGCCAACAATTTCCGCTCATCGGGCATCAAGGAGCTCGACGTTAAAAAATTCGCCGAAGGCCTCGACGCCGCTTTCAATGCCAAAGAACTCGCCATGACCTACGACGAGGCCAAGGAGACCATTCGCGAATATTTCACCGCCATGGAGCAGGAAATGCAAAAGCAGGCTGAAGCCGCCGCCAAGGTCAACGAAGAAGCCGGCAAGAGCCATCTCGAAGCCAACGCCAAGCGCCCCGAAGTGGTAACCACTCCCTCGGGCCTGCAATATGAAGTGCTGGTTGAAGGCAACGGCCCTCAGCCCACCGCTCAGGATCAGGTCAAGGTTCACTACACCGGCCGCCTCATTGACGGCACAGTGTTCGACTCGTCGGTTGAACGCGGCGAGCCCGCAACCTTCGGCGTTACGCAGGTTATTCCCGGCTGGGTTGAAGCCCTGCAGCTGATGAAGGCCGGCTCGAAATGGCGCCTGCACATTCCCTCGAATCTGGCCTACGGCCCTCAGGGTGCCGGCGGCGTTATCGGCCCGAACTCAACTCTGATTTTCGACGTAGAACTTCTGGAAGTTATCGGCAAATGAAAAAATTTGCGTTCATCGCTTTAGGAGCGGCAGCCCTTGCCGGCTGCTGCTCCAAAGCTCCGCAGCCGCAAACCATCAAGGAGGTTTATGAGCAGAACATGGCACAGGCAACCACCTTTGCCGACACGCTCGTTGCAATCGACGGCACATTTATTGGCGGAGTGTTCAACAATCGCTTCACCGACTATCCGGCAGCCACCGTTGGCGACGACAAGCGCGAAGTGCTCCGCGGCATCCGCACTGTCATGGCCCTCGACACCGCCAACCGCAGCTACCTCTCGGGCATGCAGATGGGTCTGGAAATCATCGACATTTACCGCCAGCTGGCCGCACAGGAGAGTTTTTCGAAAGCGCAGCTTCTGGAAGTGATTACCCAGGCTTTTCTGGTCGACTCGCTCAACCGCGACGAACTGCGCGAGCTGCAGCCGCAGTTCCAGCAAATGTTTTCAACGGTTGAACTCCGCGCCCGCCAGCGCGCCGAGGCCGAAACCTTCAACTCCAAGGAGGCGGTCGAAAACCGCATGATGGCGTCGGCCGTTGCAACCAAGCTCAAAAGCAACCCCGACTTCCGCGAAGTCGGCTCCGACGGCCTGATGCAGAAAACCGTGGTTGCCGGCAATGGCGAAGTCATCAACCCGTCGCAGCCCATAACAGTGACTATTACCGAACGTCGCGCCGAGTCGGGCGAAGTGCTCCGCTCCATAGCTCCGATGCAGGTCTACGCCGGCCGTCCCGGCCACCCGGTTCTGTCGTCGGTAATTCCGTTTATGTCGATTGGCGAAACGGCAGTGTTCTTCGTTCCCTATCAGCTGGCCTACGGAACCTATGGCGACGCATCGGCCAAGGTTGGCCCCTGCGAAAGCATCATGGCCGAAGTAACCATCGAAGAAATCAAAGAATAACCGCGCTGTGGATATCGACCCTTTGAGTACCGGGCAGATAGTTGCCCTGATAATCGCACTGCTGTGTCTGGTGATTTCCGGCTTCGTGTCGGGAAGCGAAATCGCATTCTTTTCGCTGACCCGCAAGGAACTCAACGAGGCCGACGAAGAGTTCGGCCCCGACAACACCGCACCGGTGCGCAACCTGCTGCGCCAGTCCGAGCGGCTGCTCGCAACCATTCTGATAGCCAACAACATGGTCAACATCGCCATAGTGGTGCTCACCAACTATGGCCTCGGCCCCGTGTTCAGCGGAATGTCGCCGGTTCTGAGCTTCGTGCTCCAGACCGTGCTGCTAACGTTCCTGATTCTGCTTTTCGGCGAAATTCTGCCCAAGCTGGCCGCCCAGACCGCGCCGTTGAGCTGGGCCCGGGCAACCGCCGGAATCTGGCGCACGCTAATGGGCTGCATGCGGCCGTTCAGCGCCCTGCTGGTGCGCAGCTCGGCAATTGTTCACCACGTGGTCGACAAAAAGCCGCAAAACATTTCGACCGACGAGCTCTCGCAGGCGCTGGAGCTCACCGACGTTGAAAAGCGCGACGACTCGCGTCTGCTTCAGGAAATTCTGCGCTTCGGCGACACCACGGCCAGCGAGGTGATGACCCCGCGAGTCGACATTACCGACATCAACATCAACGCTTCGTTTGCCGAAGTTATGGCCGAGGTGGTTGAGAGCGGCTATGCGCGCATTCCCGTCTATGAAGGAACGCAAGACAACATCCGCGGCATTCTCTACTCGCGCGACCTGCTCCCCTACGTTGAGCAGCAGCCGGAAAACTTCAAGTGGCAGAGCCTGCTGCGCCCGGCCTACTTCGTTCCGGAATCGCGCATGATCGACGACCTGCTCGAAGACTTCCGCCGCCGCAAGGTCCACATGGCCATTGTTGTCGACGAATTCGGCGGCACGCAGGGCATAGTGACCCTCGAGGATGTGCTCGAAGAAATAGTCGGCGACATCGACGATGAATACGACGAAGTGGAGAAAACCTACAAGAAACTCCCCGACAACACCTTTATTTTTGAAGGCAAGACGCTGCTCAACGACTTTTTCCGGGTGACCGAGCAGGAAGATGAAGCCGAGGAACTCTATGGCCCGGTTATTGAAGACTGCGAAACCCTGGCCGGCATGCTTCTGGCAATCAAGGGCGACTTTCCGCGCGAAAAAGAGAGCCTGGTCTATGGCCGCTGCCGCTTTTTGATTCTCGACATGGTGAACCACCGCATAGCCAACGTGCGCGTCAAGGTTATGCCCGAAATTCAGAAATAATGGCTCCGGGGCGCGTAATCCCTTTGCTGGCTGCGTTGGCAGTCTGCGCCGGGTGCAAGCAGCGCCCGGCACCCACGCCGCGCCCCGAGGCCTATCCGCGCATAGCCGTTTATGAGCCGACCTACCGAATCGCCTCGTTCGGGCCGCTGCAGTTGGCCGTCAATGATTCGGCGCGCATCGACTCGCTGGCTCCCGGATGGTTCAACATCGTTTATCCGGCCTATGGCATAACGGTTAACTGCACCCTGACCGATGCCGGCAATCTGGCCCGAACTCTCGATAACCGCCACGACCGCTTCCGCCGCAACCTGGGCAGCCGCCGGGCGCAGGTTCTGCGCATCGGTGGCAGCGAGCTGTTTGTTGCCCCCGAGGCGCTGAAAACCCCGGTGCAGTTCATAATGACCGATTCGACCTCGTTTGTGCTCTCAGCAGTGGCGGTTAGCCAATGGAACGAAACAACTAACCCCGACTCGGTGGCCCCGCAAATCAACGCCCTGGCCGCCGACATAGCCTATATGCTCAAATGAACATTTACGTAACCGAGGGAGGACGCCGGGCCGTTGGCCGGCTGATCGAGCGCGCCGCCGGGCCCGACGCGCGCCTGCTCCACGACGCCCACGGCGCTCCGCTGCTTGCAGGCTCAGGCCTGAATATTTCCATTTCCCACAGCCGGCGGTTTGCCGCAGTGGCGGTTTCGGAGCGCGGCCGCATAGGAATCGACATCGAGGAGCCGCGCCTGGAGCAGCTCCGGCGGGTGATTTCCAAATTCCTTGCTCCCGAGGAGATGCCGCTGTGGGCCAACCGCCTGCTTGCTGCCTGGACCTGCAAGGAAGCGGTTTTCAAAGCCGCCGGAGTGCCAACTATCGGCCTGGGCTCCATAATGCTCATAGAGCCCGACGTGGCTCAGGTGCCCGACGGCCGACGCTTCAGACTGCAAACGATTGAAACGCCTGACTATACACTCTCCACCGCTTATGAACAACATTGAACAGGAAATCAGCCAACTCTCGGCCCGAATAGAAGCCAATCCCGCAGATGCCGACGCCCTTTACCGCCGCGGAACCCTGCGCTGGCGCCTGGGTCAGCGCGCAGGCGCTCTGACCGACCTCAACGCCGCCGCCAAACTCAACCCCGACGGCCCCGCAAAAGCCGCGTTGAGCCACCTGAACGAAATCATGGATTTTTTCAATCCTGACCTCTATAATCCCTGAATGCAGTTTTTATGAATTTTTTGCGTAAATTTGCGAGGTGAAAAAATTAACGTAGGCTATGGTTCTGAACTATATCTGGGTCGGCTTTTTTCTGGTGGCCTTTTTGGTTGCCGCAGGTCGCACGCTCTTTGCCGGCGACCTGGAGGTCTGGTCTGAAATCATGACGGCGAGCTTTTCGTCGGCCTCAACGGCTTTTGAACTTGCGCTGGGGCTGACCGGCATACTGACGCTATGGCTCGGACTGATGAAAATCGGCGAGCGCGCCGGAGTTATCCGCATGTTCGGCCGGCTGGTGAGCCCGCTTTTTACGCGGCTGTTTCCCGGAGTGCCCAAAGACCACCCCGCCATGGGCTCGATTTTCATGAACGTGTCGGCCAACATGCTCGGCCTCGACAACGCCGCAACCCCCCTGGGGCTGAAAGCCATGCAGGAACTTCAGGAGCTGAACCCCAAAAAGGACACAGCAACCGACGCCATGATAATGTTTCTGATTCTCAACGCATCGGGGCTATGCCTGATTCCGATAAGCATTATAATGTATAGGGCGCAGGCCGGTGCGGCGAACCCAACCGACGTTTTCCTGCCGATTCTGGTGGCCACATTCATCGCCACCCTGGTCGGAATCATTGCGCTCTGCCTCAAGCAGCGCATTTCTCTGCTCGACCCGGTTCTGCTCGGCTGGCTTGGCGGGCTGACGGCGCTGGTTGGCGGCATGGTCTGGTTTTTCAATTCGCTGGCGCCGGCCAACGTTGAGCGCTACTCGAATTTCATTACCAACTTCTTGCTGTTTGGCGTAATCGCCCTGTTTATGGGCGCCGGACTGCTGCGGCGCATAAACCTCTACGACGCTTTTATCGACGGCGCTCGCGAGGGCTTTCAGACCGCAGTGAAAATCATTCCCTATCTGGTGGCCATACTGGTGGCCATTGGAATGTTTCGCGCCTCGGGAGCCATGGACGTTATCACCTCCGGGCTCGAAAGCGCGGTCAACGCCCTGGGCTTCGACTCCCAATGGGTCGGAGCGCTCCCAACGGCGCTGATGAAGCCTCTGAGCGGCTCAGGCTCGCGCGGAATGATGGTTGACCTGATGAACACCTACGGGCCCGACGCCTTCGTTGCGCGCGTCAGCGCCGCGATTCAGGGCTCGACCGACACTCTCTTCTACGTTCTGGCCGTTTATTTCGGCTCGGTGGGAGTTAAGCGCACCCGCTATGCCGTTGGCTATGGCCTGCTGGCCGACGCAACCGGCTCCATTGCCGGCGTTTTGGCCGCCTACCTCTTTTTCGGATAATTAACAAAATCTCCCCCCTAAAAAATTTTTCAACCATGAAATCAGAAAAAATCATTGCGGCAACCATTCTGGCCGCGAGCGTCTGCATTCTCGGATTTGCCGTTAAAGGCGGCATCGACAACTTCGCCTTCCGCGACCGCGAGGTAACGGTTCGCGGCCTGGCCGAACGAGTGGTCGAAGCCGATTTCGTTACCTGGCCCATAACCTATGCCGTTGCCGGCAACGACCTGACCGCTCTCTATGACCAGATGCAGGCCAACAACAAAATCGTTGTTGACTTCCTGACGACCAACGGCATCGACTCCGACGAAATCTCCGTTAATCCGCCGGACCTCTACAATGCCGCCGGCAATGTTTACGGCAGCTCGCAGGCAAGGTATCAATATAACCTCAACGTGACCATAACGGTTGCAACGACCAAGGTCGGCAAAGTGCGCGAACTGCTCAACCGCCAGAGCGAACTGCTCAAAAAAGGTGTGGCCGCAGGCAATAACTACATAAACTATCAGTTCAACGGCCTGAACGACATCAAACCCGAAATGATTGCCGAAGCAACCAAAAACGCCCGCGAGGCTGCCGGCCGCTTTGCCGCCGACTCGCAGAGCAAGGTCGGAAAAATCAAAACCGCAACCCAGGGCCAGTTCTCTATCAACGACACCGACTCGTCGACTCCCCAGAAAAAGAACGTGCGCGTCGTTTCGACCATTGTTTACTACCTTGAAGACTGATGCCTCAAACCCGCGAACATAAAATCTACAAGGTAACTCTGGTTGGCTCGGCGGTCAACGCGCTGCTGGTGGTGCTCAAGTTCCTGGCAGGCATAGTGGGACACTCAACGGCCATGATTGCCGACGCGGTTCACTCGCTGTCGGACTTCCTGACCGACATCATAGTGCTGCTTTTCGTGCGCACCTCCTCCAAGCCGCAAGACGAAAACCACGACTATGGCCACGGCAAATTCGAAACCATGGCCACCTTGCTCATCGGAATCATTCTGCTGCTGGTTGCCGTCAACATCTTTGTCAGCTCGGCGGGGCTGATTGCCGCCGCCTGCAGGGGCGAGATTCTGGAACGGCCCGAAAACATAGCGCTCATAGTGGCCGTGGTGTCGATTCTGGCCAAAGAAGGACTCTATCACTACACCGTGCGCGCCGGCCGCAGCCTCGGCTCGCAAGCCGTAATGGCCAACGCCTGGCATCACCGCAGCGACGCCCTGTCGTCGCTCGGCACTCTGGCCGGCATCGCGCTGGCAATGTTCATGGGCGAACGCTGGAGAGTGGCCGACCCGATTGCGGCCATAGTCGTTGGCGCCCTGATAGTCAAGGTGGCCATCGACATCATGCGCCCGGCGGTCGACGAACTGCTCGAGCGCTCCCTGCCCGCGGAGCAGGAAAATGAAATCCGCCGTGTAATGCTCTCGGTGGCGGGAGTGGAACGCATAGGCCAGTTGCGCACGCGCCGCATCGGCCCGAACATTGCCATTGATGCCCACATAAAAATGGACGGCAACATGTCGCTGACCGATGCCCACACCATAGCCACACGCACCGAAAACGCCCTGCGCAACGCCTTCGGCCCACAGACCCACACCTCCCTCCACATGGAACCCCTCACCGAATAACC
>CAZDVP010000035.1:0-15241 GCA_964508865.1 uncultured Bacteroides sp. | reverse complement strand
CACTTAAAGGTCAGTTGCTGCTGATGCTCGACGGCTATGACATGCTCCACAATCTAAGCAATGTCAGTTACACCATGAACGCCCAGGCTCGCACCGAAACCATACGCACCGTGCTCCCCCGCTACTTTATGTTCCACCTCCAGTGGCGCTTCAACCACATTCCCCAAAAGAAAAAATGATATGTTAGGCTCGCGCCACGAGCCTAAACGTATTACCACCGCATAGAGCATTTAATAACGCTGGCTACCTTGATTCGCTACAAAATCAACTTCATATTGCTTACGGATGGTTTTCCCTTCTTTGTCAGTTGTTCTATGTTCCACCATACCTACATCATTCAGCGCACCGAGTTGAAATATGAAAACGCGAAAACGGAAGATGCCATGATGAATATCCGCAATTGAAGCAACGGGTGGGTTTGGTGGTGTCGGGGATTTTTGCTACATTTGCGGGTGATATGAATATGGAACGAATTGCATTTTTTGCGGGGTCGTTTAACCCGTTTACGCTTGGCCATCAGTCGGTGGTTGAGCGCGGCCTGCGCATTTTTGACCGCATAGTTATAGGCATCGGGGTTAACGCCCAGAAGCCGAGTGCAGTAGACGTTGAGGAGCGGGTGGCCGCGATTCTCGATGTGTTTGGCGATGACCCGCGCATTGAGGTTGAGGCCTATTCGGAGCTGACATGGCAGGCGGCGCGCCGCCTGGGGTGCACTCATTTGCTGCGTGGAGTGAGAACCACGGCGGATTTTGAGTATGAGCGCACAATGGCCGACGCGAACCGCAACCTTTCAGGCCTGGAAACCGTTATTCTTTTTACCTTGCCGGAGCATTCGTTTATCAGTTCGTCGCTGGTGCGCGATCTGGAGAGTCACGGCGCGGACACTTCTGAACTTCTTCCCCGATAATTGATTGAAAATGAAAATCGTTAGAAACATAATGTTATGCCTGGCGGCGCTGACTGCGGCCGGCGCTCACGCCCAGGTGGAATTCGATCCGGCGAAAAAACTGGCAACGGCCGAATATGTTATCCGCAGCCTTTATGCCGACTCGGTGAATATGGAAAAGGTTGTGGAGCAAGGCATAGTTGGTATGCTCAAGGAGCTTGACCCTCATTCGCTCTACACCAACGCCGAGGAGACCAAGGCGCTGACCGAGCCGCTCAACGGCAATTTCAGCGGCATCGGCGTGCAGTTCCAGCTGGTGCAGGACACTGTTTATGTTATCCAGACCGTGGCTTCCGGCCCGTCGGAAAAGGTGGGCATTATTCCCGGCGACCGAATCATTTCGGCCAACGACACTGTTATTGCCGGCCGCAAACTGGCCAATTCGCAGATCATGAAGCAGCTGCGTGGCCCCAAGGGCTCGTGGGTGAACCTGAAGGTGGTGCGCCGCTCGGAGCCTGACACGCTGGTTTTCCGCGTTAAGCGCGACGACATTCCGCTCTACACGGTCGATGCTTCGTATATGGCCGCTCCCTCGGTCGGCTACATCCGCATTTCGTCGTTTGGCCAAACAACCACCGATGAGTTCAACAAGGCCGTTAAGGAGCTGAAGGCTCAGGGAATGAAAGACCTGATTATTGACCTTCAGGACAATGGCGGTGGCTATATGCAGCCGGCAATCGACATTGCGCAGACATTTCTTAACCCCGGCGAGATGATTGTTTACACCGAGGGCTTGCGACAGCCGGCGCAGTATTTCCCTGCCCGCGGCGGCGGCAAGCGCCTTGACGGACGGGTGGTTGTTGTGCTCAACGAGTATTCCGCGTCGGCTTCCGAAATTCTGGCCGGTGCACTTCAGGATAACGACCGCGCAGCGATCGTTGGCCGCCGTTCGTTTGGCAAAGGGCTGGTTCAGCGGCCTATACCGTTCCCCGACGGCTCGATGATCCGCCTTACGACGGCCCACTATTATACCCCCTCGGGCCGTTCGATCCAGAAGCCTTACAACAAGGGCAACGACGACAGCTACCGCAACGACCTGAAGGACCGCTATGACCATGGCGAGATTTTTTCGGCCGACTCCATGCGCATCGATTCCACCAAAGTCTACCACACCCGCCTGGGCCGCACGGTTTATGGCGGTGGCGGCATTATTCCCGACCGCTTTGTTGCGGCCGACACTACCGGCATCAACAAATATTTCCGCAACGTGCGCGCCAAGAATGCGATAAATCAATATGTTGTTGACTATGTTGAAACGCATCGCAAGGAGCTTAACCGCCGCTATCCCAGCGAAAAGGCCTTTATTGAAAAGTTCGAGGTGACGCCCGAAATGATGGCCGACTTCGCCGATATGGCCGCCAAACTCGGCGCCGAAGGAACCGCCGAGCAGCAGGCCGAGGCCGCCCCGCTGCTCGAAGCGAACATCAAGGGCCTGATCGGACGCGACCTGTTTACTCCCGCAACTTACTTCCAGATTCTGAATCCAATAACTCCAACCTATCGCGAGGCATTGCGATTGATTCTCGACCAGAAGGACTATGACTCGATTTTTAATTAACCTTTTGCTGCTCTGCCTGCCGGCGCTCTGCGCTGCAGCCGACGAGCCGGCCATTAAGTTCGACAAGGCCGACCATGACTTCGGCAATATCGCCGAGGCCAAAGGGCCGGTCAGCTGCACGTTCACCTATACCAACACCGGCTCCTCGCCGCTGGCGCTGATAACGGTCAACACTCCCTGCGACTGCACCTCGGCCGACTTTTCGCCGCGCCCGCTGGCGCCCGGCAAATCGGCCAAAATTAAGGTTACCTTCAATCCCAAAGGACGCTCCGGCCAGTTCAAGTCAACCATTACGGTGCGCACCAACATCCGCCGCCCCGACGGTAAGAAACAAAAAGAAACCCTCACGATTTCCGGCAACGTTATTCCACGAAAATGACACTCCGTAGACTCCTGCTTTCAGCCGCGGCCGCCATGCCGCTCTGGCTTTTTGCCGACCCGGTTACGTGGTTGCAAACCACTCATGATTTCGGCGCGTTCAACGAAGATTTGGGCGCCGTCGACGCCATTTTTGAAATGGTCAATACCTCCGGCGCGCCGGTGCGCATAATCGATGCGCGCGCAACCTGCGGCTGCACAGTGCCCGAATATCCGCGCGAGGAAATCGCTCCGGGCGACACCGCCCGCCTGCGCGCCACCTATCTGGCTTCGGGCCGTCCGGGCAAATTCTCGAAAAACATTTATGTGCGAACCTCGGCTGAACCGTCGAAGCAGCAGACCCTGACCGTCAGCGGCACCGTTATCGGCGCTTCGTCGACCCTTGCCTCGCGCTTTCCGGTGGTTGCCGGCCCGATGAGGCTGAAGTCTTCAACGGTGCCTTTCGGCGAAGTGCTCCGCGGCAAAATCAAGTCGATTTATATCGACGCCTACAATCAGAGCGCCGACACCCTGCGCCCGCAGCTGGCAGGCTTGCCTCCCTATATTGACTGCCACCTGACTCCCGAGGTTGTTCCGCCCGGCGAGCAGATGCAGATTTGCCTGACCCTTCAGACCCTCAAGGCGAACGAATGGGGCATCAACTCCGGCGATTTCAGCCTGATAACCACTCCGGGCGACACTCTGGCGATGGACTATTTCGCCATTATTGCCGAAGATTTTTCGCAGCTAACCCCGGGCCAGCGCCTGAATGCGCCGGTTGCCGAGCTGACTCCCGAGCGTGTTAACCTGGGCGAACTCTCTGACCTCAAGCCGCGCGAACTGACCTTTGAGCTGCGCAATTCCGGCAAGTCGCCGCTTGAGGTGCGCCGCGTGCAGATTGCCGACCCGACGCTGTCGGACCTGCGCATAGCCTCAACCCGCATCAAACCGGGCAAGAGCACACGCATAACCCTGACCTTCAGCCCCGAAAAGGCCGACGGCGACTTCATTGCCGCGCGCCTCACCGTTATATGCAACGACCCCGAAAACTCCCTGATAACCTCACGCATAACTGCCGAAATCAATGAATCATCCCGAAAATAGCTCTGAATTCAAGGGCCTGGCCGTGAATTCGGGCGTTGCCCAGCCGCCGGCCGTTAACCCCTATCTGCAGCGTGCGCGCCGCAAGCCCCTGCCTTCGCCCGGAGAACTGGTTGAGGGAATCTTGAAGGGCGACATAACCATGCTCTCGCGCGCGGTAACGCTGGTCGAGTCGGTTAATCCGGCTCATTATGCGCTGGCCCAGGAGGTTATTGAAAAATGTTTGCCCCACAGCGGCAAATCGCGCCGCATAGGCATAACCGGAGTGCCCGGCGCAGGCAAGAGCACGTCGATCGACGCGTTCGGGCTCCATGTGCTCGAGCGGGGCGGCAAACTGGCCGTGCTCGCCGTCGACCCCTCGAGCGAGCGCACCAACGGCTCCATTCTCGGCGACAAGACGCGAATGGAAAAGCTTTCAATCCACCCCGGCTCGTTTATCCGCCCTTCCCCCTCGGCGGGCAGCTTAGGCGGCGTTGCGCGCAAAACCAGGGAAACGGTGGTGCTCTGCGAAGCCGCCGGCTACGACACTATCTTCATTGAAACCGTTGGCGTTGGCCAGAGCGAAACCGCCGTTCACTCGATGGTTGACTTTTTCCTGCTCATTCAGCTTGCCGGCACCGGCGACGAACTGCAGGGCATTAAGCGCGGCATCATGGAAATGGCCGACGGCATAGTCATCAACAAGGCCGACGGCGACAACATTAACCGCGCGCAGCTCGCCCAGGCTCAGTTCCGCTCGGCGCTGCACCTGTTTCCGCCAACAGCCAGCGGCTGGCAGCCTGAGGTGCTGACCTATTCGGGCTACTATGCGCTGGGCATAGCCGAAGTGTGGGACATGATCGACCGATATTTCGACTTCGTAACGGCCAACGGCTACTTTGAGGAGCGCCGCCGCCTGCAGGCAAAATACTGGATGCGCGAAACCATCGACGAGCAACTGCGCAACAACTTCTACCTCAATCCGGAAATCGCCGCGCTGCTGCCGCTGCTCGAAAACCGTGTGCTCGACAATCGCCTCAGCTCCTTCACTGCCGCCGCCGAGGCGCTCAATGCCTATTTTTCGCGTTTTAAATGAAAACCATTGCTTTCGACGGCAAGCGCGCCGTTCAGAACTATACCGGCATAGGCAACTACTCGCGGCTGGCGCTGGAGAGTTTGCTGCCCCTGATGCCCGACACTCATTTTGACCTCTACACGCCGAAAATCAAGGAGAATCCGCGGCTCAAACCGCTGCTCGCCGACCCGCGGGTCAGCTTGCGCACGCCCGACACCGTTGCCGGCCGGCTGATGCCACACCTCTGGCGCTCGCGCGGGCTGACTGACCAGCTGCGCCGCGACCGCCCCGCGCTCTACCATGGGCTGAGCAATGAGCTCCCCGTTGGCATCGAGCGCAGCGGAGTGCCGTCGGTGGTTACGATTCACGACCTGATTTTTGAGCGCCACCCGGAATTCTACCATGCGCCCGACGTTGCCATTTGCCGACGCAAGTTCCGCTATGCAGCGCGTGTGGCCGACCGCGTGATTGCCATTTCCGAGCGCACGGCCTCCGACCTGCGCGAGCTCTATGATGTTCCCTCCGAAAAAATCAGGGTGGTCTATCAAGGCTGCTCGCCGCTGTTTTTTCAGACTCCGTCGGCCGAAAAGGTGGCCGAAAACCGCCGCAACTTCGGGCGATATATAATCGGCGTCGGAACCATTGAGTCGCGCAAGAACCAGCTGCTGACGCTGCGGGCGCTGCCGCTGCTGCCGGCCGATGTGAACCTGGTTTTGGTTGGGCGGCAAACGGCCTATGTCCGCCGGATTCTCGACGAGGCGCGCAAACTCGGGGTTGAAAACCGCCTGACCATGCTTTCGGGCGTTCCGATGGCCGACATTCCGGCGCTCTATGCCGGTGCGGAGCTGGCCGCCTATCCGTCGTTCTACGAAGGCTTCGGCATTCCGATGCTCGAGGCGCTGGCGGCCGGAGTGCCGCTGGTGGCCGCAACCGGTTCCTGCCTCGAAGAAGCCGGCGGCCCAGGTGCGCTCTATGTCAGTCCAACCGATGTTGAAGCCTTTGCCGCTGCTGCCAACCGCCTGCTCGCCGAGCCGCGTCTGCGCGAGGAAATGGTTGACCGCGGCCGCCAATATATTGCCCGGTTCGCGCCCGAAAACTTTGGTCGCGGCCTGGTTAACGTTTATAACGAACTGCTGTGAACAAGAAAAAAACTATGGCCGACCTCGGCCGCGCAACCCTCGAGGAGTTTCAGGCTCAGCCGAAATTTCCGATTGCCGTTGTACTCGACAATATTCGCTCGCTCAATAACATAGGGTCGATTTTCCGGTCGGCCGATGCGTTTGCTGCCGACAAGGTGGTTCTCTGCGGAATAACCGCCACCCCTCCGTCGGTCGAAATCCACAAAACCGCCCTCGGAGCGGAAAACTCCATGGTCTGGACCTATTATCCGACCACACTCGAGGCCGTCAACGCCCTGCGCACCGAGGGTTGGACAATCGCCGCCATAGAGCAGGCCGCCGATTCGGTCAGCCTTGAGGATTTCCACCCCGACCCCGAGCAGAAGGTGGCCATTGTGCTCGGCCATGAAGTCTATGGCGTTGAGCAATCGGTTATCGATGCCGCCGACCTGACTCTCGAAATCCCTCAGTTCGGCACCAAGCACTCGCTCAATGTTGCCGTGACCGCCGGAATACTGCTCTGGCATCTCACTGCCAATCGCCTGAATAACAAATAATCACTTAACCCATAATCACCTGTTTATGAAAAAACTCCTTTATGCCCTCTGCGCCGGGCTGATGCTGGCCGGATGCGCCGACAAACACGCCTTTAGCGTAACCGTGCCCATTTCGGAAGACTACAAGGGCCAGACAGTAGTGGCTATCGACGCTCTCAACGGCGACACGCTGGCGCTGGCAACCGTAACCGACACCGTAGTGGTGCTCAAAGGCTCTATCGAAAAGCCGGCGTTCGCAACCATTATCTGCAACTCCATGCCGCTGACGCCGCTCATCATCGAGCCCGGTAACATCACCGTCAATGGCGATGACTACATCGCCACCGGCACCCCCAACAACGACCAGTACGCCGAGCTCATGGCCGGCTCCATGGCCGAAGATGCCGACCCTCACGGCCTGCTGCGCGAATTTTTCCTCTCTCATCCCGATAACCCCTGGTCAGTGGCACTTTTCCAGTCGTTTTATATGACCGCCGATGCCGAAGTGCTCGATACCCTTTGCGCCCATAACCCCGACCTGGCTCAGAATCCTGCAACCGTAAGGCTCCGCGGCATGATTGAAAGCCGCGAACGCACCGACAAGGGCGGCAAATTCGTTGACTTCACCCTGCCCGACCAGAAAGGCGTTGAAACCTCGCTGGCCTCATTCATCGAAGCTGCTCCGCTAACCATTGTTGACTTCTGGGCCAGCTGGTGTGGCCCCTGTCGGGCCGAAATCCCCAACCTCATTGACCTCTACAATAAATACCGCGACCGCGGCCTTCAGGTTGTTGGCGTTGATGTTTGGGAGCAAGACGAAGAGGCCGGCCCCGCAGCTGCAAAGGAAATGAAGCTGCCCTATCCGGTGCTCTACGGCGGCACCGAAGAAGTTACCAACCTCTACGGCATTCTCGGCATCCCGACCATTCTGGTGATTGACCGCCAAGGCAACATCATTGCCCGCGACATCCGTGGCGCAGAACTGGTCGAAACCGTTGCTGCTCAGCTGCAATAATCCTTTTGATGAAAAATATCTGAAAAATTCTTCCTCAAAAATTTGGCAGATTAAAAAATCCTTCGTACCTTTGCACCGTTCAAACGAACCACCCTGCCTTGTGGTGTAATGGTAGCACGTCGGATTCTGGTTCCGCCTGTGAGGGTTCGAATCCTTCCAAGGCAACAAAAGCTGTCTAACAATCAAGTTAGACAGTTTTTTTTGTGCGTTTTCTGAAGAATTTTGTAACAAGTTCATCAGTTGTTACATCTAATAGATGTGAACGCAAAAGAATTTAATAATCTGATGACTCATGCGGGCCGCCGAATGATGATTGCAGCCCTGGGAGTGACGGCGTCGGAAGCTGATGCTGCCGATGCAGTTCAGGAGGCAATGATTCATCTATGGCGGAAACGCACGGAATTGGCCGGGGCGTATAGCCCGGTCGCTTATGCTGTTGCCGCAGCCCGCAGGTGTGCTTTCGACATCGTTCGGTCGCGTCGGCCCGCCGGCAATATTGATGAAGCTGACGCCTCCGTATCTCCGGCCGATACGATTGAAAGCCGCGACCGTCTGGCCTATATTTTGCGTCTGATAGATGCCCTGCCTTCCCCTCAGAGAGAAGTGATGACCCTCCGGCATCTCGAAGGTATGGAAATCAGCGAGATTCAACAACAGTTAAACCTTTCGGCAGGAAACATCCGCGTTATTCTCAGCCGCGGACGTGCTGCCCTAAGAAAACATTTTGAATAAATATGATTAACGAACTGCTTGAAAAATTCTATAACGGCGAAACTACTCAAAAAGAGGAGCAACAGCTGCTCGACCTTCTGGAGCGGAATCCTGATTCCGACCACGAAGCCGACCTCAGGTTGCTGCGCTCGCTTAATGCGCCGATGCCCGACTTCGGCAAGATGGCCTTTATGGCCTCGGGGATGAAGCCACGCAAGCTCCACTGGCTAATGCGGCTTGAGGCAGCCGCGGCTGCAATCATAATTTTTGCGGCAGCAGGCGGGGTTTTCTTTGGCCCGACGTATGCAGTTATGAATCAGCGGGAACTGACAGTCGACGAAGCCCGCGAACAAACGATACTGGCCATTACGGCTCTGTCTGACGGAGTTAACCGTGGCCTCGACCGACTTGAAAAACTAAATAAACTATAAAATCATGAAAAAGCTAACTCTATTGTTTTTGTTGTCAGTCTTTACAACATTAGCCGCATTTGCTCAAAGCGAAAGCTTTTATGATGCCTGCCGCGCCGACAGCAACCTGGAAACCGTTTATATCGGTAGCCCTATGCTCCGTATGGTCAAAGCGCCCGGCATAAAGATTAACAAAGTGGCATGCGACAAAATCGTGAGCATAATCGATAATATTCGAATCGTAACAGCCGAAAACAAAAAAGGGATTAAGAAACTCAATGAGCTGACGGCCGTGTTTAACAGTAAAAATGGCTACGAAGTGATGCTCGAAAACTCTGACCAAGGTGAAAATGTCGTGATATACACAAAGAAACTTAAAAATAAACTTAACGAGTATGTCATTATTACTACCGAGCAGAATGAAAAGGACGTTATAATCATCACCGGAGCTTTGACTCCCGATGATTTGGTAAGAGCAAAAAAATGAAAAAGCCCATAACATTATTATTGATTGCTCTTTCGGCAATCGTTTGTGAGGCTAATAACAGGGCAGACGTTTATGTGTTGTCCGATTCTCTTGATAGTCTTGATTTGGCAGCGACTGACTCGATTGGTGCAGAGCAGATGCTCAACGAAATTGTTGTTAGCGTAAATAGAATCATCAAGGCTTCCGACGGACACATAACCGCATTGCCCAACAAAGAGGAGAAGCGACATTCGTTCGGCGGGATTGACCTGCTGGCCAATATGATGATTCCCGGTGTGTCTGTCGACCGTTCAACCGGTAAGGTCAGTGCGGCTTTTGGCGACGTTTCGCTCTATATCAACGGAATCAAGGCAACCTTGCAGGAGGTTAAGGCGCTCAATGCAGGCGATGTTATACGCGTTGAATACTACGACACGCCAACCGGAGCGTATATCGGTGAAAATGCCGTGGTAAACTATGTGGTCAGGGAATACACGGCGGGATACTTCGGGGAAATTTCTGCCGACCAGAAACTGGGCTATTGGAACGGCGCATATGGTTTTGCATCAAAGCTATCGCATGACAACACGTCCGTTCAGCTGATTGCCGATTATGACTTCACGCGTTCGCTGTCAGACAGGAAAACCGGATATACCAACTATAATCCGGCCGGTGGCTTAGTCAGTGAAAGCATTATCGGGCTGGATGGCAAAACAAGGAAGGATAAAGGTAATGTTTTTGTCGACGTTACCAATAAAACGCAAGGCAGAACGCTTCGCGGCTCAGCGTGGTTTAACGCTGATGATTCACCATATGCCACTCAATTCGAATCGGTAAACGGTTTGAATCAAAATAAAAAGACGGTCGATAAGCTCTATCTGGGAGGCCTGCGGTTCTTTTCAAGATTCAATCTCCAACGAAAGCAGTCAATAGAATTTAATGCCGGTGCATCATTCGCCCGCAACGATTACTCCTACTTGTTTGCGAACACTCAGTCGCGAATATATAGCGAATCATCGAATAAACTGTGGAACATGGACTTTACGGCAGTCTATAATAAGCAGTTCAGCCGGGGAAACTCCTTGGCCGTGAAATTCATAGATTTCTATAAGAACAGCCGGGTGGACTATGTGCAATCAAATGTCGAGTACTCGACACTATGGAGCAACGAGGAGCTTCTTTTTATCCAGTATATGCATCCGCTGTCGCAGACTGTTCAACTCTCTGTTCAGCCGGGCTTCTCGGCTCTGCAATATATGCAGCAGAACCGAAACCTGATTTCAATATTTTCGCCGAGGCTGGGAGTCAGGTGTGCGGCAAGGCTACCGCAAAACATGTATCTGATGGCAACGGTAAACATAGGGAACTCCTTTCCCAATATCGCCAGCTTGACCACGGCCGAAAAGCAGGTGAATGATTATCTTATACTTCGTGGAAATCCTGACATCAAGAATACCAAACTCTACAACACGATGTGGGTATATGGGTGGAACACACAAAAGTTCGGCCTTCAGCTGATGGCGCAATACCAGTACAACCACAACATTCCGGTAAGTTCCTATCAGCAAGAAGGCGACCGCATTATTGAAAGCTGGACCACCGACGAAAACGCCGGCTATTTCAACTCCAACGTTTCGATGACCTATCGCCCGGTTCAAAACTTGTCGCTTATGCTGTCGGGCGGTTACAATCGCTATGATTATTCCGGCTATCAATCAAGCAGAGTGGGCGGTATTGACGGCAGATTTGAAGTTATCTATTATTGGCACGACTTCTCACTATCGGCCAATGTTTCTTCTCCACAAAAGACTATGGGATTGGATTTGGCCAAAGTGAAAACTCCCTGGCAATATGGTCTGGCTGTTGGCTACACCATAGATTCCTGGAAATTTGAGGCCGGCATAAACAACCCGTTCATCAAGGGCAACAGCTATAAGTTCGAGTCGTTTAATCCCGTGTATAACTACTGCTATAACCTCAGGTCGCAATCCGTAGGATGCCACGGCTTTATCAAGGCCACCTTCAGCTTCGACGGCGGCAAAAAACTCCAGCGCACCGAGCTAAAATACGACAAAGAAACCCCCGCCGACGCAATGCTCAAAATCCACCACTAACCCTTAAACCATATCTGCGCCCGTTTCTGCTGACGGGGGGAGGAGGCGGAAGGTGAGGCGGTGGAGGGGCGAGGGGCCGTGGAGGGCGATGGCCGCGCGGTGGGCTGCGGTGGGGTAGGCTTTGTTTTGCTCCCAGCCGTAGTGGGGATATTGGGCGGCGGCGCGGGCCATGAATTCGTCGCGGTAGGTTTTGGCCAGTATACTGGCGGCGGCTATGTTGCCGAATTTGGCGTCGCCTTTAACCACCGTTGTGTAGGGAACGGACAGGCGCCAGGGTGTGAAGCGGTTGCCGTCGACGGCAATCAGCTGAGGCTCAACGCTGAGGGCGTCGAGTGCGCGATGCATGGCCAGAATGGATGCGCGCAGAATGTTGATTTGGTCAATCTCGGCGGCCGAGCAGGAGCCTACTGCCCAGCTGATGGCTTCGCGCTGGATTATTTCGCGCATTTCCAGGCGTTTGGCCTCGGTTAGCGCTTTTGAGTCGTGGAGCCAGGGGTGGGTAAAACCGGCGGGCAGGATAACAGCGGCGGCAAACACCGGGCCGGCCAGGCATCCGCGACCGGCTTCGTCGCATCCGGCTTCGAGCAGGTCGGTTTGAAAGGAGGTTGGAAGGAGGGTGGGGGCGGCGTTGGTCATATGGATACGCCATAGCGGCGGAGCACCGAGCGGAGTTTGGCAAGGAGCACGTTGGTTCGCAGGGGCTTGTCGACCACCAGGTCGGCGCCTGAATCGTATGCCCCGATGGGGTCGTCGGGCGATATGACAACGAGAGCGGGCAGCCCCTGGCCGACTTCGCCCTGAGGGTTGCCGTCGACCATAATGAGCGTGTAGTCCTCGGAGTCGTAGGGCTCGAGGCTTTCGGCCGGAACGCTTTGGAGCTCGATGCCTGTCGGCTCCAGAATGGCCGAGAGGACTTCGGGCAGCGATTGGTCGTCGGTCGCTACTATGGCGCGTTTGTCCTGGTTGTTCATTTCCATAGTGCAAATATAGGAAACTATTTTGAGGTTAACGCCAGGCGTAACAAATTTGTAGCCGAATTTTTGCAGATTTTTAAAGTAGCGAGGTAGACGCCAGGCAGGCTGCCGAAATGCGCAGATTCGGGTTTGCAGCCTTGAGGCTTTCGGCGCATGAGTGGAGCGTGGCGCCGGTGGTGCAGATATCGTCGACCAGCAGAATGTGGCCGATGCCGTCTGTGGCTCCGGGGCGTGCCGAGTAGACTCCGGCCAGGGCTTGGCGCCGCTCGTTGGCGTTGAGGCGGGTCTGCGAGCCATGGCGCCCGGCCCGGAGAGTGTCGACCACCGGAAGGTTTGCCACATCGGCCAGTCCGCGGGCAATATGGGCCGCCTGATTGTAGCCGCGGCGGCAGTGGCGCCAGAAATTGAGCGGCACCGGGGTTATGGCGTCGATGCCGTTGAAGAAACCCTCAGCGGCCAGTTTGCGGCCAAATTCGGCGCCCAGGGCGCGGCCAATGGCCGGACGGCCGCGATATTTCATGTCGTGAATCAGTTTGGCGTGGTCCGATTCGCGGCGATAGGTGAAGTAGGCCGCCGCGCGTTCAATGTAGACTCGTCCCTGGAGTTTATCAATCAGGTCGTTGGCCGCAGGCGAAAGGTGGTGGGCAGTTTCGGGGAGCAGCAGCCGGCAGCGCAGACACATCGGGCCTTCGCCGCGGGTCATTATTTGTCCGCAACAAGGGCACTCCGGCGGAAACATCACCGCCAGGAATGCTTCAATCAGTTGAGCGCCAATAATCTTCATCGCTGAGCATCTGCATTATAAGGTCGGGCTCGTAGCCGCGGCTCGCTGCAAAGCGAATCAGGCGCGCGCGGTCGGCGCTCTGAACCGGCGAGGGCATAGAGCGCGCCTTTGAGCGCAGCGCGGCCGCCAGGTTGGCGCAATAGGTTTCGTCGTTGAGCTCGGCGGCAATCGCGTCGTCGATGAGCGACGACGGCAAGCGCTTGAGCTTCATTGCCTGGCGGATTTTCAGCAGGCCCCAGCGTGCGTTGTTGATGCGGTCGCGCACGTAGGCGTGGGCAAAGCGGCGGTCGTCGATATAGCGGTCGGCAACGAGCCGGTCAACTATGGCGTCGGCTTTGGCCGGTTCTATGGCCCAGTCGCGGAGCTTGGAGTAGGCTTCGGCGGTGCATATTTCGGTCGATGCCGCGCGGGTTGCCAGGCGCTCAAAGGCTTGTTGGGGCGTTAGTTGCCGGGTCATAGATTGCAAAGCGGAGTTTACCGAAGGAGTCGCGAACGATTTCGGCGCCTTTATAGGCCGACGCCTCCAGCGGGTTGATTTCGAAATAAAAGGCTCCGGCGTGGCCGGCGAAGTTGCGCAGAATGGCCGAATAGAATCGCAGCGGGTCAGCGTCGGGCACAAACAGGGCCAGTTCCGGTTCGTGGTCAAGCACCCGCGGCTCCATTTCGACGCGTTCGGATTCGAGCACGTAGGGTGGGTTGCTCACAACGATGTCGTAGCGCCCTTCGGGCCGGAACGAGAGCATGTCGGCCTGAACAAAGCGGATTCGGGCGCGTTGCTCTTCGGCGTTGCGTCGGGCAATGTTAAGGGCTTGGGGTGAGATGTCGACAGCGGTTATGTCGGCGAATTTCAGGGTGCGCGCCAAGGCAATGGCGATTGCTCCCGAGCCGGTTCCGAGGTCGATTACGCGCAGGTCGCGGCGCGAGCCGTAGCGGTCGGCGATAATGTCGACAAGCTCGGCGGTTTCCGGGCGGGGAATCAGCACTCCCGGCGCCACTGCCAGGTCCATGCCATAGAAGCGGGCGCGCCCCAGAGCGTATTGAACCGGCTCGCCGGCGGCCACGCGGTCAGCTATGGCGAGAATTTTGGCGCACACGAAGTCGGGGAGTTCGCGCTGAGGATTGACCACTACGTCGACCGGACGGAGCAGGGCAATGTTGGCGAGCAGTTCGCGCTCAATTCCGCGGGCGTCGCTCAGGGCGGCGAGCCTTTGGCGCATTTCGGCGGTGAGCTGACCTACGTTCATCGGATTTATCTGGTGTGGGTTAAATGAATAACCGGACTTGACTTGGGGTCAAGACCGGCTATTACATTCTCTGTATTGCTCAGTTGAATTATTCAGCAACTTCAGCAGCAACGGTGTCAGCAGCAACGGTGTCGGCAGCTACGGTGTCAACGGTTTCTTCAACAACTTCGATTGCTTCTTCAACGGGTTCTGCGTTTTCTTCGGTAGCAGCTTCTTTGTTACCACAAGCAACGAGGGCGGTAGCAGCAGCTACGGCGAGCATCAGGATGTACTTTTTCATTTTTGTAAAATTTTAGTATATGAAACGATTAGTTAGTGTTCTTTGATTTTGGTTTGTTCTAAAACCGGTGCAAAGTTATGCCAAATTTTTGAATCTGCAAATATTTTTTAAGTATTTTTTTGATTTTTCTTAAAAAAATATGCTATTCAGCATAATTGCTGGAAATTTGGAATAATTTTGTTCTTATTTGAGCGCAGCTTTAACGGCGTCGTTGGGAACCATTTCTTCCTTGAAGATGTAAGCGCCGGTTTTGGGCGAGCGTTCCATCTTGATTACTTTGCTATAAGTGCGGCCTTCACCCTTCTGAAGTGAGGCGACGGTTTTCTTTGCCATTTCCTGTAGTTCTTAAGTTGGGTGAATTACTTAATTTCTTTGTGAACGGTTACACGCTTAAGAATGGGGTTGTATTTCTTCAGCTCCAGACGTTCGGTGGTGTTCTTGCGGTTCTTGGTGGTGATGTAGCGGGAGGTGCCGGGCATGCCGCTGGCTTTGTGTTCGGTGCATTCCAGGATTACCTGAACGCGATTACCTTTTGCTTTCTTTGCCATGACTTAAAATCCAATGCATTTAATG
>CAZDVP010000034.1:0-15526 GCA_964508865.1 uncultured Bacteroides sp. | reverse complement strand
TCCATGGCAACGAGGGTTTTGAAGCGGTCGCCGCGGTGAATGTTCAGGCACTGTGCAACCGGGCCGAGGCCGTGGGTGGCGTAGAGGTCGCCGCGGTTTTCCATGTTGTATTTCATGCGCCAGCCGAGCTTGTCGGGGTCATTTTCGGGGTTCTTCCAGTAGTGGTCCCAGAAGGGATCGAGGTTGTGGATATAGGCGCCTTCTGCGCGGAGAACTTCGCCGAACACACCGGCCTGAGCCATTGCCAGGGCGTTGAGTTCATAGTAGTCATAGCAGCAGTTTTCAAGAATCATGCAGTGCTTGCGGTTCTTCTCGCTCAGGTCAATGAGCTCCCAGCACTGTTCGAGGTTCATTGCCGAAGGAACTTCAATGGCGGTGTGCTTGCCGTTTTCGAGGGCGGCTTTGGCAACGGGGAAGTGGTGGTCCCAGTCGGTGGCAACGTAGACCAGGTCAACGTCGGGGCGTTCGCAGATGGTCTTGTAGCCATCTTCGCCGAAGTAGATGTCGGCGGGCTTCAGGCCTTTTTCGCGGAGGTATTTCTGGCAGTTTGCAGCGCGTACGGAATCGTAGTCGCAAAGGGCAACGATTTCTACGCCGGGAATGTGGGCGAAGCGGTTAACTGCGCCGGGGCCACGCATGCCCAGACCAACAAAGGCCACGCGGACCTTGTCCATTTTCGGAGCGGTTAGGCCCAGAACGTGTTCCTGGCCGGCAGGACGCTCGGGGGTTTCAACAACCAGTGTGCCCTTGTCCCAATGGGTTTTGGTTGAAGGCGACAGCGACTGAGCTGATGCCAGATTGCCGACCATCAGCAGGCAGGCAGCGGCGAGAGCAAATTTTTTGATAAGCATTTGATTTTTGAATGGTTTATAAATTTAAGAATAGATTCTGACTGCAAAGGTAATAATTTTGCGGCAATTATCCAAATAGTTAGCGGCCTAAGTTTCTCAGCGGCGCCTGCGCGGCGGCAGCGCAATGTCCTCGAAATGGTCAATGGTCTGGCTGCCGTCGGGGTTGTTAATAATCAGAATTGCATCGATTTGAACCTCCAGGGGCGAGTTTTTGGCCTTGACGTAGCTGGCGCCGGCGCGGCATAGGCGGCGCATTTTTTCGCGGTCAATGCCGAAGCGGTCGTCCCAGTGGTCGGCTTTGCGCGTTTTGACTTCAACAATTACCAGGCGCGAATCGTGTTGCGCAAGAATGTCGACCTCAACCCCGCCTAAAATGGTGTTGCGGTCAATAATGGCATAGCCTTTGCCGGTCAGCAGGTCGCAGGCAAGGTCCTCGCCGGTTTTTCCGATTTGGTTCATGGGTGTACTTTTGATGCTAAAATTCTGTGGCCCAGGCGGCAGTAAAGGCATTTGCGAACGTCGCAGTAGGAGCGCCGCGCCTGAACCATTGCCTGCGAAACGAAGGCGTTGGCGCAGGGAACTCCGGCGTTGACAAAGTCGGCCGTAAAGCGGTTGTGCTCGCCGGGCAGGTGTTCGAGAATCTCAATGGCCCGGTCGGTGAGGCGATCGTCGGAAGTGGCCTGGCCATAGGCCATGAGCAGCGGGGCCACAACGTTGATAACCAGCATGTCGATTGTGGAGGCCCCCAGAGCCGCCGGGCGGCCGTTGCCGGTGCCGCTGAAGTTGAAGTTCATAGCCCAGTAGCCGGCAAGGTCGAAACGGAAAATCTTGCGTGCGTCTTCTTCGTTGCGGCAGTCAAGAATCTGCTCCATGAGCTGAAAGCCGCCGTAGGCCATTTGGGCCAGAGTGGCCAGCCGCCGGTGGGGAAACGATGCGGGTCGCATCCTGCTCATGCGCCAAACTATCGCTTCGGGCGCGCGCAGGTCGAATTTGGTGCGCATGAATTCATATTCCGAACGCAGGCGGTCAACGTAGCCGCCGGCCGGCGCGTCGGTCAGCAGTCCCGACTGGCCCAGCAGCATCGCCTCCAGCGTCAGCAGCGAATCGGAATGCTTGCGTAGCACCCTCAGCGGCAGCGATGCCGCAGTGCGCTCAAAGGCGTCGCCGTTGATGCCGGCGCCCAAGGCGCGGGCCAGGGTGATGAACGCCGTCTGCTCCCAGTCGCCGGCCCAGCGCTCAAGGCGTTGCTCAATGGTTTCCACTTTGGCGTAGAGACGCTCGAATCCGAGCGAGTCGAGCCAGTCGCGAACCAGAACCGGGCTCATCCGGCGCAGCTCCGAGGCGCAAGCCAGGGCGTTGGCCCGGTTGTTGATAAATTCGCCGTAGCGTTCGGCAAAATTGCGGGCACAGGGCAAAACAACCTGCGGAATCGGGCGCCCCGAAGGGGTTTGAATCGCGCAGTCGTCGGTCTGAACAACGTGGAGAATAACGTTATCGTAGGCGTGGTCGCGGTCATGGCCGTGGCGCAGCCAGTCCGATGCGCGAACGTGGATTTCAACGTTGCCGCACCACATTTCGTTGCCAACCTTCACCTTGGCGTTGAAAAAATCGGGTCCTGAGTCGCGGTTGAGCTGGCCAACGTCGATAACCGCAACGGGGCGGCCGTCGTTGGTGCGCATATCGCCGGCGAGCCAGAGGCGATGATGCCAAACATATTGCATCAATTCTTCCATTGGCTGACTATGGCAACATAGGCGAGCAGCAAAACGTTCATCATCAGCGCATAGACTATTGCCGGAACTGCCAGGCGCGCGTCGTTGAAAACCAGCGGCGAGGTTGAAAGCGCAATTGCTTGCGCGGCATTCTGCATGCCCACTTCAATAACCAGCGTGCGCTTTTCGCGGCCGCTGAGCCGCGCGGCGAAGCCAATCAGCCAGCCGCCGCTCATTGCCATGAGAATCAGCAGCGTAATGACCATCCCGAGCCGGGCGAAGTTGTCGATAATCGCCTCGCGGTTGCCGATAAAGAAGAGCGCGGCCAGCAGCATCAGCAGCGGGAATGCCAACTTGCTGAGAACCTTGTGGATTCGGGCGGCGGTTTCAGGCCGGTAGTGCTTAACCGCCATGCCGGCCATTACCGGCAGCAGAACCAAAATCAGGTTTTGCATAACGAGCTTGCCAACAGGCAACTCAACCATAGTGCCGAGAATCAGCGGCAGGGTTATCAGGGTGATTATGGAGCTCAGGGCGGTCAGCGAAACCGACAGCGCCACGTCGCCCTTGGCTATGCCGCTGAAAACGTTGCTCGAGCTTCCGCCCGGGCAGCAGGCAATCAGCATCAGTCCGAACATCATGTCGCCCTCGATGCCAAACGCCCGGCAGAGAACGAAAACCAGCGCCGGAAGCAGCAGAATCTGGCCGGTCAGGCCGGCAATAACGGCGCGCGGACGGGTGAAAACCATGGCAAAGTCGCGGCCCCGGAGCTCCAGCCCCAGGTCGAACATCAGTAGCGACAGAATCGGAAGAACAATAAGAATGGATGACATGACACTGCAAAGGTAAGCAAAAAATCCCTAACCCGCAACCGCGGCGCGCCGGCGTAGAAAAATTAAGCAAATGTGTGGCATTTCGGATAAAATTTTGTATCTTTGCAGCGAATTATCTTTTTATTGCAATCATATAAACCACATTTATGCGCGTAAATCGCTTTGCTTTAGGCTTGTTATCCGCAGTAGCCCTGCTGTTTGGCTCATGTAGCACGCCAAAGAATATAGCATATTTCCCCGAATTGGAAACCGGATCGGTTGTTCAGGCCGAAAAGATGCTTGAAATCAAACTCCGCCCGGAAGATAAACTGTCGATTGTTGTTAGCTCCACCGACCCGTCGCTGGCCCAGATGTTTAACCTGATGACCGTTCAGAACCGCATCGGCGCTACCACTCAGGCCAACACCCGGACCGTTGGCACCTCGGCTTCGTCGGGCAACAGCCAGGTTGCGCTCTACACCGTAGACTCCAAAGGCAACATCGAATTCCCCGTTCTGGGCCAGATTCATGTCGAGGGGTTGACCCGCGAGCAGCTGGCGCAGAAAATCGTTGCCGAACTGGTTGGCCGCGATCTGGTCAAGGACCCGATCGTAACGGTTGAGTTCGCCAACACCGGCATTGCCATTCTCGGTGAAGTCGGCTCGCCGGGCCGCTATGAGTTCAACCGCGACCACCTGACCATTCTCGATGCTATTGCAATGGCCGGCGACCTAAAAATGAACGGCATGCGCAACAACATTCTGGTTATGCGCAACATGGGCGGCGGCAAAATGGAAGCCTACCGCGTTAACCTGCTCAATGCCCAGGAACTGGCCTCGTCGCCGGTCTACTACCTCCAGCAGGACGACGTTATCTACGTTGAACCTAACGACAAGGCTAAACGCGAAACTACCCCCAACGGCAACACTCCCTACACTCCCTCCTTCTGGGTGTCGATGGGCTCGTTTGCAATCACGATTGTTACTCTGGTTATAACTCTGACGCGATAAATCATCATGGCTGAAATCGTTGAAAATAAAGATACTCAAATCCGAAATCGCAAGAACGTTGCGTCGGGAACCGTGCCCCTGACCGACATTATATACATGACCCTCCACCACTGGCCCTGGATTATCCTGTCGGTGTGTGTTTGTGTGGGCGTTGCCTATTTCAAGTTGCTCCGCACTCCGGATATCTACAGCCGCTCGGCCGAGGTGATGATCGTTGACCGCGCCAAAGGTCAGTCGACCGGCGCCGACGCCTTCGGCAAAATGGGCCTGTTTCAGTCGAAAACCAACATCCAGAACGAAATGTATAACTTCAAGTCCAAGGACTTGATGGAAGAGGTTGTTCGCCGCCTCGGTCTGGATATGAACTACTATCACCGCGGCCGCTTCCACAGCGTTGTGGCCTATGGCTTTGATCTGCCTGTTAAGCTGACCATTGCCGACTTTCCCGAAACCGGCAGCTACTCAATGGACCTGGCCGTTTCGAAAGATGGCAAAGTAACCATCAGCGACCTCCACGCCTCGGGCCGCGAGTTCAAGCAGACCTTCACCGGCAAACTCAACGACTCGATTCCTTCGCCGATTGGCAAAATCGTAGTTACCCCCACCGCCAGCTACCACTCCGGCAACATTTCGCTCCAGGTTAGCAAGATGCCTCTGGGCGCCGCCGTCGGCTCCTATAATGGACGCCTGTCGGTTACAATGCCCAACGAAGAGGCTTCGGTCGTTAAACTCACCCTGTCTGACCAGTCGACCCAGCGCGCCGACGATGTTCTCAACACCCTCATAGGCGTTTATAACGAAAACTGGATTCGCGACAAGAACCAGATTGCCGTTTCTACCTCCGGCTTTATCAACGACCGCCTGAAAATCATTGAACGCGAACTCGGCAACGTTGACTCCGACATCTCCTCGTATAAGAGCTCCATTCTGCTCCCCGACGTCGGCGCCGCCGCCTCGATGTATATGGGCGAGAGCCAGCAGACCCAGGAGCGCATTTTCGAGGTCAACAACCAGCTGACCATTGCCCGCTACATCCGCTCCTACATTGCCGCCGAAGGCAATAACGACCAGCTCCTGCCCGCCAACACCGGCCTGAGCGGCGGCAACGTACAGGCCCTGATAACCGCCTACAACGAACAGCTGCTCCAGCGCAACTCGCTCGTTGCAAAATCGTCGGAAAAGAACCCGCTGGTAATGCAGCTCGACGAGCAACTGGCAGCTCAGCGCAAGGTCATCATCCTGACCATCGACAACGAAATCGCAACCCTGACCACTCAGCTCCAGGCCCTGAAGAACCGCGAGGCGCAGACCATGTCGCGCATCGCATCGAACCCCAATCAGGCCAAGAACCTGCTCTCGACCGAGCGCCAGCAAAAGGTCAAGGAGTCGCTCTATCTCTACCTGCTGCAGAAGCGCGAGGAAACCGAACTGTCGCAGGCCTTTACCGCCTATAACACCCGCGTGGTCAACCGCCCCGGTGCTTCCGGCGTGCCCACCACCCCCGACCGCCGCAAAATTCTGCTCACCGCCCTGCTCATCGGCCTGGTGATTCCCTTCGCCGTTACCTATGTTAAGGAAATGGCCAACACCAAAGTGCGCGGCCGCAAGGATATTGACCACCTCATCGTTCCGTTCCTGGGCGAAATTCCGCAATACAAGCCCTCGAAAAACAAGCAGAAGGAGCAGACCGACGACACCAAGCAATTGCTCGTCAAGGCCGGCAAGCGCGACATCATCAACGAGGCTTTCCGCGTTCTGCGAACCAACGTCGAGTTCATGAGCCAGGGCGTTGAGGGCGGCAAGGTGATTGCCCTGACCTCTTTCAATCCCGGCTCCGGCAAATCGTTCATTTCAATGAACCTGGGCATGAGTATCGCCCTCAAAAACAAGCGCGTGCTCGTTGTCGACGGCGATATGCGCCACGGCTCGACCTCGGCCTACGTCGGCTCGCCCGAAGTTGGTCTGGCCGACTATCTCAGCGGCGCCGACAATGATATCAACTCGCTGCTGGTGCAGTCCAAGAGCTGCGACACCTTGTTCGTGCTCCCCGTCGGCTCCATTCCCCCGAACCCCACCGAGCTGCTCGAATCTCCCCGCCTTGCGGCCATGCTCACCACCCTGCGCCAAGAGTTCGACTATATCATTATTGACTGTCCGCCTATCGAAGTGGTTGCCGACGCTCAGATTATCGACCGCTACTCCGACCGCACTTTCTTCATTGTGCGCGCCGGCCTGCTCGAGCGCTCCATGCTCCCCGAGCTCGACCGCCTCTATGAGGAGAAGAAATATAGCAACATGGCCTTTATTCTCAACGGCACCCGCAACGACCAGGGCCGCTACGGCTACAGCCACTCCTACCGCTACGGCTATGGCTACGGTTATGGCTACGGCTATAACTACGGCAACGACGGCAAGCACAAGCACCGCAGCAGCAAAAAATAATGTCGTTCCTATCCAGGCTATTTGATCGTGCCAGGCCGGTGAGCCTCAGTGGTTTCACCGACTGGCACTCTCATATTCTCCCCGGCGTTGACGACGGCGTTGAAACCCTCGAGGAATCGCTCGAAATCCTTGCCGGCTATGAGCGGCTCGGAATCGGCGACCTCTGGCTGACGCCCCATATCATGGAGGACCTGCCCAACACTCCCGCCAAACTCCGCCGGCGTTTCGACGAGCTCTCGGCCGCCTACTCCGGCTCGGTGCGCCTTCATCTGGCCGCCGAGAACATGATCGACAATCTGTTTCTTCAGCGCCTCGAGGCCAATGACCTGCTCCCAATTGGCCCCAAGGGCGACACCCTGCTGGTTGAAACCTCCTATTTCAGCGCGCCCATGCGCCTGTTTGAAACCCTCGACCTCATCAAGTCGAAAGGCTACCACCCCTTGCTGGCCCACCCCGAGCGCTATAACTACATAACCGACTTTTCGACCTACTCCAAGCTGCGCGACCGCGGAGTGCGCTTCCAGCTCAATCTGCTGTCGATTACCGGCTACTACGGCCCCGTTGCCCGCCAAAAGGCACGCCGCCTGCTCGCCGAGGGCTATATTGACCGCGTCGGTTCCGACCTGCACCGCATTGAGCATCTCGATGCCCTGGCCTCTCTCAAGGCCGACCCCGACTCATGCGCCCGATTTGCTGAATTCCGAAAAATTTGCTAAATTTGCGCGGTTAAATCTTTTTTGAATTTTTGAGTTATGCATTATGCTATTCTTGCTGCCGGCGAGGGTTCGCGTCTGGGCAGCGTTTCGGCTAAACCGCTCGTCACCATCAATGGCAAAACCCTGTCGCAGCGCATGCTCGACATTATTGCTCAGCGCTCCGACGTTGATTCCGTAACCATTATCGCCAATAGCGAAAAGCCCGAAATCGAGGCTCACCTGCGCACCCTCAAATATCCCTTCGAACTCAACATTATCAGCGCCCACACCCCCAGCGCAGCCCATTCGCTGGCCGAAGTGGTACGCAATATTCCCCGCGGCGAAAAATTTGTTGGCCTGACGGTCGACACCGTGTTCGTCACCAAGGAGTTCCATGAATATCTCGACGCCTTCGCCGCCATGGAAGACCACGACGTGCTTATGGGCGTTACCCGCTTCGTCGATGACGAAAAGCCGCTCTACGTCGAAGTGGCCCCCGATATGCGCATCAACGCCTTCGGCGATTTCCCCACCGAAGCTGCCGAACACGTTTCGGCCGGCATCTACGGCCTCGGCCCCGCTGCCCGCGACGTTATTGACCTCTCCATGGCAGTCGGAGTGAACGGCCTGCGCGAATTCCAGCGCGCCCTGCTGCTGCGCGGCCTCGACGTGCGCGCCCACGAAATGGGAAAGGTGTTCGACGTTGACCGCCCCCACGACCTCATCGAAGCCCGCGAATTCATTCTCGAGCAGGAACAGGCTGCCGAATAATCCTCAGCCGACCATGTCAACTGTCAGCGTTGCCGCCATTTTGCGCGCCGCGCATTTCTCGCCCAACAGCGTTGCCTCCGATGCCGCGATAATGAATACCGTGGCAGCAGAGGTGAGGCGTCGCGGCGTAACGGTTAACGTTTACAGCGAAGAGCAGTTCATCAAATCGGGCATTGCCCGCGAAGCCATAGTCATGGCTATGGTGCGCGACCCCCGCAGCATTGAGCGCCTGGCCTCGCTCGAGGACTCGGGCCGCCTGGTGGTCAACTCGGCCCAGGCCATAGCCCAGTGTGCCCGCCGCCCGATGACGCGCCTCTTTGAGCGCGCCGGCATTCCTATGCCCCCGACCTTGGTTGTGGCAACTGACCAGGACGTCCGCTCCCAGCTCTGCCAGCTCGGTCCTGGCCCCTTCTGGGTCAAGCGTGCCGACTGCCAGACCGTTCATAAGGAAGACGTTGCCCGCGCGCGCCACGCCCAGGAGGCGCAGGAAATCCTGTCAGAATTCTTTATCCGCCAAATCCCTACGGCCATAGTCGCCGCCCACGCCCCGGGGCTCCACGTGAAGTTCTATGGCGTGGCCGACAGTTTTTTTTACTACTATTTTTCCAGCGGACAACCCGCCCCCGAATCATTCAGCGAGGAGCGCCTGCGCCAGGTCTGTCAGCGTGCCGCCGCCGCGGTCGACGTGGTGGTCTATGGCGGCGACGCCGTGGTCGACCCCTCGACGGGCAACTTCGTGATTGTCTGCTTCAACGACTGGCCAGGATTTGCCCCCTGCCGCACCCAGGCGGCTAAAGCCATATGCAAACACGTGGCTAACCATGCCCGCAAACTTCTACGAAAATGACCGATACCAAAACCGACTTCAAATCAACCCTCAAGAGCCTCGACACCGAGGAGCACATCGACATTTACTTTTACCGCCGCATCGGTTTTGCGGAGGCAAAACTTGCCGAACGCCTCGGAATCACGCCCAATGCCATAACCATCGCCTCCATATTTATAGGTGTGGCCGCCGGAATCTGCTTCTACCCGGTCAATATCTGGGTCAACATCTGCGGCCTGCTCCTGCTGGTGCTCGCCAATTCGTTCGACAGTGCCGACGGCCAGCTGGCGCGCATGACCAAGCAGTATTCCCCTCTGGGCCGCATTCTCGACGGCATGGCCGGCGACTTCTGGTTTATTTCAATCTACGTTTGCATCTGCCTGCGCACCAATCTGACCATCGACTGGTTCGCCAACCACTCCTGGGTGGTGTGGGTGCTGGCCGTAGCCGCCGGTGCCTGCCATGCTTTCCAGGCTGCCATGGCCGACTATTATCGCCAGATGCACCTTCAGGTCGTCAACGGCAAGAGCGAGCTCTCCGACTCCGCCGACCTGCGCGAGAAGCTCAAGGACGCCAAAGGCTTCGACCGGCTTATTCAGAGCCTCTATCTGGGCTACACCCGCTGCCAGGAGGCCCTGACCGCCAACGCCCAGAAGCTGCGCCGCCGCGGCGAGCTCCCCGCCGAGTTCCGCCAAAAGAGCCTGCCGCTGATGAAGTGGGCCAACGCCCTGACCTTCAACTGGCGCTCGATAACCATTGCCGTCACTCTGCTTTGCGGTGTGCCCTGGGTCTACTTTGCATGCGAACTCGTTTTGGGCAACCTGATTCTCATCTACATGATTGCCCGCCACGAAGCCGCCTGCCGTTCGCTGCTCTAACGGCCTAAAATCTGCTGAATCAGGTCGGGCCGGCCAATGCGCCGAAGCGAGGCCGTGATTCCCGGCCTGCGCGCCGGGTCGTACCAGAAAAAGAACGCACGCTGCGCCTCCTTGGCCTTCGGGTCGGTGGCGCAGTAAACGCGTTTGCCCGTGTAGGGATGATAGCCCGTATAGTAGATTTCGGTGCTTAGCGTCATTGGCGTGGGCGTGAAGTCCTGAACCTGCTCCAGGTGCATGTCGAGCCGGCGGGTCGTTGCCGCAAGCTGCGCCATGTCGGCCTCGCGGCAGCCCGGGTGGCTCGAAATGAAGTATGGAATCAGCTGCTGGCGCAGACTGTGGCGCCGGTTGGCCGAGTCGAAAAGGTCGCGGAACTTATAGAACAGTTCGAAACTCGGCTTACGCATCAGCTCCAGCACGTGGGGCTCGGTGTGTTCCGGCGCAATCTTCAGGCGGCCGCTGACGTGGTTGGCAATCAGTTCGTCGATATATTCGCGGTTGGCAGCGTCGGTTTTGGCCGAGCCCGACGGAGCCATGGCCAGGTCGTAGCGCACTCCGGAGCCAACAAATGCCTTTTTTACCGCCGGCAGCGCGTTGACCCGCCGGTAGATTTCGGTCAACGGCCGGTGGTCGTTGTTCAGGTTGGGGCAGGGTGCGGGGTGCAGGCAGCTCGGCCTGAGGCACTTGGCGCACTTGCTGCGGTCTTTGCCGCCCATGCCATACATGTTGGCGCTCGGGCCGCCGATGTCGGAAATGTAGCCCTTGAAGTCGGGCATGCGCGTAACGGCGTCGATTTCGCGCATGATTGACTCCTGCGAGCGCGACGCAATGAATTTTCCCTGGTGGGCCGAAATCGTGCAGAACGAGCAGCCCCCGAAGCAGCCGCGGTGAAGGCAAACCGAGTGGCGGATCATTTCGTAGGCCGGAATCGTTTTGCCGCGGTAGCGAAGGTGGGGCAGGCGCGTAAAGGGCAGGTCAAACGTGGCGTCGACCTCGGCGGTGGTCAGCGGCGCAAACATCGGGTTGACCCTGACGGCGCGCCGGCCATGTTGCTGCCAGAGCGTGATTTTCGGCTCCATGCGGTTGCTTTCCTGCTCTATGTGCTTGAAATTGGCTGCCTGGAGCCGCTTGTCGGCCAGGCATTGCTCATAGCTGTTGAGAATAATGTTGCGCTCGTCGGCCGCGGGAATGTCGGTTGCGCGGGCGCGCACAACCGTTTGCGGCAGGTCGGTGATTTCGCCGATACGCTGGCCGGCCTGCAGGCGTCGAACCAACTCGGTTATCGGCTTTTCGCCCATGCCGTAGATTATCATATCGACCGGTGCATCCATGATGATCGACGGGCGCAGCCGGTCTTGCCAGTAGTCATAGTGGCTCAGTCGGCGCATGCTCGCCTCGATGCCGCCGGCAATTATCGGAGTGTCGGGAAAGAGCCGCCGCAGAATCTCGGAGTAAACAACCGTTGGATAGTCGGGGCGCGCGCCGGCGCGGCCGCCGGGAGTGTAGGCGTCGTCGTGGCGGCGGCGACGGGCCGCCGTGTAGTGGTTGACCATCGAGTCCATGGCGCCGGGCGAGATGCCGAAAAACAGCCGCGGCGCGCCGAATTTTTTAAAATCGCGCAGGTCGTCGCGCCAGTTCGGCTGCGGAACCAGCGCAACGTTCAGCCCCAGCGACTGCAGCGTGCGCCCGATAACCGCCGCGCCAAACGAAGGGTGGTCGACATAAGCGTCGCCCGAAAACAGAACCACGTGGACGTGGTCCCACCCCAGCGCCTCCATTTCCTTGACCGAAGTGGGCAAAAAGCGATCGGTGCCTATCATTCCGCTGCCTCCTTTCCGTCGAGAACGGTTTGCATCTTCAGCATTTCGTCGCGCAGGCGGGCGGCCTCGAGGAAGTCCATTTTCTTGGCCGCGGCCATCATTTGGCGGCGCAGGTTTTCGATGTTCTTGCGCATCTCAACCGGAGTCATGTAGGCCACAACAGGGTCGGCCGCCAGGTTGACGCTCGCCGTGTATTCCTGCTCGTAGGGGAGCGGTTCGGCCTTGCGCGGGCGCGGCTGGGCGGCAGTGCGGCGGCTGCCCGGTTTGTCGATGCGGCCGGCCGGTGTCAGGTCTTCGATTGCGTCGCGGTCCATGCCGACAATGCGGTTGCGGGCCTTGACGATTGCCTGCGGCGTAATGCCGTGCTCCTCGTTGTAGGCCAGCTGCATGGAGCGGCGTCGCTCGGTTTCCTCTATGGTCTGGCGCATGGAGTCGGTGACCTTGTCGGCATACATGATTACCCGGCCGTTCAGATTGCGCGCCGCGCGGCCAACCGTTTGCGTCAGCGACCGGTGCGACCGCAAAAAGCCCTCCTTGTCGGCATCGAGAATCGCAACCAGGCTCACCTCCGGCAGGTCCAGGCCCTCGCGCAGCAGGTTAACGCCGATGAGAACATCGTAGACTCCCGCGCGCAAATCGTCGAGAATCTTAATGCGTTCCATTGTGTCAACGTCGCTGTGCATATAGGCCGTTCGGATGTCAAACTTCTGCAGGTAGGCGTTCAGCTCCTCGGCCATCCGCTTGGTCAGCGTGGTAACCAGCGTGCGCTCGCCCTGTTCGGTGCGCAGGCGGATCTCTTCCATAAGGTCGTCGATCTGGTTCAGCGACGGCCTGACCTCGATTATCGGATCCAGCAGGCCCGTCGGGCGGATAACCTGCTCAACGATTACACCCTCGGCCCGCGCCAGCTCATAGTCGGCCGGCGTTGCCGAAACATAAATCGTTTGCGGAACCATAGCCTCGAACTCCTCGAACTTTAGCGGGCGATTGTCGAGCGCGGCGGGCAGGCGGAAACCATAGTCAACCAGGTTATTCTTGCGCGAAACGTCGCCGCCATACATGGCGCGGATTTGCGGAACCGTAACGTGGCTTTCGTCGATAATCGTAAGGAAATTCTTCGGGAAATAGTCCAGCAGGCAAAACGGACGCTCGCCCGCCTGGCGGCCGTCGAAATAGCGCGAATAGTTCTCGATGCCCGAGCAGTGGCCCAGTTCGCGAATCATTTCAATATCGTAGGTAACGCGTTCGCGTATGCGTTGCGCCTCCAGCAGGCGGTCTTCCCGCTCAAAATCGCCGATGCGCTCGCCCAGGTCGAGCGCAATCTGGCTCAGCGCCGCATTCTGGCGCTCCTGGCTCGTAACGAACAGGTTGGCCGGATAAATTTTGAAAACATCGTGTGCCCCGAGGCTTACGCCGTCGGTCGGGTGCACCGTTTTGATGCTCTCGATTTCGTCGCCCCAAAAGCTCACCCTGACCGTGATTTCCTCATAGGCCAGGCGGATTTCAACCGTGTCGCCCCTCACTCTGAAAGTGCCGCGCGAAAGGTCTGCTTCGTTGCGGCTATAGAGTGAACTGACCAGCCGGCGCAAAAAGTCATTGCGGCCGATTTTCTGACCTACCTTGATTTCAATAACGTTGGCATCGAAATCCGCCGGATTGCCCATGCCGAACAGGCAGCTAACCGAGCTGACCACCACAACATCCTGGCGCCCCGACAGCAGCGCCGAAACAGTCGACAGCCTCAGCCGCTCGATTTCGTCGTTGATCATCAAGTCCTTTTCAATATATCGGTCAATGCCCGGAATATAAGCCTCCGGCTGATAATAATCATAGTAGCTAACAAAATACTGCACCGAATTCTCCGGAAAGAATTGCTTGAACTCCGAATAGAGCTGTGCGGCCAGCGTTTTGTTGTGCGAAAGAATCAGAGTCGGGCGCTGCACCTTCGCGATAACGTTAGCCATCGTGAAAGTTTTGCCCGAACCCGTAACGCCCAGCAGAACCTGAGCGTCAGTGCCCTCAATGACCCCCTTGGCCAGGGCCTCGATAGCCTGCGGCTGATCTCCCGTAGGCTTATAAGCAGAATCCAATTTAAATTCCATAACCCGCAAATTTACTTCAATTCCATCATGTCAAAAAACATCAAACGGGTGTGGTCATTCTCTTCTTTTTGAGTCAGTTTAACAAAACCGTTTTTCTCATAGAAGGGTATTGCGGAAAGGTATGCATCGACCGTGATAAAGCGGAATGCAGAATAGTTGCTATCTGTATCAAGTAAATCTTTGATGATATTCAATAGATTTGAGCCAATCTTTAATCCTCTATGCCTTGATGATACTGCAAACCGGCCAATCTTGATTGCCGGATAGCTACTGAATTTTTTACCGTCAGGAAATCGGTCCTTAATCCTTCTCCATTGATTATTAGTGACCTCTTGTTTGCTTATTTTGTCGTTTAGTAAGCAAAAATACGCAGCAATGCTTCCTTCATCTTCAAGGATGTAGGAGTTGGCGATACGTTTGTCGAGGAAGCTTTTGGCATCCTCGACAAGAAAATTGTTCAGGTCCGAATCTCCACAGTCAAAGTCTGCAATCGGAGTATTGGTGGTAAGTCTGACAAGTTTCATTTCAAAGGCATATAGTAATAAACTTCTTCGCCTCCTTAACTGCTTCTTTGAGCTTTCGAGTATTTTCGTTGCGCTGCTCGGGTGTAAGGCTTTCCACTTT
Source organism: uncultured Bacteroides sp. (assembly GCA_964508865.1). Taxonomy (GTDB): domain Bacteria; phylum Bacteroidota; class Bacteroidia; order Bacteroidales; family Muribaculaceae; genus UBA3263. The sequence continues at coordinate 986 of CAZDVP010000034.1, read as the reverse complement.
TCTCATCCTTTCCTCAAAGCGGATAGCATCTTCTCCTGTCAGAATAGGGGTTTCTTTGATAGGTCTTGCCATAATTGATAGTCCTTTCTTATTAACTACACAAAGTTACAACAATTTTTCGAGATAAATGGATTTTAAACAAACTTTTTTGGACAACATCCGAATTGGGGTGGATGGAACAAAGTCAGCGTACTCATTTTTCCCGACTGCGGTACCCAAGGCGCCCTCGGGTCATTTGCTCACGAATTCCGCCTTCTTTCAAAAAATCTTCTTTTGCCCTTTCTATCAATCTGCGCAGAAACACGTCGGCTTGATGAATCAGGGTAATTGCAAGGTTGCAAACCATTTCCGGCGTACATTTATCGAACAACTGGCGATAATAGGCCGAATCGTTGTTGGAAGTGCAGATTTCTCGAAGTTTGTTGAGGCGTGGATTCCCGAAAGTCCATTGCTCAAGATTATTTATTCGCAAGTAGTCCTCGTAGTCCAGCAAAAGCTCCTGAAGCGAAGCTTTGGCAACATTGAGCAACTTGATTTCCGTTTCACGCGAAGTGGTGGAAGCTGCGCACCCCTCGGCAATATTCTGTTTTCCGCTGCGCGCTGCCTGAATCATCTGGTCCGTAGTTCTATCGCCCCGAGAAATATATTTGCGCGCAAAGAGAACCGTGATGTCGAATATGCATTCTGACTTCTGAAAAGCTATCAGCGAGCGATAATTCCCGCGCAAAGGGAGGAACGGCCGGTTGGAGTTATCATTGTTATAGGTCATATAAGACTAATAGGACTAATAAGACTAATTATCGGGCAAAGTTAATAAAATCCTTTAGTTGAGGCAAATTTGCGGTCAATTTGCAAAAGTATTTTGCGGTGTGGAAAAATTTTCGTAACTTTGCGGCGCTCAAAAAGCAATTTTTCACATTTTTAAACCAACCAAATCCAAAATGAACAACTACGAAACCGTTTTCATTCTGACTCCCGTTTTGTCT
>CAZDVP010000033.1:0-15617 GCA_964508865.1 uncultured Bacteroides sp. | reverse complement strand
CGCCCTCATCGCCCTCACCCTCGCCTGGACCCTCCTCCGCAACCTCTAACCCACAATGAAAGCGCCCGGCATTGATTGCCGGGCGCTTATTATTCATCTTAGGATTTGAGTGGGTTAGGCTTTGCCGTTGGAGCCGAGCACGTTAACGATTTTGTGCTTGTAGAGTTTTTCCATTTCGTCGCGGGCCGGGCCGAGATATTTGCGGGGGTCGAATTCGCCGGGCTTGGTGGCGAATACTTCGCGAACGGCAGCGGTCATTGCCAGACGTGAGTCGGAGTCGATGTTGATTTTGCAAACGGCGCTCTTGGCGGCTTTGCGGAGTTCTTCTTCGGGAATGCCGATGGCGTCGGGCAGTTTGCCGCCATATTTGTTGATGGTGTCAACATATTCCTGGGGCACGGAGCTGGAGCCGTGGAGCACGATGGGGAAACCGGGAAGTTTTTCCATAACGGCGTCGAGCACGTTGAATGCCAGGGGCGGGGGAATGAGCTTGCCTTCGGCGTTGCGGGTGCACTGTTCGGGAGTGAACTTATAGGCGCCGTGGCTGGTGCCGATGGAGATAGCCAGCGAGTCGCAGCCGGTGCGGGTAGCGAAGTCGATAACTTCTTCGGGGTCGGTATATGTGTGGTGGTCAGACGAAACTTCGTCTTCAACGCCTGCGAGCACGCCGAGTTCGCCTTCAACGGTTACGTCATACTGGTGAGCGTAGTCAACGACCTTTTTGGTCAGGGCAACGTTTTCTTCGTAGGGGAGGTGCGAACCGTCGATCATAACCGACGAGAAACCGTTGTCAATGCAGCTCTTGCAGAGTTCAAAGGAGTCGCCATGGTCGAGGTGAAGAACAATCTGGGGATTTTCCCAGCCGAGTTCTTTGGCGTAGGCAACGGCGCCCTGAGCCATGTAGCGGAGCAGGGTGGCGTTGGCATAGTTGCGAGCGCCTTTGGAAACCTGGAGGATTACGGGCGATTTTTCTTCAGCAGCGGCTTTGATGATGGCCTGGAGCTGCTCCATATTGTTGAAGTTGAAGGCGGGAATAGCGTAGCCGCCCTTGATGGCCTTGGCAAACATTTCTTTGGTGTTTACAAGACCGAGTTCTTTGTAGCTTACCATTTTGGTTAGTTAGGGGTTAAAGGGTAATTAAAGAGTCTTTTCTCGTAGGGGCAAAGTTACAAAAAATTTCCCGAACGAAAAAATAATAATAGTCAGATTTCTGCTTTGTTCCTGAAATAGAGCGAAACGCTTTTGGTTTCTTTGAGAAACTGAGCTGCCAATTTCTTTTGATACGCGCTATGGGCAGGAACCGTTCGGTTGAAAACGGCATAGGCATCGACCAGGGCCGCAGCCTTCAGATCAACGCCGGCATTGTGGCAGCGGCTGCCAACATCTTCGAGGGTAAGTTTTAGCTGAGAGGTCGCCTTTTTGTAGTTCTCTTTGGTCGCGGTTTCGGTATTGTTCGCGGCATTTGATTTAAACTCTATGAAACTCAGGCGGCTATCTGAAAGCAGAGCACAGTCGCATTTGCTGTCCTTTTTATAGAGCACTCCGTCGATGTGCCAGAGAAACATTTCCCGGTGGTTGCGGTTTTCGACTTTGAGGGTCTTGTCGGCTCCTAAGCCGTTCGTATCGGCAACGAAGCGGGAGTGGCCCGCGGCGGAATCGTCGTGAATAAAAATCAGTCCGCGGTCTGTCCACTCAAACAATTCGGCAAGATAGTCGGCATCGCAGGCAATATCGCTGAACTTTTGCTGGTCCTGATAGGCAGTTTTAAGCCTTAGCCGTTTAATCGGACTGAAATTCATTTTGCGATGTCGGTTTCTGTGCTTTTGCGCAAAAATGCGGCAACAGCAGTCTGCAAGGTTTCGAACTCGCCACCCAATTCTTCCGAAACACCGTCTAAAGAATTATAATCTATCATGCCGGTTTCGGCATCCATAAGCGACTGGCAATATTCTCCGCCGTTGATATCCTTGCCCAGAGAGTAAACCGAGCAATCCGACGCTTTCAGCTGGTAGGCCTCAGGAACTACTTCGTCAACATACTTTTTGATTCCGTCGCCATACTGCTCGGTCAGCATTCCGGCAAAAAGCAGATTATTCATTGCCGAAAGCAGGTAGGGGCTATGGGTGGTTATGGTCAACGTTCGGGTCGGATGTTTAACGGTTCTGAGTATCTCCTTGAGGAGCTCAACCTGCTTGGTCGGAAACAGGTTACACTCCGGTTCCTCAATAACGAACGACGAATATTCCCGCTTGGTTATCGCATAGTGAAGCACCAGCAACAACGGAACCAACGACTGTATGCCCGAGGAAGCCGCGCTCATCGGAATCTCCTTATCGCTGTTGCTGATCACAATGGAGTCGTCGGACGCCTCATGCCTGAAAGCGATGTTGAGCATCTGAATATTAAAATCAGGATACTCCGACTTGGCGTTGCCCAGCTCTACCATGAAGCGAAGCAGATTCTTCGGAATTGTAGAGCTTGCCAAAGCCAGAGCCGGCATCAGATTTGTCAGGACAGAATAGATAATGCGCTCGGCGGGAATATAGATTGAGTTGGTCAACACTTCGAGCAGCGCCGCGCCCTCCTTTTCCACAATTGCCTTGTTAACCTCGTCTTCGTGATAGAGTTTGGCGAGCTTCAGTCTCAAGATATGCTGAGAAACCGCATCAGCATCGGTTATCTTCTCCTCGCCCCGCATCAGATAAAACGAAACGTGACCGGGCTTGAACTCGATGTGAAATTTATCCTCTCCATCGGCCATATCATAAGCGATAACATATTGGTCATCCTTATAAATGTCGAGGTTATATTCCTTCAGCTGAATATTCCATAAAACCATGCCACCCTTTATCAGCTTGCATAGGCTGATGTTGTCGGTAAAAATGGTTATCAGCTTTGCCAGAGTGCTCTTGCCGATGGACTGCTCGCCGATAAACATATTAACGGAACGCAATTCAACAGTGGCATTGCTGACGGGGCCGAAATTCTCAACATGAAGGGTTTTATGTTTCATAATCCAAGCAAGTATGAATAGACGGGATTAGGGGGAATTAGTCGAAAATGTTGTCGACGGAGGGGTCGTCGGCGGAGGTATCGGTGAGGACGCCAACGTCTTCGCCCTGGCAGAGGTCGATGCCGGCAGGGAATTCGAAGCGGGTGTCCTGCGAGTAGCTGAGCGAGCGGTCGGCAAAGACCTTGGTCAGGAATTTGCCGAGTATGGGCAGCGCCATGGCCGCACCCTGGCCCTGGGCCATGGAGTTGAAGTGGATCGGCTTTTCTTCGCCGCCAACCCAGGTTGCGGTGACCAGCTCGGGGGTGAAGCCCATGAACCAGCCGTCGGAGTTGGAGTTGGTGGTGCCGGTTTTGCCGCCCATCTGCGCGGTCAGGTTGAAGGGTGCGCGGCGCAGGCGATTGCCGGTGCCGGAGTCAACAACGTTGAGCAGAATGGAGAGTATGCGCCAGTAGGCACGCTCGGAAATCACTTCGGTGTGGGTGGTGGTGAACTCGCTGATAACGTTGCCGTTGGAATCGGTAATGGAGGTTACGAAGAGCGGGTCGGTGCGCATGCCGCGGTTGGCAAAGGCGGAATAGGCGGTGACCATTTCCTTGACCGACACATCGCAGATGCCCAGACAGAGCGAAACCACCGGGTCGATGTGGTTATTGATGCCGAAGCTATGGAGGTTATGGGCAAACGTTGCGGGCGAGAGCTGGTCCATCAGCCGGGCCGAAATCCAGTTGTTGGAGTTGGTCAGCGCCCAGCGCAGGTCAACCATTTCGCCGACGCGCGCGGTGCCGGAGTTGCGCGGCTGCCAGGGGCGGCCGTTGGCGTCATAGATGGTGGGCTGCTCGTTGAGGAATTCGTCGCAAGGGGTGAATCCTTCTTCCATGGCGTAGGTGTAGAGCAGCGGCTTGATTGTCGACCCCACCTGGCGGCGACCGGTCGACACCATATCGTATTGAAACGCCGAGAAGTTCGGACCGCCTACATAGGCCTTCACGTAGCCGTTGCGCGGGTCCATGGCCATGAAGCCTGCGCGTAGGAAGGACTTATGGTAGAGAATCGAGTCGCGCGGGGTCATGACGGTGTCGGTCCAGCCCTGGTAGGTGAACACTTTCATGTCGGTCGGCTCATTGAAGTCGCGGTCGATTTCGGCCTGCGACTTGCCGGCGGACTTGAGCCGCTGGTAACGCTCCGAGTCGCGGATTGCGCGGTCAATGAGAGACTTAATGGCAGCCTCCGACACCTCGGCGCGGTTCGACGAATAGGGAGCCGACTTGGAGCCTTTTTTCTCCTTCCAGAAGGCGGGCTGCAGGGTTTTGGAGAGGTGGTCGACAACGGCGTCTTCGGCATACTGCTGCATGCGCGAGTCGATGGTGGTGTAGATTTTCAGGCCGTCGGCATAGATGTCGTAGTGCGAGCCGTCGGGCTTGGGATTCTTTTCAATCCAGCCATAAAGCGGGTTGGTGGCCCAGGCTATGGAGTCGTCGACAAAGCGCTGCTGGTCCCATTTGGGATACGACGAGCGCGACGGCTTTTTGGCTCCCAGCATGCGGCGCAGCTCCTCGCGGAAATAGGGCGCGGGGCCGTCCTTATGGTCAACCTTGTGGTAGTTGAGCGTCAGCGGCAGGGCCTGCAGCGAGTCGCGCTCGGCGGCGGTTATATAGCCGCCCTTTTCCATTTGCGACAGCACCGTGTTGCGGCGCTCGCGGGTGCGCTCGGGCTTGCGGATAGGGTTATAGAACGACGGATTCTTGACCATACCCACTAAGGTTGCGGCCTCCTCGATGTTCAGGTCCAGAGGATCCTTGCCGAAATAGACCCACGCGGCCGACTTGATGCCCACGGCGTTATAGAGGAAGTCAAACTGGTTGAGATACATTTTAATGATTTCCTCCTTTGAGTAGAAACGCTCAAGCTTAACCGCAATCATCCATTCGACAGGCTTCTGAATCGAGCGCTGGAGCAGGTTGGAGCTGCCGGGCGAATAGAGCTGCTTTGCCAGCTGCTGGGTCAGGGTTGAGCCGCCGCCGGCGTTGCGCTGACCCAGGAGCACCGTTTTGGTCAGCGCGCGCCCAATGGCCTTGGCGTCGATGCCGGAATGGTCCATGAAGCGGGCATCTTCGGTTGCGATGAGCGCGTCGATAACGTGTTGCGAAATGTCGGAATAGTCGGCATAGACGCGGTTGCCCGTGGGGCGGAAATAGCGTCCCAGCTCCTGGCCGTCGGCACTGTAGATCACCGACGCATATTTATCGGTGGGGTTCTTCAGGCTCTCAATGTCGGGCATATAGCCGATAACGCCGTTATAAACGAGAATAAAGAGCAGGGCAACGAATGCCACCCCGACTCCGAAAGCAACCCACAGCGCCTTGATTATTCGGCGCGTGCGGGTTGCGTTGGTAGGTTTGTTGGTTTTTTCAGTCATTTATCGGATAACGATTTTCTGAGCCGAGGCTCCCTGCTGACGAACGTAAACGCCGGCGGCCGAGGGAGTGCCGCTGACGCGGCGGCCCGAAAGGTCGAAGTAAACGGCAGGGCCGTCGAATTCTTCGCCTCGGAGTTCAACTTCTTCAATGGCCGACTTATAGGGGTCGTTGGTTGCGGGAACATAGAAGTTGGGGTCGTCGCCGTTGTTGCCGGAAACGTTGGTGTATTGACCGCCCTTTTTCTGATAGGCGCGAACATAGTCGAACTGGGTCAGATAATCGAAGTTCACGTCGGGGCCGGCTGCCCAGGAGCCATTGCCCACGCTCTGGTTAACGATTACGTAGAAAGGCTTGTTGAAGGGCCAGCAAACGTCGGCCAGATAGAACTCGGAGTCAGGTTCGTAGTAGTGGGTATTGGAGTAGGTGAACACCAGAGCGCCGTCAACATAGAAGCGCAGGGCCTCTTCGTCCCATTCCAGAGCAAATACGTGCCAGAGATCCATGTTGGCACCGGTCTGCTTGGTCGAGGCGGGCGAGTTCTGCTTGGGAGCGGGCCAGGCCACAGGCTTACCGGCTTCGTTCTTGTACGTGTTGCTGCGCCAGTAGGTCCAGCCGGAGTGAATGGTGGTGTGAACGGCATCCTGGGCGTTGATAGACTCCCAGATGTCGATTTCGCCGTTGTTGGGCCAGGTGTTGAGGAAAGCGGGAAGGGTTGAGCCGGAGGGCATCATCCAGAATGCGGGGAAGTTGCCGGTGTGCTTGCGGGTTTTGGCGCGGGCTTCAATGCGGCCGTAGGTCATGGTGAAACGGCCCGACGAGTTAATGGCGCCGGAGAGCATCTCAACGTTCTGTTCGGCCTTCTTAACGTCCTCGGGAGTTTTGAAGCAGTAGGAGTTATAGTAGCCGTCGTCGAAAACGTTGACCAGCTTGTGGCCGGCAGGGGTCATCGAGCAGAAACGGTTCCAGGTCGAGCCGCGCCAGCCCTGGGTTACCCAGCGCTTGGAGTCCATGGTGGTGCCGGAGAATTCGTCGCCCCAGATTTTGATCCATTCGGAGTTTTCCTGCTGTCCGAACAGGGCATAGACGGCAACGTCGCCGTTAACCAGCTCGGCGGGGATAACAACCTTACCGTTGGCGTCGATGGGGAGCACGGCGTCAGCCCACTGGCGGTTACCCTGAATATATTCCGAGTTGTTGAGGTTCTGACCGTGGCGAACAATAACGGTGTCGGTGGCGAAGCCTTCCAGAGCGGGCTTAACGGTGAGCGAAATAGCCTGCAGGGCGTTGTAGGTTTCGAGCATCGGTTTGCCGGCGCCGTCGAGAATCAGGCCGTTTAGGGCATAGGGGCGATAGGAAATCTTGGAGTTATAAATATTGAGCAGGAAGTCAACCTCGCAGTCGCCTTCGGCAAGGAGGCGTGCGCGATAAACGCCGGCGGTCATCGAGGCGGGCAGCTTCACTTCGCCCATCTTGGCGGGAGTTTCGGCAGTTGCGATCGGAGTGGTGAACTCACCCTTCTGCTCGGCGTCGACATAGAGGCTGAACTTGGTTGCGGGGCCGCTATATGCGCAGCTGAGCTTCAGCGGCTGGCCAACCAAAACGTTGAATGCGCGGTCAAGGAAATAGTGGCGCTGAATGGTGTTCACGCCAATCATCGAGTCATTGACGGTCAGTGCGGTGATGCCTTCGTTGGCGGCCTTTTCGCCGGTCATGGTCGAGGGATACTCCCAGATGCCGCTCATTTGGGCGGAGTCGATGAATTTGGCGGTAATGGTTGCGCCGGCGGTCAGGGCTGCGGCGGGAATGGTCACTTCGCCGCCGGCCGCGCTATAGCTGACGGGAGCGCCCAGGGCTGCATCGGCCAGGGCCACGCCCTCGGGCAGCGCAATGCTGTGGGTAACGGCAACTGCATCGAGGAAATAGCCCTCGTCGGGGGTGCAGCTGATGGTAACGGTGCCGTCAACCTCATTATAGGTTGCGGCGAGCGGACCATGTTCGCTGACCAGATTGAGCTGGTTAACGCTGCTGAACGGCTCGATAACAACCACTGTTGCATCGGCAATCGTGCCGCCGTAAACAACGCCCTTCTGGTCGTCGATTTTGTCAGTTCCTTCAACGTAAACAACATTGCCGCCGGGGTCAACGTTATTATAGTCAATCTTAACGCGGAAACGATAGGTGCCGGGCTTGCTCTCGGCCACGAAGTCGGGCAGATAAACGGTGTTGCCCTTCTGGCCCGTTGCGGGGTTCACGGCCTCGTCGCCTGCGGAGTTCAGGCCCTGATAGTTGGAGTAGCTGATAATGTCGGTGGGCTTAATGGGCATATTGTCCTCGCCCATCTCAACGTTGAACTCGCCGTTGTTGCCCCAGTCGATATAGGCATAGGAGTTCATCCAGTTGCCGGCCCAGTCAACTGCGATAGCCACCTTCTGGCCGGCAATGAGCACAATGGCCTGCGAGGTTTTGTCGAGATAAAGATCGCCGCCGGGATTCTGGCTGACGTTGAGATACTGCTCGGGCAGCGAGGCTGAGCCGAAAGTAACGCCCGAAAGATAACGCGCCGGATTGGTTGCAAACTGCAGCGTGTTTTCAGGGAAGTTGAGGGCATAGTCAGCCGAAGCCGTCAGGGCGGCGCCGCCGATCAGAGCCAGAAGAATGGATCGCTTCATGATTGAGATTTTTTGGTATAAATAGGTAAAGATTAGCCGCAAATTTACGATTTATTCCCGAAATGAACAAGCCTACGACAAAGAATTCCACTTTTTTTGGGAGTTGGCGGAATTTTCCGTACCTTTGCCGACGATGAAACTTGCACTTATAGGCTACGGCAAAATGGGCCGTATGATTGAACAGATTGCCCTGAGCCGGGGCCATGAAATAGTTGCCATAGTCGACCGCGACACCGACGTGCGGATTGACTCCGAAGCCTTTCGCAGCGCCGATGTGGCCATAGAATTCACCGTGCCCTCGGCGGCCGAGGCCAACGTTTCGGCCGCGCTGGCCCAGGGGGTATCGGTTGTTAGCGGCACCACCGCATGGGCCGACGGACTCGAGCGCGTGCGCCGGGCAATTCCCCAAGGGTGCGCGCTGATGTGGAGCGGCAATTATTCGCTGGGCGTCAACATCTTCTTTGCGGTCAACAGCTATCTGGCCCGAATCATGGCGCAGTTTCCGCAATACACGCCCGACATGACCGAAACGCACCATATCCACAAACTCGACCACCCCAGCGGAACCGCCCTGATGCTCGCCGACCAGATAGTCGCCACCTCGCCGCGGATCGACGGCTGGAGCGAGGAGCCCGAGCCCGGAAAGCTGCTCATCAACCACGTTCGCCACGGCGAAGTGCCCGGTATTCACCGCATTACCTGGGAGAGCGAGGTCGACAGCATCAGCATCGAACACTCGGCCAAGTCGCGCGCGGGCTTCGCCCTGGGCGCTGTCATGGCTGCCGAATGGCTCGCCGGCCGCCAAGGCTACCACTCCATCAACGAAATGATGAACGAACTGATAAAATGAATACGTTTTTTGAAGATTTTAAGGGCCGGGTGGCCGCCAACCGTCCCACCCGCTGGGTGAGATTCACGCTGGTGTCGCTGGTGTTTCTGGCCTGGGTTGTGTGGCTGCAAAACTGGTGGGTGCTGCTGTGGTGGCTCCTGCTGCTGGACATCTACATTACCGGCTACATTCCCTTTACCTGGTGGAAAAAATCGAAGTCCGGCGCCGTGCGCACCGTTATGGGCTGGGTCGATGCCATAGTCTACGCGCTGGTGCTGGTCTACTTCGTGTTTGCCTTCGTAGGTCAGAATTACCAGATTCCGTCGTCGTCGCTCGAAAAAACACTGCTGACCGGCGATTTCCTCTGGGTCAACAAAATGGCCTATGGCCCACGGGTGCCGATGACTCCGGTTCACTTCCCGCTGACGCAAAACACCCTGCCGGTGGTCAACACCCGCAGCTACATCGAAAAACCGCAGTTTGCCTACCATCGCCTGGCCGGCTACGACACGATTAAGATCGGCGACATCGTTGTGTTCAACTTCCCCGCGGGCGACACTGTTGCCCTGAAGCAGCAGAACCCCGACATCTACGCCCTTTCGCGCATGATCGGCGAGCAGATGATTGCACAGGGAGTGGCCCCCGCTCCGGCCGGCGACGCCATTGAGCGCGACGTTCAGGCCCGCCGCTATGGCATGGCCTACATCAGGTCGAATCCGCAGATTTTCGGCGAGGTTATCGGCCGCCCGGTCGACCGCCGCGAAAACTACGTTAAGCGCACCGTCGGCCTGCCCGGCCAGACGTTTGAAATCCGCAACGGCGAAATCTACAACGACGGCCAACTGATGCCCGCGCCCGAACACGTTCAGTATAACTACACTTTCACCCACTCGCGCTGGCCCCAGATGACCGCTCAGCAGCGGGCCGACTTCTGGGATATGCTCGAAGTCAGCGAGGCCGACCGGGTGGATAATCCCGCGAGCCATATGAGCCAGGGAGTGCCGCTGACCGCCGAATCGCTGCGCCGGCTGCAGGAAGTTCCGGAAGTGTTGGCAATCAGCCGCTGCACGTTCAGCCCCTACGATAACTTCCTCTTCCCACTGGCAACCTCGATGGAAGCGGGATGGACGCTCGACGACTACGGCCCCATACGCATCCCCGCCAAAGGCATGACCGTTAAGCTCGACGCCGACGGCTGGGCAACCTATGGCCACACCATTGACCACTACGAGCCCCACGCCGCCGAATGGCGCGACGGCCAGGCCTACATCGACGGCAAACCGGCCGGGGACTACACCTTTGAAATGGACTATTATTTCATGATGGGCGACAACCGCCATAAGTCGCTCGACTCCCGGTTCTGGGGCTTCGTGCCCGAGGACCACATCGTTGGTCGCCCCGAGCGGGTGCTCATCAGCTTCGACCCCGACGGCAAAGGCTTCCTGGGCATTCGCTGGAACCGCATTTTCCGCAACGCACGCAACTAATTCATCCACACCTATAAAAAGCAAATGGAACCGCATATTTCAGACCGCGTTCAATCGCTGGCAGCATCCGCAACCCTGGCCATGAGCCAGAAAAGCGCCGAGCTCAAGGCTCAGGGAGTTGACGTTATAAACCTCAGCGTCGGCGAGCCCGACTTCCCGACTCCGGCCCATATCAAGGAGGCCGCCAAAAAAGCTATCGACGATAACTTCACCTTCTATACACCGGTGCCCGGCTATATGTCGCTGCGCAAGGCAATTGCCGATAAACTGCAAAAGGAAAACAACGTTGGCTTCGCTCCGGAGCAGATTGTTGTTGGCAATGGCGCGAAGCAAGCGCTCTGCAACGTTATCCTGGCCGCAATCAATCCGGGCGACGAAGTGATTATTCCCACTCCGGCCTGGGTCAGCTATGTTGAAATGGTGAAACTGGCCGAGGGCAAGGTCGTTGAACTCCCCGCCGGAATTGAAAACGACTTTAAAATCACCCCCGAGCAGCTCGAAAGCGCCATTACACCCAACACCCGCATGGTTCTGCTCTGCACCCCCTCGAACCCCACCGGCGCAGTCTACACTCCCTCGGAGCTCCAGGGTCTGGTCAACGTTCTGGCCCGCCACCCGCAAATCCTGGTCATGGCCGACGAAATCTACGAGCACATCAACTACGGCGAACCGATTCGCTCGCTCGGCTCCTTCCCCGAAATTGCCGACCGGGTGGTGATTATCAACGGCGTTTCAAAGGCCTACGCCATGACCGGCTGGCGCGTTGGCTACTGCGCCGCCCCGCTCTGGCTGGCCAAGGCGGTCAATAAGCTTCAGGGCCAGTACACCAGCGGCTGCTCGTCGATTGCCCAGAAAGCCGCCGAAGCCGCCTACACCGGCTCGCAGCAGTGCGTTGAAGAAATGCGCCGCGCCTTTGAGCGCCGCCGCGACCTGGTGGTCGACCTGGCTTCGAAAATTCCCGGCCTGAAGGTCAATAAACCCACCGGCGCCTTTTATCTCTTCCCCGAAGTGAGCGCATTTTTGGGCAAGAAGTTCGGCAACAAGGTGATTGCAACCTCGGGTGACCTGGCGCTCTATCTGCTCGACCAGGCCCATGTGGCAACGGTCGACGGCGCCGCATTCTGCGCTCCCGGCTACATTCGCCTGAGCTATGCCACCTCCGACGAAAACATTACCCGCGCCATGGAGCGCATCGCCGCCGCCCTGGCCAAACTCAACTGAACCCACAGCTAACCCCGTGCAAACCATTCTTTTCCACGAAACAATCTTCGGCCCCATCAGGAGCCGGAGATTGGGCGTGTCGCTCGGAGTGAACCTCTCGCCGGCCGACGGAAAGGTCTGCTCGTTCGACTGCCTCTATTGCGAAGCGGGATTCAACGCCCAGGGCACCGGCCGCGCCGGCCTGCCCCCGCGCGAAGTGGTGCGCACCCTGCTGCGCCAAAAGCTCGAATCGATGCGCCAAAACAATGAGCCGCTCAACGTTATCACCTTTTCGGGCAACGGCGAGCCTACGCTCCACCCGGAATTCGAAGGGATAGTCAACGACACCATTGCGCTGCGCAACGAGTTTTTCCCCGACGTGAAGATTTCGGTGCTCACCAACTCTACCCGCTTGCAGTCGCCGCAGGTTTGCGCGGCTCTGCGCCGGGTCGACAACAACATTCTGAAGCTCGATTCTGCCATCGAGGCCACCATGCGCAAAATTGACCGCCCGACATCGGCGGCATTCACCGTTGAGAGCGTTATTGAGCAGCTCAAGCAGTTCAGCGGCAGCGGAATAATCCAGACCATGCTGCTGCGCGGCCCGGAGCTCGACAACACCACCGAAGCCGAAATCAGCGCGCTCATCAGCGCCTACAAGGCCATTGCTCCGCGCGAAATCATGCTCTACTCAATCGACCGCAAAACGCCCGACACGACGCTGCGACGCATCGAGCCCGACGAGCTGCGCCGGATTGGCGACCGCGTGGCCGCCGAAACGGGAATCAAGGTTCAAGTCAGCTAAAGATTGGCCGTCGGGGCCAGAATCTGATTGGTGGCCGCAAGGTCATCGAGCGCGGTGTCGATAAAAGGCTGCAACCTCAGCGAGCCCGACTTGTGGGCCAGATAGTTGCGGCGCTGCTGAGCGGTCATGTAGGCCTGCTGCCAGCGCTCGGAAAACTCCTCGGCCGAAATGTTCTTATAGTCGCGAATCAGCTCCATAACCGCAATGCCGCGGCGGCCAAGCAACTCAAACTCAACCAGCCAGGGCTCCAGCTCGCTGAGCAGCCGAGGATTCGTGCACCCCTTGCGAATCGCCTCCGGCGCGGCCGCAATGCGCTGAAACTCATCCATCAGCGGTTGCCAGCAGCGCGAGGCTTTGCCGTCGCCGATGCGGAAGGTTTCAACGGTCCACGACTCCGGCTTGCGATAGCCCGTTTCGCTGTCGGCATTATGCAAGGCAAACGTGCGGAACGCCTCGCGACATGCGGGCATCATTTGCGTCAGCCCATACTCCCAGGCGCGTTCTGCATCATAGGCCGCCGGATTCCACGCATAGTCGGCAACGCCATAGAGGCCGAGCTTCGAGGCCTCGCCCTGTTCCATAGGGTTGCTGACCAGAGCGGCAACATCGGCGCGCGTCAGCGTCGGGTCCAGGCCCAGCGCCGGCCCCATGAGCAGATGATTGCGCGCATAGTCATTGACCGGCCAGTTCCACCAGTAGTAGCCCGGGCGGCGAATCAGGGCGTTAAACCAGTTCATGGTGTCGGCCGTGAGGTCGGAACACACAACATCGCCGGTATACATTACCTGCACCTCCGGGTCGAGAGTACGCCCATAGATTGCGCTGGCGCCATTTTCGGTCGGGTTGGCCCACAGGCGCGAATAGTCGGTCGGGCAAACAATTATCGGCGACACATCACCCTTGGCCTTCACAAAGTTTTCGGTCAGATAGTTAACCAGCTCACACTGGCGGTAGGGATTGGTGCCCTCGCCCTCGATGTCGTCGAAATGAATGGCAAAGGAGCGCACACCCAGGTCATACATAGCCTCAAACTTCCGCACCAGGCTGTCGCGGTCGGCCTCGGTCCAGCGAATGTCCTTGCCGGGGTGGATTGCCCACACAAAATCAACAAAGTTGCGCCGGCTCGCCTCAACCAACTCGCGCAGCCGGGCGGCCTGCTCCGGCGGATAGGGCTTACGCCAGTTCGGCGAAGAATGGTAGGGGTCGTCCTTGGGGCCGTAGATATAGGTGTTGAGCTTGTTCTTGCCGTAGAAATCGATGAGCGACAGGCGAACATCGTGGCTCCACGGATTGCCGTAGAAACCCTCAACCACGCCGCGGCGCTCCAGCTCCGGCCAGTCGCGAACGGTTAGCAGCGGCAGCGAGTCGGCGCCGGTCTGCTCAACAATCTGCAGCCACGACTGCATGCCGTAGAACAGGCCGCAATCGTCGAACGCGTCGATATAGGCCGTGTCCGGCGCGATAACGATGTTATAAGCTCCCGACCGGGGCTCGACTCCTTTGTCGTTGCCAACGATATTCATAGCCGGAAAACAAATGTCAATCGCCCCCGGCTGCTGCTCCATGACCTGCGGCGTCGGGTGGATAACTATGTTCGACGCCACAAGCGCCATCATCAAAAAACTTTTCATACCCCGCAAATTTACGAATATTTGGAGAATCCGCCAAAAAACACTACCTTTGCACATACTTAAAGAAACCAAACATTTAACCTTTTCAAGAATTTAACCAAAATGAAAATCGACAATTACAACTTCGCCGGCAAAAAGGCGATTGTGCGCGTTGACTTCAATGTGCCCCTCGATGAAAACGGCAACGTTACCGACGACACCCGTATTCGCGGCGCTCTCCCCACTCTGAAAAAAATCCTCGCCGACGGCGGCTCGCTCATCATCATGAGCCACATGGGCAAACCCAAAGGCAAAGTGAACCCCAAAATGTCGCTCGGCCAGATCAAAGACGTAGTTGCCAAAGCTCTGGGCGCTCCCGTTGAATTCGCTCCCGACTGCGCCAACGCCGCCGACCAGGCTGCAGCCCTCAAGCCCGGCCAGGTTCTGCTGCTCGAAAACCTCCGCTTCTACCCCGAAGAAGAAGGCAAACCCGTTGGCATCGACAAAGCCGATCCCGCCTACGAAGAAGCCAAAAAGGCAATGAAAACCGCCCAGAAGGAATTCGCCAAAAAGCTCGCTTCCTACGCCGACGTTTACGTTAACGACGCCTTCGGCACCGCCCACCGCAAACACGCCTCAACCGCCGTTATCGCCGACTACTTCCAGCCCGACGACAAAATGCTCGGCTACCTCATGGAAAAAGAAGTGCAGGCTGTTGACAACATCCTTTCCGACATCAAGCGCCCCTTTACAGCTATTATGGGCGGCTCGAAAGTGTCGACCAAAATCGGCATCATCGAAAACCTCATGGACAAGGTTGACAACCTGATTCTCTGCGGCGGCATGACCTACACCTTCGCCAAAGCCATGGGCGGCAACGTTGGCAACTCCATTTGCGAAACCGACAAACTCGACCTGGCTCTCGACATCATGAAGAAAGCCAAAGAAAAAGGCGTTAACCTCGTGCTCGGCACCGACTGCGTAGCCGCCGACGCCTTCTCCAACGACGCCAACACCCAGATCTGCTCCGCAATGAACATTCCCGAAGGCTGGGAAGGCATGGATGCCGGTCCCGAAAGCCGCAAGGCCTTTGCCGACGCAATTCTCCCCGCCAAAACCATTCTCTGGAACGGCCCCGCAGGCGTGTTTGAATTCGAAAAATTCACCGACGGCTCCCGCGCAATTGCCGACGCAATCGTAAAAGCCACTAAAGACGGTGCCTTCTCGCTCGTTGGCGGCGGCGACTCAGTTGCCTGCGTCAACAAATTCGGCCTGGCCGACGAAGTAAGCTACGTTTCCACCGGTGGCGGCGCACTGCTCGAAGCCATCGAAGGCAAAATCCTCCCCGGCATCGCCGCCGTCAAATAACCTGACTTGACATCATTTAACATAAAGAGGTCGTGTCCAATCGGGCACGACCTCTAATATTTATTCCTACGGGATTAGAGTTTGAGGAGGGGAGCGAGGGGCTGGCGGCGGCCCTGGTGCCACACGTTGAGCTCGAGGCGGCCGTCGGTGGCGGTGCGGCCCATAACCTGGCCGGAAACAACGCGCCGCCCGGGGGCCACGGACGCATCGGCCAGACCG
>CAZDVP010000032.1:0-15622 GCA_964508865.1 uncultured Bacteroides sp. | reverse complement strand
TATCACCAGACCCGCCACAACATAGGATTTATGATATTGGACGCCATGGCTATGGGGTCCAATATCTCTTTCTCCACCCAGCGCTACGGCGACGTAGCCTACGCACGCATCAAAAACAAGCAGCTCGTTCTGCTCAAACCGTCGACCTACATGAACCTCTCCGGCGAAGCGGTGCGCTACTGGGCTCAGAAAGAAAAAATCCCCGTTGACCACATTCTGATTCTCGTCGACGACCTGGCTCTCCCCTTCGGCGCAATCCGCATTAAGGGCTCAGGCTCCGACGCAGGCCATAACGGCCTGAAAAACATTGCCGCCATGCTCGGCACCCAGGCCTATCCGCGCCTGCGTTTCGGCATAGGCAATGATTTTGCGCGCGGCCACCAGATTGACTTCGTTTTGAGCAAATTCTCGGCCGACGACCTCAAGGCTCTGGAGCCGCGGATCGAAGTTGCCATCGACGCCATAAAAACTTTTGTGCTCGCCGGCATTCAAACCGCCATGTGTCAGTTCAACAACAAGTAAAAGCCAACAAATGGAAGCACGCATCGACAAATGGCTCTGGGCAGTGCGCATTTTCAAAACGCGCACCATCGCAACCGATGCCGTTAAGAAAGGCCGCGTTATGATCAACGACGTTTTGGTCAAGCCCTCGCGCACGGTCAAGCCGGGCGACGTGGTTAAAGTGCGCAAACCGCCCGTGACCTACTCATTCCGCGTTTTGCAATGCACCCAAAACCGCCTGGGAGCCAAGCTCGTTCCCGACTATATGGAAAACATCACCCCGCAGAGCGAACTGGATTTGCTCGACGTTGTGCGCATCAGCGGCTTCATTGACCGCCGCAAAGGCCTCGGCCGCCCTACCAAACGCGAGGGCCGCGACCTGGCCTCATTCACCTCCGACCTCTGGGCCGACGACGGTTTCGATTTCGACGACGACATCGACGACGACGAAGAAGATGAAGAACTTGAAGATTTCTAATAGCCTGCTGCTCCGCTGCCTGGCCGATCTGCTGCTCATTGCGGCGCTGATGATGCTGACCCGGGCGGTGTTCTTCCTCGAAAACTCCGCGCAATTCACCCATTCCGGCCGCGCCCTGTGGCTGATGTTTGTTGGCGGCCTGCGCTTCGATGTGGCAGCGATAATGTATGGCAACGCCCTGTGGCTGCTGATGGTTCTGTTTCCGCTGCGGCTCAAGGAGCGCGGCGGCTGGTTCAGGGTCCAGCGCATAACCTACGTTGTTCTGAACTCAATTCTGCTGCTGGCCAACCTGTGTGACACGGTGTTCTTCCCCTTCCGCCAGGCGCGCACCAACGCGTCGATTTTCCGCGAGTTCGGCGGCGAAAATAACCTTGCCGGCATTGTCGGCGTTGAGGTTATCAGTCATTGGTATCTGGTTCTGCTGTTTGCCGCCATGGTCTGGTGCCTCTGGCGCTTCTATTTGCAGCCGGTGGTTCCGCAGCTGGCCAAAGCTCCGGCCAGGCGCTATTATTCAACAATGAGCATCTGCCTGGGCCTGAGTGTATTCTTTTTCATTTCGGGTGTGCGCGGCTCCTGGCCGTCGCGCTTCCAGCGGCCCATGTCGGTCAACTTTGCGCAGCGCTATGCCGTAGCGCCGGCCGATGCGGCAGTGGTTCTCAACACTCCCTTTTCAATTATCCGCACCTTAGGCCACCAGGCCCCGAAAATGCCGGCCTTCTACGATTCGGAGAGCGAAATGCTCGCCGTTTATTCGCCGCTCCACGCCGGCTCGGCAACGCCCGGTCCGCTCAACGGCAAGAACATCGTCATTATTCTTCTCGAAAGCTTCTCGCAGGAATTTTCAGGGTTACTCAACCCCGACATCGACGGCGGAAAATATAAGGGCTACACGCCCAATCTCGACTCAATCATAGCCAAGTCGTGCCGCTTCGAATCGACTTTCAGCAACTCCGGCTTCTCGATCGACGCCATGCCTTCGGTGTTCGCCTCCACTCCGCGCATGGATGGTTCCTTCGTTGTTAGCCTCCACGGCCAAAACCGCATCGAAGGCCTGCCGGCAATCCTCAACCAAAAGGGCTACGAAACCGCGTTTTTCCACGGCGCCGACAATGAATCGCTCGGCCTGCAGGGTTTTGCGCGCCACTGCGGATTCAAGCGCTACTTCGGACTGACTGAATATTGCGCCGACCCGGCAACCGGCGGCATGAACGATTTCGACGGCTCATGGGGCATCTGGGACGAAGAGTTCCTGCAATATTTCTGCCACACGCTGTCGACTTTCAGCCAGCCTTTTATGGCGGGAGTGTTCACCTTGTCGTCACATCATCCGTTCGTGGTTCCCGAGCGCTATAAAGACCGGTTTCCGCCCGAGCCGGGCCTGGAGGTCTACCCCACTATTCGCTACGCCGACATGGCGCTGGGACGCTTCTTCGACGAAGCATCGCGCCAGCCATGGTATAACAACACAGTCTTCGTCCTGTCGGCCGACCACGCGTTCCTCCACCCCACCGAGCACGCTCAATATAACACTCCGGTCGGTCAGGCCCGCATTCCGATAATAATTTTCGATCCGTCGGGCCGGGATGTCGAGCCGGGCGTCCGCCCCGGAATGATGCAGCAAATCGACGTGATGCCGACGCTGCTCGCCCTGATGGGCCACGACAAGCCTTTCTTTGCCTTCGGACGCAACGCCTTCGACCAAAGCCGCGAGCCGTGGGCAATGGCTGGACTAACGTTCCGGAGCTGATGATGGGCAACATGGTTATTCAGCTCAACACCGACGACTGGCAAACCCGCGGGCTCTATGACCTCAAGGCCGACCCGCTGCTGCAAACAAATCTGCTCAACACCGGCCAGCCGCTGCAGGCGCCAATGGATTCGCTGCTGCGCGCCATTATTCAGACCTACCAGACTCTGGAGGGCGAGAACCGCGTTTCGGCGGCAACATATTTCGGCAGTCCGGAGTCTATTTGATTCCGCGTGCGTTGAGCGCACGCTGATAGCGGCGGGCGTTGGCCATATGGGCGGCATAGTCGGCCGCAAAATTATGGGTACCCGAAAAATCCTCTTTGGCGCACATGTAAATCCAATTATGGGGCTGCGAATTCAGCAGCGCATCAATCGTTGCGGCCTCGGCCACACGGATAGGCCCCGGCGGCAACCCCTCGACGCTATAGGTGTTATATGGCGAGCGAACCTTTAGATGCTCGCCCCGGATGCGCCTCAGCGAAAAATCGCCTAAGGCGAACTTCACCGTCGGGTCGGCCTGGAGCTTCATTCCCTTGTGGAGGCGGTTGAGATAAAGCCGCGCAACCACCCCGCGCTCCGTGCGGTTATTGGTTTCTTCCTCGGCTATGGAGGCGATCGTGGCAGCCTGAACGGGGCTCAAGCCCATGGCGGCAGCCTTTTGGCGGCGCTCGTCGTTCCAGAAGCGGTTGCGCTCCTGAAGCAGGCGCTCAACCGTAGCTCCGGCCGGATTCGACCAGTAGAACTCATAGGTGTCGGGCAAAAACGCGGCCGGATATTGAGCTGCCGACTTGAATCCCGCAGCCGGCAAAAGCGAATCGGCCGCAGCCATGAACTCCTCGGCCGAAAAATCCATTTGCGAACTGATGCGCTCGGCCAGCTGCTGCATGGTGCGCACATTGTTGAACGTGAGCCTCACGGGCGTTTGGCGGTGGCGCACCAGACGCTGCGCAATCGATTTGGCAGAAGCACCGGGTTCGATTCGGTAGGCGCCATAGATTTGAGCGTCGTCGCCGGCCGCTGCGCCATAGATAGTTGCCACGCGGCTGCCGGTGCGGTCGCCCAAAGCGGAGCGCAACGAGTCAGCCAGGGCCTGACGCGTCGAGCCCTTGGGAAGATAGACCCACGCAGCTTCCGGACCCGGATAGGGCGAAGTTACGTAGCGCCAGGCACAAACAGCGCCTATAACCAACAAAAGCAAAACCGCGGTAACGACAATCAAAATTTTCCGGAATCGAGTCATAGCGAAAAATATAGAGGAGGCCGCGCCTGAACGGCGCAGCCTCCCGAATCAAGATTTTAGAGAATCAGCTTGGATTAGAGGGCGCCGGCAAGGGCAGCGTTGGTTTTGCGAACGGCTTCAGCGCTCTTAGCGAAGAGAGCCTTTTCTTCGTCGTTGAGGTCGAATTCAACGATTTTTTCGATACCGTTCTTGCCGAGCACGCAGGGAACGCCGATGCAGATGTCGCTCTGGCCATATTCGCCTTCGAGCATAGCCGAGCAGGAAATCATGCGCTTGGTGTCGTGGATAACTGCGTCAACAACGCTTGCTGCAGCTGCGCCGGGAGCATACCAGGCGGAGGTGCCGAGCAGGCCGGTCAGGGTAGCGCCGCCAACCATGGTGTCGGCAGCAACCTTCTGCAGGGTTTCGGCGTCGAGCAGGGTCGATGCGGGGATGCCGCGCTTGGCAGCATAGCGGGTCAGAGGAATCATGGTGGTGTCGCCGTGGCCGCCGATAACGATGCCTTCAACTTCGGCAGGGTTAGCGTTCAGGGCCTTGGAGAGGAAATACTGGAAGCGGGCGCTGTCGAGTGCACCACCCATGCCGATGATTTTGTTTTTGGGCAGACCGCTGGTTTTGTGAATCAGGTAGGTCATGGTGTCCATCGGGTTGGAAACACACAGGATAACGGCGTTGGGGCTGTGGGCAAGAACCTGGTCGGTAACGCTCTTAACGATGCCGGCGTTAACGCCGATGAGCTCTTCGCGGGTCATGCCGGGCTTGCGGGGAATGCCGGAAGTGATAACGACCATGTCGGAGCCTTCGGTGGCGGTGTAGTCGTTGGTCACGCCCTTAGCGCGGGTCTGCACGCCAAGAATGTTGGCGGTCTGCATGATGTCCATGATTTTGCCTTCGGAGAGGCCTTCCTTGATGTCGATGAGAACTACTTCATCGGCAATGCCGCACGTAATGAGCACGTTAGCGCAAGTTGCGCCTACATTACCGGCGCCTACAACTGTAACTTTTGACATATCTTACGAGTATTTTGGTTAGTTAATTGGATTCGGTGCAACAAAGTTACGCAAAAGATAATTTATCTGCACATGGATTAACAATAATTAACGCGCATTTAACCGCCGCTTAGACGATTTTAAACTAACTTCGCGAAAAATTTAACCGATTAAGCAAAATATCTATGTTCTCTGGAATAGTTGAAGAACCGGCCAAAGTAGTGGCTACCACCTCGAAAGACGGCAATGTGGAGCTGACCGTTAACTCCTCGTTTGCCAACGAACTGAAAGTTGACCAGTCAGTTGCCCACAATGGCGTTTGCCTGACCGTTACGTCGGTCAATCCCGCCGACAAAACCTATACGGTAACGGCGGTTGAAGAAACCCTGCGTCGCTCGAACCTGGGTCTGCTCGGCGTTGGCGACAAAGTTAATCTGGAGCGCTCGATGCTGATGAACGGCCGTCTGGACGGCCACATCGTTCAGGGCCACGTTGACTGCACCGCCCGCTGCACCGCCCGCAAGGAACTCGACGGCTCGGTGGAATTCACTTTCGAATATACCCCCGACCCGGAAATGGAACGCCGCGGTTACTTCACGGTAGAGAAAGGCTCCGTTACTGTCAACGGAGTTTCACTGACCGTTTGCAACTCGCAGCGCGGTTCTTTTGGTGTGGCAATCATTCCCTACACCCTCGAGCACACCAACTTCAGCGACATCAAGGTCGGCTCGGTGGTGAACCTCGAGTTTGACATTATCGGCAAATACGTTGCCCGCATCGCCGAACTGGGCTGAAGGGCGGGTTATGCCGGGTTATTACGCGGATTGTTGTTCAGATTGCAGGTAGCCTGCTTTTCCAAACGGCGGTTTTCCTGATCATTATCGGCAGCATCGACAGTTGCGCCCGGATATCTTTTTTCGTCGAAAGTTTTTGAATTACTCATAGTTAATAAAGATTTAGAGGTGTTTTAACTTTTCATTGTTAAAACACCTCTTTCAGTTGTTTTGTTCGGGTAGTTCAGCGCGCGAAGCTTGCGTTGATGACCGCAACGGCCACAACGTTGATGATGTCGCGCACGGGAGTGTCGACGTTGACGAAGTGGACCGGCTTTTTCAAACCGATCTGAATCGGGCCTATGGCGTCGGCTATGCCCATTTCGAGCAGCAGGCGATAGGAGGAGTGGGCAGCCGTGAGGTTCGGGAAGACCAGAGTGTTGACCTGGCGACCGTTGAGTCGCGTAAAGGGGAAATTCTGGTCGCGCAGCTCGGTGTTGAGCGCGTTCTGAATCTGCATTTCGCCGTCGACCGGCAGTTCGGGAAACTCGCGCTGAAGGCGGTTGACAACGCGCGCAACCATGGTTGCCTCGCGCTCCTCGCTCGAACCGAAGTTCGAGCTGCTGACCATGGCCATTACAGGCTCGTGGGCAAAATACTCGGCGGTTTCGCGCGCCAGGCGGGCAATGTCGTAGAGCGTATCGTCGGTCATGTGGGCGTTGATTGCCGTGTCGGCCAGGAAATAAACGCCGCGGCGGGTGTTGACGATATGCAGCGCGGCAAAGCTGCCGAACGAATCGCGAACGCCAATAACCTCGCGGGCAATGTCGTGGTTCTGACCGCAGCTGGAATATGTGCCTGAAATGAACGCATCGGCATCGCCGGTTTCAACCATCATCATGCCGAAATAGTTGCGGTCATACATGCGGTCAATCGCAACGGCACGCGTCATGCCGCGGCGCTGCAGCTTGCGGGCCAGCAGGTCGGCATAGCGCTCGCGGCGGGGCGCTTCGTTGTCGTGGCGCGGGTTAACGATTTCAATATCGGTCAAATCGAGGCCGAGGCGGTCGGCACGCTTGCGAATCATCTCCTCGTTGCCAAGCAGAATCGGGCGGCATATGCCGTCGGCCTTGGCGGCCACGGCGGCACGCAAGGTATTGTCGGTGTTGGCTTCGCCGAACACAACTCTCTTATGGGCAGCGGCGCGCGCTTCGTCGTGGATGCGGCGCAGCATCTTGTTGTCTACGCCCATCAGGTGGTGCAACCGTTCGTCGTAGGCCTCCCAGTCGGTAATCGGGCGGCGGGCCACTCCGCTTTCGGCAGCGGCGCGGGCCACTGCGGGCGAAACGGTTGTGAGCAGCCGCGGATCGAGCGGTTTGGGCAGGATGTAGAAGGGGCCGAAAGTGAGCTTATCGCCTTTGCCTTCGTCGCCATAGGCGGCTTTGACCACCGGGGGCACCGGCTCCTTGGCCAGCGCGGCAATGGCGCGCACGGCTCCGAGCTTCATGGCCTCGTTGATTTCCGTTGCGCCGCAATCGAGCGCGCCGCGGAAAATATAGGGGAAGCCCAAAACGTTGTTGATCTGGTTGGGATAGTCGCTGCGGCCGGTGGCCACGATTGCATCGGGGCGGGTTTTCAGCGCCAGCTCATAGTCAATTTCCGGGTCGGGGTTAGCCAGGGCGAACACAATCGGTTTCGCAGCCATTGAAAGAAGCATTTCGGGCGTGACCACATCCTTGACCGACAGGCCTAAGAACACGTCGGCATCCTTCATTGCTTCGGTCAGAGTGTGGATGTCGCGGTTGGTCGCGAACTCGCGCTTCTGGGCATTGAGGTTGTCGCGGTCGGCGCGGATAACTCCTTTGGAGTCACACATAACAACGTTTTCCGGCTTTACGCCCAAGGCCACATACAGGCGAGTGCAGCTAACTGCCGCGGCGCCTGCGCCGTTAACCACAAGGCGGATATCGCCAATATTCTTTTTCTGGATTTCCAGAGCGTTGAGCAGGCCGGCGGCGGAAATTATGGCGGTGCCATGCTGGTCGTCGTGCATAACCGGAATGTTGCACTCCTGTTTGAGGCGGCGCTCGATTTCAAAGCACTCCGGTGCCTTGATATCCTCGAGGTTTATGCCACCAAAGGTCGGGGCAATGGCCTTGACGACCTCAACGAACTTGGCAGGGTCTTTTTCGGCAACCTCGATGTCGAAACAGTCGAGCCCGGCAAAAATCTTGAAAAGCAGAGCCTTGCCTTCCATAACCGGTTTGCCGGCCTCGGGGCCGATGTCGCCCAGGCCGAGAACCGCGGTGCAGTTCGAAATAACGGCAACGAGGTTTCCTTTGCCGGTGTAGTCATAAACGTCGGCGGGATGCGCCTTGATTTCCTCGCAGGGATAGGCCACGCCCGGCGAATAGGCCAGGGCGAGGTCGGTCTGCGACGAGTAGGGTTTCGTGGGCTCGACAGCAATCTTGCCCGGGCGCGGATACTTATGGTAGTCCAGCGCTTCTTGTTTAGTTATCTTAGCCATTTGATAATAACAACTCCCGGCGGGGGCAGTTGGTTCAACGACCGGTGTAGGTTATCGGAGTGATCTGGCGCAGTTCTTCCTTAACGGCGTCGGAAACCTCGAGCGAGTCGATGAAGTCGTTGACGATTTCGGGAGTCACGGCGGTGTTGACGCGGGTCAGCGCCTTGAGCGTTTCGTAGGGGTTGGGATAGCCCTCGCGGCGCAGAATGGTCTGGATTCCTTCGGCAACAACGGCATAGTTCTGCTGCAGGTCGCGGTTAATCGCCTCCTCATTGAGCAGGAGCTTGCCCAGGCCCTTTGCAGTCGAGGCTATGGCGATGAGAGTGTGGGCCAACGGCACACCAACGTTGCGCAACACGGTGGAGTCGGTCAGGTCGCGCTGCAGGCGGCTAACGGGCAGTTTCTGAGACAGATGAGCCAGCAGGGCGTTTGCCATACCGAGATTGCCCTCGGAGTTCTCGAAGTCAATGGGGTTGACCTTGTGGGGCATAGCTGACGAACCGACTTCGCCCGCCTTGATGCGCTGCTTGAAGTAGTTCATTGAAATATACATCCACATGTCGCGGTCGAGGTCGAGCAGAATGGTGTTGACGCGGCGCAGGGCATCGAACAGCGCGGCCATGTTGTCGTAGTGCGAAATCTGGGTGGTGGGATATTCGCGCACCAAACCGAGTTTTTCACGCAAAAAGTTCTGGGCAAACGAGTTCCAGTCAATCTGGGGGAAGGCTACGTTGTGGGCGTTGAAATTGCCGGTGGCGCCTCCGAACTTACCGGAAATGGGGGTGGTTTTCAGCAGGGCCAGCTGGGTTTGCAGGCGGCTGACGTAGACCATGATTTCCTTGCCCAGACGTGTGGGCGACGCGGGCTGGCCGTGGGTATGGGCCAACAGGCTGATGTCGCGCCACTGGGCGGCAAGGTCTTCGAGCTGCTCAACCAGCGCGTCGATTGCGGGAGCATAGACCTCAACAATGGCGTCGCAGATGCTCATCGGCACCGCCGTGTTATTGATGTCCTGGCTGGTCAGGCCGAAATGGATAAACTCCTTGAAGGAATCGAGCTCCAGCGCCGCGAATTTTTCCTTGAGGAAATATTCAACCGCCTTAACATCGTGGTTGGTAACGCTTTCAATCTCCTTGATGCGCTCGGCATCGGCCAGGGTGAAGTTCTCGTAAATTGCGCGCAGCAGCGGGAAAACCGAGTGAGGCACCTCAGCGAGTTGCGGCAGCGGCAGCTCACACAGAGCGATAAAATATTCAACCTCTACCCTTACGCGGTAGCGAATCAGTGCATACTCCGAAAAAAACTCGTCGAGGCGCTCGCACTTGTTGCGATAGCGGCCGTCGACCGGCGAAATGGCCGTTAGGCGGTTCAATTCCATCTAATTTGACTTGTTTGGTTATTTTTTGATGAACTTAGGCTGCAAAGTTACGAAAAAATTTGTAACTTTGCAGTCGCTAAAGCACAAATTCAAAGGGTCGCGTAGCTCAGTTGGATAGAGCAACAGCCTTCTAAGCTGTGGGTCTTGGGTTCGAATCCCAACGCGATCACCCTAAATATTCTTAACTGGGCATTATTTTCTAACGTGTGCAGCATAATTTTTGGTGACGCTGATCGTCTGGCCTGGATTCGCTCTATTTGCGAGGTTCAAAGCAACATCGCTACCGGCAAATATGCTACCAAGCAAATCAACATAACGATTGATGACAATATCAATCCCGAAGATTTACACCCGGTGCATCTTGTGCTTCTGGGTTGCTTGATTGCGATGCTGCGCAAACACAATCTGGCCGGAACCATTACTGCCAACAATCGGGTTATTGATTACTTCTGTAATCAACTTCACCTCGACATTTATTTTAACTCCGATCAGCGACACATAAAGAGCGAGAGCCCTGCAGATCTCAACCTTTGGCGGGTGTCGGCAACCGGCAGCCTGTTTTATAGCAATCACGTTGCGGAATATCTTAAAAACAAATATCTTTGCCGCAAAGACCTCTCTCCGTTAAAGGTGATTCTCGATGAGCTCTATGCCAACATAGCAGACCATTCTTTCGCTGAAGACATTGCGTATTCCTATATCCACTATGATGAAAAGAACCGCACAATCAACATTGCCTTCTGCGATTTTGGAATCGGCATTCCCCGCTCGCTACAGGAAGCGGGAATTGAAGCCGACAATGGTTTTATAATGAAGGCTACAGGACGCGGCGTTTCAGCAAAATCCAATACTCACAACAAAGGATTCGGACTCGACACGGTGGTGTCAAATATTGAAGGCACCGGCAATAAAATAACCATTATCAGCGGCGATGAGCTGTTTGTTTCCTACGGTGTGGGGGAATATGCCCGCACAATCAAACAGCCATCCTATCTTCATGGCACTCTAATATATTTTGATTTGCCAATCGACGGCTTCGATGACGCCGACTACGTTAACGAATACGAATTCCAACTTTAAAATTAAGAAAGATGCAAACTATTTTAGTTAAACAATACATCGACCAATACGGCGACTACGCCCAATCCGGAAATGCCGTTTTTGACTTTGCCTCTTCCGCAATTTCGAAAGGCGAAACCCTGAAATTTGATATGTCGGGGCAGGATTCCGTGTCGACTGTGTTTCTCAATGCAAGTTTCGGTAAACTCATCGATACTTTTGGAATCGAGAAAGTTAAACGCTCTTTCATATTTACAAATCTGCTGCGCTCTCAAGTTGATAGAATTCGAAAATATTTTGACGACTATAAAGAACTCTATTCATGAGCAGACAAGAAACAGTGTCGGTAGGACACATTGAACTCAAGAATACAGAATTTTCCGCCGAAATAGATTACTCGGCTCTGCCGGTGTTGCCGACGCGCAATCTGGTTCTGTTTCCCGGCGTGATTTTCCCCATACACTTAGTGCGCCCCTCGTCGCGCCGCCTGGCCGAATTTGCCGAGCGCACCAATGCTGCAATCGCAATCGTTTGCCAGCAGGACCCCACGGTCGACAATCCGCGCTTCGACGACCTCTACCGTCTCGGAGCAGTGGGCCAGGTTATTAAGATTATACCCATACCCGACGGTAACGCCGTGGCCATGGTGCTTTGTCATCCCGACAAAATCCTGCTAAATGCTCCGGCCGAGACCACCGTTGCCGACTCGATTACGGTTCAGGCAACTGCCGTTCATGAGGCTAAACCGCGACTGACCGGCGACTTCAAGTCGCGGCTGGAATATGCCGGCAAGCTCATGTCGGAAGCCAACGAGCTCGGGCCGGTGCAGGAAGCCTTTCCGGCAACTGCCAACGGCAAAGGCAAAGGCCCGTCGGAATCGGCGATTGTCAACTCAATGTGCGTTACCGCGCCCATAAGCGTTGGCGACCGCTACCGGTTGCTCAAGGCCGACAGCATACGCGAGCGCCTCGACGAACTGATTGCCCGGCTCATTGCCAAGAAAGACGAAGAGCAGGTGCGCGCCGAAATCGAAGAAGGGGCCCGCCTGCGCATGGGCCAGCGCCAACGCAACGCCATTCTGGAATCGCAAATGGAAACCATTCGCGCCGAACTCTACGGCGAAGGCTCCGAAACCGAGCATTTCCGCCAGGAACTGGAAGGCTGCGATATGCCCGCTCAGGCCAAGGAAGCGGTTGCACGCGAAATCAACAAGCTGGAGCATCTGAACCCGACATCTCCCGACTTTCAGACTCAATATTCCTACCTCCAGACGGTTCTCGACCTGCCATGGGGAATCAAATCGGAAGGCAACAAGGACTTTACCTACGCCGAAAATGAGCTGAACGAAACCCACTCGGGCCTCGAAAAGGTCAAGGAGCGCGTTCTGGAGCAGGTTGCAATGCTGATGCACTCGCCCGACAGCCACGCGCCTATTCTCTGCCTGGTGGGCCCTCCCGGCGTCGGCAAAACCTCGTTAGGCCAGAGCATTGCACGCGCTATGGGCCGCGAGTTCCAGCGAGTGAGCCTCGGAGGCATGCACGACGAGAGCGAAATCCGCGGCCACCGGCGCACCTACATAGCCGCCATGCCAGGCCGCATCATCGACGCGGTGCGCCGCTCGGGGGTGATGAATCCGGTTATCATGCTCGACGAAATCGACAAGCTCGGCCAGGACTACAAAGGCAACCCGTCGGCAGCACTGCTCGAAGTGCTCGACCCGGAGCAGAACGTTAAGTTCCACGATAACTACATCGACCTGGACTTCGACCTGTCGGAAGTACTGTTCATAACCACGGCCAACACCCTGTCGACTATCGATTCGCCGCTGCTCGACCGCATGGAAATCATTTCGCTAACCGGCTATTCGGCCGAAGAAAAGCTCGAAATAGCTCGCGTGCATCTGCTCCCTACCCTGCGCAAGGAAATGGGACTCAATCCCGACGAAGCCCCGGTCAGCGACACCGCGATTTCATATATCATCGACAACTACACGGCCGAAAGCGGCGTGCGCCAGCTGCAGAAAAAGCTCGCTTCGGTGCTCCGCAAATATATCCGCGCAAAAATCGCCGGCAAGGAGTTTGCCCTTCCGGTCGAGCCCTCGGCCCTGCGCGAACTGCTGGGCATTGAAACCAACAGCCACGACAAATACTCAACCGACCGCATTCCCGGAGTTGTAACCGGCCTGGCATGGACCGCAGCCGGCGGCGAAATCCTCTTTATCGAAGCCGTAACCACGGCAGGCAAAGGCGACGGCGCGCTGACCCTGACCGGCAACCTCGGCGACGTTATGAAGGAATCGGCCGCCATTGCCCACCGCTACGTAAAGGCCCACGCCTCAGAGCTCGGCATCGACCCGGAGCGACTAAAGGCCGACATCCATATCCATGTGCCCGAAGGAGCCATTCCCAAAGACGGGCCCTCGGCGGGTATCACCATGGTAACGGCCATTGTTTCGGCGCTGACCGGCCGGCCTGTGCGCGAGCGCGTGGCCATGACCGGCGAAACCACCCTGAGGGGCAAGGTGCTCCCCGTTGGCGGTATAAAGGAGAAAGTGCTTGCCGCCAAGCGCGCCGGAATCAAGGAAATCATCATTTCCGAAGAGAACCGCCGCAACGTTGACGACATCAAGCCCGAATACCTCGCCGGCATCAGCTTCAACTACGTCAACTCGGTGGCCGACGTTTTACGCCTGGCTCTGGAATGAAGCTGTTCGACCCGCTGCTGAAGCTGCCCCGCTGGCTGCTGACCGCACTTTGCCTGGCGGCCATTTTTTACCTGACGCTGGCTCCGCATCCGCTCCCCGACAACGACATCAGCTTTTGGGAGCACACCGACAAAATAGTGCACGCCATTATGTTCGGCGGGCTCTATTTCTGCGCGTGGCTCGACATTTGGCGTAACCAAAAAGCCCCTCTGAAACCGCGTCTGGTCCTTGCGGGAGCCGTGGCGGTTTTCGGAGGGGTTATTGAACTGCTGCAACTGGCCATGCACCAGGGACGCGGCGCCGAGTGGGCCGACTTGGCAGCCGACGCGGCCGGAGCCTTGCTGGGCGCCCTGATTCTTTAGAGCGAGCAGCTGAAGCCGGCGGCAGTTACTGCATTAACAACTGCCTGAGGGTCAACGTTGCCGGCAACCGTGGCCGAGCCGCCGCGCATGTCAACGTCGACCGATTCAACGCCGGGGAGCGACGAAATTGCGCGCTGAACGCTGGCCTGGCAGTGGGGGCAATTCATGCCTGTTACTTTAAAAGTCTGTGTCATATCGTTTTGGGTGTGTTGATGTTTATGAGTTCTGTTAATAATCTGAGTATAAACGAGCAGGGCAATCAAAACGATTGCGCAAACCGTGGGGAACCAACCGATCGACTCATGGCAGCACGCGTCGACCGCATTGACCGCAAACCATTGGCGCGGCATCATCAGGTCAATCATCAGACCGAATGCAATGGCAGTCACGACCACGGAGGCGACATAAATAACAGTTGCTTTCTTGCCCTGGGTTTTTGAAAGAATCAGAATCGAAGCGAAGTTGGCAGCCGGGCCGGCCATGAGCATAACGAAGGCAATGCCGGGCGAGAGGCCCTTCATCATCAGCGACATGGCAATGGGAATCGAGCCGGTTGCGCAAACATACATGGGAATAGCAACGGCAACAACGGCCAGCATTGCCAGCAGCGGATAGCGGTTGAGGCTTACGAAGAGCTCGTCGGGCACGAAAACGGTTATCAGCGCCGCAACGAGCAAACCGACAATCAGCCAGCCGCCAACGCTGGCAACCATGTCGATGAAACCATAGCGCACGGCAGCGAGCGCCTTTCGGGCAAATCCGCGCGGAGCTTCGCGCTCGGTGATGTCGGCGGCAATCGCCTGAGCCTTATCGTCGCCGTCGGTGAAACGGCTAACGGCCATGCCGCCGAAAGCGGCGCCCACAAGTGCAGCCACCGGGCGCAAAACGGCAAACACCGGCCCCAGCAGCGAATAGGTTGCGGCGATTGAATCAACGCCGGTCTGGGGAGTGGCAATCAGAAACGAAGTGGTTGCGCCTCGCGAAGCGCCGCGGCGACGCAGAGCAACGGCAGTGGGGAGCACGCCGCAGGAGCATAGCGGCAGCGGAATGCCGAACAGCGCGGCCTTGACCACCGGCTTCCAGCCACGGCCACTCAGGTGGCGCGCCATGGTCTGACGGTCAACCCAGACTTCGAGGATTCCGGCAATGAGGAACCCTAAGAGAATATAGGGAGCCATTTCGCAAAGAATGACCCAAATTGCTTGTAAGATTTCCATAACGAGTGCAAAGTTACGAAAAAGCAACCGCAACCCGGTTGCAAACTCAACATAAAGGAAGCGGCGACACCCTGAGGTGCCGCCGCTGATGAGTCAATGAGGGAAGTGGGGAAGATTAGCTACCCTGGAGTTTGAAGTTGATGGGGAGAGTGTACCAAACGCGTACGCTCTGACCATTCATCTTACCGGGGATGAACTTGGGCAGCGACTTAACGACGCGAACAGCTTCTTTGTCCAGGTCGGGGTCCTTGCCGCGAACCACCTTAACTTCGCCTACGGAACCGTTCTTTTCAACAACGAACTGCACTGTTACGCGGCCCTGGATGTTGTTTTGAGCGGCCATTTCCGGGTAGCGGATGTTTTTGCTGAGCCACTTGTAGAGCTCGGCGTCGCCACCGGGGAACTTAGGTGATTCTTCAACTGCGGTGAAGATTTTTTCAGGTTCGGGAGCTTTCTTTTCTTCAACAACGACTTCGTTCTTCACTTCGCGAACAACTGTTACGTCGTCGGTACCCTTGTCGAAGTCAGATGCACCGAAAGCAGTTTCGGTCTGGGTGAGTTCTTCCTGGTTCTTAACTTCGTCTTCTTTGGAAACCTGGTCGTCGTCAACGATGGCGATTTCGGTTACCTTAACGGTGTTGAGAA
>CAZDVP010000031.1:0-15729 GCA_964508865.1 uncultured Bacteroides sp. | reverse complement strand
GCGGGGAGTTCGGCAGCGGGCTGCTGAACGTCGAGGGCGGGAGCAGCGGGAGCTTCAACGTGGGTGCGGATTGCGGTCGAGGAGGTGAGGGCGGGAGCCACGAACACGCTCAGAATCGAGAGCACGCAAATGATGCCGGCGAGCCACCAGGTAACTTTTTCGATAACGTCGTTGGTGCGCTTCACGCCCAGAATCGAGTTTGAGCTGGCAAAGGTTGAGCCGAGGCCGCCGCCTTTGGATTTCTGGATGAGCACTACGCCAATGAGCAGAATTGCGGAGATGATGGTCAGGATTATAACCAGGGTGTAAATCATAATCGTTTGGTTTATTGTTAGTTATTATTTTCGTTATTACGCATTGATTTGCGCTCCTCAATTGCCATGAGCTTTTCGAGGAAGCGTAATTGGTCTGCAAAGTAAATACTTTTTTCGGGAAAATTCAAATTTAAATGACTTATAATTTCATGAGCCTTTGAATATTTGCCTTTTTTAATGTAGATTTGGGCCAGGCTCTGGGAGAGCATAGAGTCGTCGGCCGGCGCGGGTTTATGCACCTCCGAGGCGGGCTTGGGCTCGGGCTCGGCAGGCTCCTCGGGGGCCGCGGCGGGGAATTGACCTCCGGCAGCTTTGCTCTTGATTATAAACGAGTTGATAAGCGCATCGGGCGACCCCTCGGGCGCTTCGGAGGGCGAGGGCACGCTCATTTCCTCCTCGCGGGCAAGCACCTGCGCATAGTCGGGCGCGGGGTTGAAAATGAGGCGTTCGAGCAGTTCGTCGTCGGCCGACGACGAGCCGCCGTAGGTTGTTAAAAATTTTTCGATGGTGTCGGCGGTGTCGGGAGTTGCGGGGAGCTCGAGCGGATAGAACGACGCCAAATCCAGCGCCAGGTCGGAATTCGCAGCCAGAGCCATCTGCTCGGGGTCGGGGGCGGCCAGGGCCAGGCGGGCACCGAGCTCGCGCCGCTCGGAGTCGGACAAATCGGCGGCGTTGCGCAGACGCATCGCAGCGGGGAGCACGAACCAGGGCATCAGGTCGCGGAGCTGCTCAACGCGTTCAGCGCCGGGAGCGACGCCGTTGAGCCATTGGCGGATTTCGTCGGTGGTGAGCATATTACCAGTTGCCTAAGGTTGCGTTAAAAATCAGTTCAACAAGCTCTTGGGTGATTTCGTTGCAGAGCTGGTCCTGCACGTCGGTGAGCATTTCGTTGGCGTCGAAGTTGCGGTAGGCCGAAAAACTCTGGTCAATGTCTTTGCCGTCGACACGATTGTCGATATAGCGCACGCGAACGGTGATTGTCAGTCGGGTTTGCGAGGCGTAGGCATCGGCGCCGACGCTGACGGGCGAGAGCGAGTAGCCGGTGATTTCGCCCTCCATCTGCAGGTCGGCCTTGGAGTTTCCGACCGAGGTTTGCAGGCGGGTGTTGCGCTCAACATAGTCGACCAGCGCGTTTTCGAACATTACTTGGAGCGGCGCATAGACCAGGGCGGCGCGAATGGGGAAGTTTTCGATTGAAATGGTTTTATAGACAGTATAGTCAATCGCCGACCCGTTGAGCTTATAGGACGGAATGCAGCCGCCGGCGCTCAGGGCGAGCAGGGCGGTTATGAGCCATTTGTTCCACTTACTCCAGGCCATATTCACGGATTTTGCGATAGAGGGTTCGTTCGCTGATGTTGAGCTCGTCGGCAGTTGCTTTTCGCCGGCCGCCGTTGCGTTCGAGGCTTTCGCGAATCATTTCGCGCTCGTTGTCTTCGAGCGAGCGGGGAGTAGCCTCGGTGAAGGGGGTGAATGGAGCATCGGCAGCAGCGGGAGCGCTTTCGGCGAAATGAGGGAGCAGGGGCGTTTCCTTTGGTGCCTGGGCAATCGGCTGACCGAGGCGGGCGCGCAGCTCGTCGACCTCGGAGCGGAGCGAAAAAATCAGGTTGAAAAGCATGTCGCGCTCGCGGGCGTAGGCATCGCCGCCGGCGGCAGAGGCATGGCCGGCCAGCGCGGGCGAATAGACCGCATCGGGCAGATAGGCATGAAGGCGCTCGCGGTCAATGGGTTCGTCGGCCTCGAACAGGGCCAGCTGCTCAACAACGTTTTTGAGCTGCCTGACGTTGCCGGGCCAGCGATAGGCCAGCATCAGCGAGCGGGCCGAGTCGGTCAGCTGCAGTTCGGGAGTGGAATATTTTTCGGCAAAGTCGGCGGCAAATTTCCGGGCCAGCAGAATGATGTCGTTGCCGCGGTCGCGCAGGGGCGGAACGTTGATCTGCACGGTCGAGAGCCGATAGAACAGGTCTTCGCGGAAGCGGCCTTCGGCAACCGCCTTGGCCATGTCGACGTTTGTTGCGGCCACGATGCGGATGTTGGTTTTCTGCACGGTCGAGGAGCCCACCTTGATGAACTCGCCGGTTTCGAGCACGCGCAGCAGCCGGGCCTGGGTTGTGAGCGGCAGTTCGGCCACCTCGTCGAGGAAAATAGTGCCGCCGTTGGCTTCCTCGAAGTAGCCCTTGCGGGAAGCCACAGCCCCGGTGAAGGCGCCTTTTTCGTGGCCGAAGAGCTCGGAGTCGATTGTGCCTTCGGGAATGGCGCCGCAGTTCACCGCGATGTAGGGAGCATGCTTGCGAGCACCGTAGGAGTGAATCAGTTTGGGGAAGAACTCCTTGCCGGAGCCGCTTTCGCCGATAACGAGCACCGACAGGTCAATCGGGGCCACGCGCAACGCGCGGCCAACCGCTTCGAGCAGCGCCGGCGAAGTGCCGACGATGCCGAGCCGCTGCATGGCGGCTTTGATGTCTGCCTGAGTGACCTGATTCATCAGTGCAAAGTTACGAAATTTTTTTGTATTAAGGTGTGTTCTTTGGTGGTTTGGCGGGATTTTTGTAGATTTGCGGCCACAAAACTTTGATTTTTTCGTATGACACTCGGATTCATTACGTGGAATGTCAGGCCTGAAATTTTCAGGGTCGACAGTCTTCATCTGACGCCCAAAATGCTGATTATAGGTGTT
The DNA here is from genome assembly GCA_964508865.1 of uncultured Bacteroides sp. Taxonomy (GTDB): domain Bacteria; phylum Bacteroidota; class Bacteroidia; order Bacteroidales; family Muribaculaceae; genus UBA3263. The sequence goes on along the minus strand of CAZDVP010000031.1, from coordinate 12,738 downwards.
TTGCTGTGTGTTGTCTGGCTCATAGCCGACCGCGTTATCGACCGCCGTCGCAAGCAGGCCGACTGGAGCGGCACCATAATTGCCGGCCTGATCGGCTTTTTTCTGGCCGTCAAGGCCAACAACCCCGAGGGGCTGACGTTCGGCCCGATTGCCGTTCGCTGGTACGGGCTGATGTTTCTGGTCGGCTTCATTGCTGGCTATCGCATTGTCTGGCACATTTTTCGCCACGAAGGCGCGCCGGAGAGCTGGCTGCCCACGCTGCTGATTTATGTTGCGGTGGCCACTATTGTTGGCGCGCGTCTGGGCCACGTGTTTTTCTACGAGTGGGACTACTATAGCGCTCACCCCGACAAAATCATTGCCTTCTGGGAGGGAGGCCTGGCGAGCCATGGCGGCACAATAGCCATCATCATTGCCATTTTCATTTACTCCAAGGCGGTTACCAAGCGCTCGCCGATGTGGACTTTTGACCGCCTGGTGATTGCCATAGCCCTGGTTGGCTGTCTGATTCGCTTGGGCAACCTGTTTAATTCCGAAATTTTCGGCACCGCCACCACCCTGCCCTGGGGCTTCAAATATCCGCTGAGCCGCGAATGGCAAACGCTCTATGCGCCCACCGACTCGGCCTGCCACCCCACTCAGATATATGAAGCGGCCTGCTATCTGGGGCTGTTCGTGCTGCTGATGTGGATGTATTGGAAAAAGAATGCCCAGGAGCGCCCGGGATTGATTTTCGGGGTTTTTCTGATCGGTATTTTCCTGCCGCGCCTGCTGATTGAGTTCGTCAAGAACCCTCAGGAAGAGTTTGAACGCGCAATGACACTGAACATGGGGCAGCTTTTGAGCGTTCCCTTTATATTGGCGGGGATTCTTTGCGTCTATTACGCAATGACCCACCCGCGATTGAAACTCACGTTCCCCAACAAGTTTCCCGACGAGGGAACCAAATCCAAGAAATGACCAGCGAACTGATTCTGACGCCCATAGAAATTGCGGCCTGGAGCTGCGGAGCCATAGCCTTAGTTGCGGCCGCGTGGCTGCTTACGGCCTACCGCTCGCGCATAGCTGCCGTTGGCGCCGAAATCCGGCGGCAAACGGCGCGCCCGTTCAATCCGGCGCCTAAGCCGGAGGTGCCGCCAGTGTCGGTGGTTATAGTTGCCGGCGACCATGCCGAAGCCCTCGAAACGCTCATTCACAAGATTTTCGAGCAGGAATTTGCCTCGGATTTCGAGGTTATAGTGGTCAACGACGGCAAGAGCGACGACATTAAGGACGTTGTTACCCGCATCAAGCATCTGGAGCACCGGCCGAACCTGCGCATAACCTTCATTCCGGCGAATCTGCATAACGTTAGCCGCCGCAAGCTGGCGCTGACCCTCGGGGTCAAGGCCGCCACCTATCCGGTAGTCATAGCCCTGACCGAGGAGTCGCGGCTCTACTCAACGCAGTGGCTCACACGCATGGCCGAGCCATTTTCCGACCCGCGCACCGAGGTTGTTATCGGCAGCGCTCTGCCGGCCACCAAGTTCGACACCGGCGCCGGACGCCGCTACCGGTCGTTTACCCACGGCCACGACGCAACTGTTTGGCTCTCGTCGGCCATGGGGGGCAACCCCTGGCGCGCCCACCGCGCCAACATGGCGTTCCGCACCGATGCGTTTTTCCGCGTTGGTGGCATGGGCGGAGCGCTGAATCTGCGCGACGGCGACGACGACATTTTCATTTCCAAAATCGCCACCGGGGCCAACACCCGGGTTGTTTGCGCCGCGCAGGCCGCGGTTCGCTACTCCCACCCCACCTCGCGCCGCGAGTTCCGTCAGGGTCGTGCGGCCCGGCTGTTTACGCGGCGCAATCTGGCTGCACCGAAGCTGTTTTACGGAGTTAGCAGCGCCGCCTGCTGGCTTCTGCTGCTGGGCTCGGCGGCCGCCATAGCCTTAGGCTCCCTTGCCGGCGACTGGGTTATTGCCGCCTGGAGCGGCGCGCTGCTGCTGGCAACGGTTATTATACTCTCGCTGACATGGCGCAAAACGCTCAAGGTCCTGCGCTGCCGCCCGGCCTTTGCGGGAGTATTCCCGATGATGCTGCGCCGGCCGCTGACCAACGCCATTGCGCGGCTGCGCTCACACCATAACCGCAAAGACTACTACACCTGGGCCTCATGAGGCTACAATTTAAAATTGAAACACAATTATATATGAAAAAATTTATACTTCTGACCGCCCTGGCCGCAATGGCCACTCCGATGTTTGGCGAAGTGCAACTGCTTCCGTTCGGCAACATGGACCAGTGGGTAACGCGCAACATAAAGGAATCGTCGATTATCGGCGGCAACACCAAGCAGGTCTATGAAATCGCCCCGACCAAAACAATCGACGGCGCCATAGCCTATAAGAATCAGGGCGGCTCGCCCTGGGCAACGAGCAATGTTTACGCCAAAGTTGCCGGCATAGTCAAGACGTCGAACTCAGTGTTTCCGGGCGACCACCCCGGCAACGGCAAGTGCGCGCGCCTGACAACGCGCCTGGAAAACTGCAAGGTGCTCGGTCTGGTCAACATCGAAGTGCTGGCCAGCGGCTCCATATTCTTAGGCCAGATGTATGAGCCGATTTCCAACACCTCCAACCCCTACAGCAAGTTTGAAATGGGCATACCGTTCACCAAGCGCCCCAAAGCGCTGGTTCTTGACCTGAAGGTTGTTGACCCCGGCACGGGCATAATCACCCACGCCACCACCGGTTCCAAAAAGACCTATAAGGGCAAGGACAGCGCCGACGTGTTCATTTACCTTCAGCGCCGCTGGGAGGACGCCGACGGCAACCTCCACGCCAAGCGCGTGGGCACCGGCCGCGAACGCTTTACCGGCAACCGCGACTGGGAAAAAGGCCACCGGATTCCCATTACCTACGGCGACGCGTCGGCCCAGCCCGGCTACCGCAATTATATGGGTCTGCTCAACGGCGACCGCGCCTACTATGCACTCAACTCCAAGGGCAAGCTCGTGCCGGTTCAGGAGGAGGGCTGGGACAGCGCCGACGCCACTCCGACCCACATGATCGTTATGTGTTCCGCAGGCAGCGGTGTGGCCTACGAAGGCCAGCTGGGAATGGAGCTTCTGGTCGACAATATCAGCCTGGAGTTTTGACCCAAAGAAAATTATGCTTAACTTTGCACCCCCGCACAACAACCCCTAACCGTTCAGCAACGCACAATTCAGAATAATGCCAACAAATCTCGTAATCGTTGAATCACCGGCAAAAGCCAAAACCATTGAAAAATTCCTCGGCCCTGACTATCAGGTGCTTTCAAGCCGCGGCCATATCCGCGACCTTGCAAAAAAAAGTTTCTCGGAAACGTCGGGCAGCGGATTGCGCGACTTCACTCCGAACTATGAAATTCCCGACGACAAAAAAGAGCAGGTGCGCCAGCTGAAGGCCGCCGCCAAGAAGGCCGACATGGTCTGGCTCGCGTCTGATGAAGACCGCGAAGGAGAGGCCATTGCCTGGCACCTCTATGAAGTGCTGGGGCTGAAACCGGAAAAGACGCGCCGCATAGTTTTCCACGAAATCACCAAGGAAGCTATTCTCAACGCCATCAAGAATCCGCGCACGATTGACCTTGACCGCGTCAACGCCCAGCAGGCGCGCCGCGTTCTGGACCGCATTGTCGGTTTTGAGCTGAGCCCGGTTCTTTGGCGCAAAATCAAGCCGGCGCTGAGCGCAGGCCGCGTTCAGAGCGTTGCCGTCAGGCTGATAGTTGACCGCGAAAAAGAGATTAAGGAGTTCGTTCCCGAAGAATACTGGAGAGTCAACGCCTCGTTTGCCACTCCGGCCGGAGCCATTTTCAGCGCTCCGCTGAGCCGCCGTCTGGACAGCCGCAGCGCCGCCGAGGAGTTCCTTCAGAGCTGCCGCGGCGCCAACTTCAAGGTTGGCCGCGTTGAAACCAAGCCGGTTAAACGCTCGCCCGCGCCCCCATTCACCACCTCCACCCTGCAGCAGGAGGCCGCCCGCAAGCTCGGGTTCTCGGTGGCGCTGACAATGCGTATTGCCCAGGACCTCTATGAGTCGGGCCATATAACCTACATGCGAACCGACTCGCTGAACCTGTCGGAATTCGCAATCCGCGCAATCAGCCAAACCGTTACGGAAAAATATGGCAAGGAATACCTGAAGGTGCGCCACTACCACACCTCGTCGAAAGGCGCTCAGGAAGCCCACGAAGCCATCCGCCCAACCTATATCGACAAGGAAACCATTGAGGGCGGCGACCGCGAAGTTAAGCTCTACCGCCTGATCCGCGAACGCGCAATCGCCTCGCAAATGGCCGACATGGAGCTTGACCGCACCACGGTCGACATTGAAATCGACGGCCGCAGCGAGCATTTTTCGGCTCAGGGCGACGTTATCCGCTTTGACGGCTACCGACGCGTTTACCAGGAAGCCACCGACGAAGGTTCCGCCTCAGGCCAGTCGGCAATCCTCCCCCCGATGAACAGCGGCGACATTCTCGACGCCACCAAAATCACCGCCACCGAGCGCTACACCACCCAGCCGCCACGCTATTCCGAAGCCACCCTGGTCAAGAAAATGGAAGAACTCGGCATTGGTCGCCCCTCGACCTATGCGCCCACCATTTCAACCATTCAGCAGCGCGAATACGTTGCCAAGGGCGAAACTCCCGGCCATAAAATCGAATACTCGGTTCTGACGCTCGACCCGCAGAGCGGAGCAATAACCGACGCCACCGAATCGGAAAACATTGGCGGCGACCGCGGCAAACTGCTGCCGACCGACACCGGCACGGTCGTTAACGACTTCCTGGCCGAATATTTCCCCGACATCATGGACTATAACTTCACGGCGCTGGTCGAGGAGAAGTTCGACGACATTGCCGAAGGCAAGTCGGAATGGCACGAAGAAATCGGCGATTTCTACGACCGGTTCCACCCCGAGGTAGAAAAGGCCATGAACGTTCGCCTCGAACATAAAGTCGGCGAGCGGGTGCTCGGCACCGACCCCGCCTCGGGCAAGCCGGTGAGCGTTAAAATCGGCCGCTTCGGCCCGCTGGTTCAGATCGGCGACGCCGAGAGCGAGGAAAAGCCTCGCTTCGCCTCGCTGCTCAAAGGTCAGTCGCTGGCAACCATAACGCTCGAGGAGGCTCTCAACCTGTTTGAATTTCCGCGCATTCTGGGCGATTTCGAAGATAAGGAAGTCAGCGTTGCCATTGGCCGCTTCGGCCCCTACGTTAAACACGACGGCAAGTTCGTTTCCATTCCCAAAGACCTTGCGCCCGAAGAGGTTACGCTCGACCAAGCCGTTGAGCTCATTGAAAAGAAGCGCACCGACGAAGCCAACCGCGAGCTCAAGGTGTTCGACGAAGAGCCCGATTTGAAGATTCTTAACGGCCGCTATGGCCCCTACATCAGCTTCAACAAGGCCAACTATAAGATTCCCAAAACCATAGCCGACCCCGCAGCGCTCACTTTAGAACAATGTCGCGAAATCATCGCCAACCAGCCCGCGCCCAAGGCTAAACGCACCGCCCGCAAAAAATGAAATTCGAAGCCCCGGTCCGCCCCGACCGCATAGTAACCTTCGAGGTGGCCGAAACCGCCCCCGAAACCCCGCTGCTCACCTTTCTGGTCGAACAGCTGCCCGACCGCAAGCGCACCAATCTGAAACAGATGCTGGCCCACCGCCAGGTTCGCGTCAGCGGCAACGTGGTCACTCAGGCCACCCGCCCTCTGCTGCCCGGCGAAAAGGTTGAGGTGAACCTCACGCGCGAATTTCGCGAATTCTACCACCGGCGTCTGCGCATAGTCCACGAAGACGACCAGATTATCGTTATCCACAAAGGCTACGGGCTCCTTTCCATGGCCGACGACTCAGCCTCGAACGGCGAAACCGCCTACTCCATTTTGCGCGACTATCTGAAAAAAGAACATCCGGGCAACAAGCTCTTTATTGTTCACCGCCTGGACCGCGACACCTCCGGGTTGATGCTATTTGCCAAAACCATCGAGGCCAAGGAGGCGCTGCAACATAACTGGAACAACATGGTTCTGGAGCGCAAGTATCTCTGTGTGGTCGAGGGGGTTCCCGAGCCTGCCGAAGGAATAGTGCGCAGCTATCTCAACGAAAACTCGCGCCACGAAGTCTACTCCACGCCCGACGACAGCCAGGGCGGCAAGCTGGCCGTTACGCGCTATCGCACCATCAACACCCGCGGCAACTACTCGCTGGTTGAATGTGAGCTCGACACCGGCCGCAAGAACCAGATTCGCGTTCACATGAAGGAGCTGGGCACTCCAATCAGCGGCGACCGCCGCTATGGCGGCCACCCGTCGATGATTCACCGCATGGCCCTGCACGCGCAGTCGCTCAAGTTCGTTCACCCGACAACGCGCCGCGCAATGGCCTTTACGACCCCGATTCCCGACTCGTTCCGGCGCCTGATATAAATCTTATAAATTTTATAAATCTTATAAATCTCATGAGCTTCGCGAGCTTATGAGATTTTTTTTGTGCGAAATTCTACGGTCGGCGCGCAACCGGCGGGCGTAACTTTGCAGCGTAATTAGCAAAATACGACTATGGAAAATAACGAACAGAACGAAAAACTGAGCCTCGAACAGCAGCTGGCCGAGGCCGAGGAGCGCGGCTACCGCCGCGGCCTACAGGAACAAATCAAGTCGAAAATGAGCGAGCCGGGAGTGTGGGAGAGCCCGCAGCAGGCCGCCGAAGCGGCAACGCAGCCCGGCTTCAGAATTTTGGCTGAGCGCAGGCGCTCGATCTGGGAGGATTGACGCCGGCAGGTTATAAATCTTATAAATCTTATAATTCATATAATTTTCTATGCAACAGATTCCTTTAACCACCACCAACGTTGGCGCCGAAGCGCCTGAACTCCTGCGCAACGAAGTCGACGAACGCATCACCAAGCTGCGCCCAATGGCCACTCCGGTCGACCAGCTGAGCCGCTATGCGGCAACGCGCCCGTGCAAAAGCATGACGGTTGACTACTATGCGGTTGCGACCCGCCCGGATTCAACGACCGTTAAGACGAACGCCATAATTACCGGCGGCGATGAAGTAACGACCCTTGAGGTTGCCGACGGCAAGACCTTTGACGTTTCGGAAACGATGATGCTGGTCGACAAGACCAATAGCGCCAACGAACCGGTGATTCTCTATGTTGTCGGTGCATCAGACAATTCTCTGCGCGTGAAAACGGTGAATCTTGCCGAAGATGAGAAGGTTCAGGTTGCCATGGGCCAGACGCTGGTGCGCATGGGCCGCGCCGCCGGCGAGCTCGACGTGCAGACCTCGCAGTTCGCAACCCTGCCCACAAAAAAGCAGAACTACTGCCAGATTTTCAAGGCGCAGATTGAGCAGTCGACCCTGCTGAGCTCCGCCAACAAGGAAGTCGGCTGGACTTTTTCCGACCAGGAAGAGGTTGCCGTCTACGATATGCGCCTGGGCATGGAGCGCAGCTTCCTTTTCGGGTCACGCGCGCGCATTGTCGACCCCGACAAGAAGAGCGAGGTTTTTCTGACCGGGGGCATCTGGAACCAGGCCGGCAAGGAGGTGGGCTACAGCGACGGCGACCTGACCAACGCCGAATGGCTCCGCGTTATGTCGGCAGCATTTACGGGCCACGCCGGCTCGGCGCGCAAGATTCTGATTGCCGGCACCGGGCTGATCGAGCAGCTGAGCATGCTTGAAGGTAACAACCGCGTTATGCTTCCGGGCGACGTTGTTAGCCGCTGGGGTCTGGATTTCACCGAAATGCACTCGAAGTTCGGCACTCTCTACGTTATCCACTCCGAAGTGTTCGACAGTTGCGGCCACTCGGCCGACGGCCTGATTATCGACCCGGAATTCCTAACCAAGTATGTGCGCGAGCCTTTTGCAGCAACCACCCTGGACCTGCGCACCTCGGGCCAGCGCAACACCGAAGCGGTTGTTCTGACCGAAGTCAGCTGCCTGGTTCTGCGCTATCCGGAAGCACACGTTAGAGTTATTGCCGAATGAAAAAGTCACTGACCAAAGACGCGATGCTCGATCTTTGGCGCAACCTCCGCATGGCCGAGCCCCTGAGGCTCGACTGTGCGGTTGCACGCACCGACGGCACCGATCTGAGCTCCGCGCTTGAGGCGGAAATGCGCGCCTGGTATCTGCAGCTGCTCGACCGCGGCGACCCGGGGCTGATAGTTCCGGTCGACGTTGCGCAAACGGCCATTGTCGGCAGCCGGAAGCAGGGGGTTACCCTGATCAGCGTTTCGGCATCGTCGCGCCGCATTATGGAGGTGATGTTCAGCGGCTGGGATATGCCGGTGGCGCCCAACGCCACGGCCGAAACCCTGATGCGCGCAGCAGCCAACCCCTATTGCCAACGGCCATTGGTTGCGGCCTTGGGCCCCGACCGGGTGGCGGTTGCGGGCGCGCAGGGCACTCTGACTTCGCTGATGGTTGCGCTCGACCCGGGCCCGGACACGTATATTTTCGACGATGCAGCCCTGAAAGAACTGATAATTCCCATGCCAGACAACTTATGATAGACTATATTCAACAGGCCCGGCGCGCCCACGGGCGCCTGGCGCAGATGCGCGCCGCGCGCAGCCGGTTCAAGCAGTTTGCCTTCGGCCGCCAGTGGGGCGACATGATGACCACCCCCGACGGCTCGCGCCTGACCGAGGGCGAATATGCCTCGCTCAACGGTCGCCAGCCGCTGACCAACAACATGATTCACCGCCTGCTGGCAACCATAGTGGGCCACTTCCGCTCGCGCCAGGACCCGCTGGACACTCCCGCCGACGCGCGCAACCGCCTCGACGAGCTCGACGCCCGCATGTTTGAGGAGTTTCTGATCAGCGGCTGCGCAATTCAGCGGGTGGTCAACGAGCGACGCCCGGCGGGCAGCGGCCTCTGGGTCGACAACGTGAATCCGGCCGACTTTTTCTGCTCCGAAATCCGCGACCCGCGTTCGCTGGATGTGGAACTGGTCGGAATGTTCCATAGCTGGTCATTGGCCGAAACGATGGCCCGGTTTGCGGGCGGCTCCAAAGCGCGCGCCGACGAAATCGGGCGGCTCTACAGTGGCAGCGAGCGCTGCCGGGTTATTGAAATCTGGACCTTGGAGGCGTCGGCCCGGTTCAGGGTGCACGACCCGCTGCAGAATTCGGTGAGCTATGTTGCCGCCAACCGCGAATCGGAAATCACGGCCCTGAACCGCAAAAGGGCCAAACGCGGGCTGGCCAGGGTTGAATCGCGCCTGGAGTACACAACCGCCTGGGTTGGCCGCTATCTGACACCCGAAGGCCACGAACTGCGGCGCGTCGAGGCCGACCGCCACCCGTTTGCACTGAAGTTCTATCCGCTGCTCGACGGCGAGATTCACCCGTTTGTTGAGGGGCTGATTGACCAGCAGAAACACGTTAACCGCCTGATAACGCTCATCGACAACATGATGTCGACCTCGGCCAAGGGCGTTTTGCTCTTTCCGGAAAACCAGATTTGCGACCAGCTGGACTGGAACGAGGTTCGGCGCCTCTGGGCGAGCTACGACGGGGTGATACCCTATAATCCCCAGCCGGGAGTGCCGGGCCCGCAGCAGGTCGTTACGAATCCGGCCACATCGGGCGCCTACGAGCTGGTTAACCTTGAAATGCGGCTCTTTGAAAAGGCCGGCGGAGTCAGCGATGCGCTGCGCGGGCAGCCGGGCGCCGCCGCAGGCAATTCGGCAACGCTTTTTGACGCGCAGACGCGCAATTCAATGGCGGCGCTGGCCGATGTGTTCCGGTCGTTCGACGATTTCCGGGCCGCGCGCAACCAGATGCTTAAACCCTGATTTACTGCATTCGCCGGAGCAGCAGATAGGCGGCATGAACGCCGAGCTGGCCGGCGCGCGAAATGTCGGTCATTGCCGCATCGCGGTTTCCGCGCGAGAACTCGGCATAGCCGCGGTTGAAATAGGCCGAACCGAGAGTTGGGTCTATTTCAATTGCCGCGGTGAAGGCATCGATAGCGTCGGCCCAGGCTCCGAGGCGCATAAGAACTATTCCGCGGTTATAGTGGGCCACGGCCATGCGCGGATTCAGTTCGAGGGCCCGGTCGAGGTCGTCCATAATCTGGCCGAGCACCATTGCGGAGCGGGCATTGAGCTCGGCGGCATCGCCTTCAACAATAACGTTGCCCAGACCGGCCTCGCGGATGCGATAGCGCACCGCGGCACGCTGCAGATAGGCGGGAGCGAAGTCGGGCTGCGCGGCAATAACAGCGTCGAGGTCGCCCAGAGCCAGCTCAAAGTCCTTGAGGGTGGAATAGTCCATTGCGCGCGCAAAGCGGTCGATCGGCCGGGCCTGGCCGCGGTCAATAATTTCGGTCAGGGAGTTGATGCTTTGGAAGTGGCGGTCAACGTCGGCCTGGCGGGTGAGCGAGGGGAGCTCGTTGGTCAGGAACACCACAAAGGGGAGCACGCGGGCTGCGTTAAGCTCCTCGATTTCTTTGTCGAACAGTGCGGGGCCGTCGGCGTCGGTGTAGTAACTGAGCTGATAAATCGGCTGCATGTCAACGGTTTGCGAATTGTCGGAAGTTCGGCCTTTAAGCCCGCGGGCATTGAAGGTCTGGGCCGAGGCGGTTGCTTCGGAATCGTCGGCCTTCTGCAGGGCCTTGAAGCGGGCCAGGGTTTCCTCGACTTCGTCTTGAGTGGAGCTGGCCGAAGCGGCGTCGGCGTTGTCGGCGTTAACCTTGGTTGAATGGGCCAGGCGGCTGGCCTGACGGAAGTCGGCCTGGGCTCCGGCGGTGTTGCCGGCGGCCTGGTTGATTTGACCGCGCAGGGCAATTGCGGCAAACATTTCGGGATAAACGTCGGTAACGGCCTTGACGTCAGCCATAGCGCGGCGATATTCGCCCTTGGCCAGGAGCACCATTGCGCGGTTCAGGCGTGCGCGCAGGTCATTGGGGCGCAGCTCCAGAACGCGGTTCAGGTCGCGCAGGGCCCGGTCGTTGTCGGCCAGCTCGGCGCGGAGCATCGCGCGGTTAAAGAGCGCTTCGTAGTTGAGCGGCTCCTGCTGCAAAACGTAGTCGAGGTCGTCGAGCGCGCCGTTGAAGTCATTTGCCCGATATCGGGCCACGGCGCGGTTCACACGCAGGAAAGTGCGGTCGGGCTGCAGGGTCACGGCCCGTTCCATGTCGGCCAGCGCGTCGGCGGGGTCATCGGCCAGCGCGGCGCGGATAACCAGGGCGCCGACGCTGTTGCCGTTGATTTCCAGGGCTCGGTCAAGGTCGGCACGCGCCGCAACGGTGTCGGCGCGGTGGAGATTGAGCTGCGCGCGCCCAACGTAGGCCGCATCATAGCGCGGATAGAACTGGAGCAGCTCGCTGTAGGTCGAATCGGCGGCGTCGAACCGGTCGGCGCCCTCTTCGGCTATGGCTTTGTTGAAAAGCAGCTGGCGGTTGTGGGGCAGCAGCTCCAGGGCGCGCCGGTAGTCGGCAATGGCTTGGGCGTTGTTGCCCATGCACTGCTCGGCCACTCCGCGCACCTCCCAAGCATCGGGCAGAAACGGATTGATTTCAACCGCCCGGTCGGCATCGCGCCGGGCGCCGATATAGTCTTCGAGGTTATATTTGGCAATGGCGCGCAAAAAATAGGGCTCGGCCAGGTGGGGTTTGGCCTCGATGACCTGGTTGAAATACTGAATGGCCACCTGATAGTCGCTGAAATATAGCGCCGAGCGCCCGGCCTGAAGGGTGCGCTCGGTGTTGAGCTGGGCTCCGGCGCGGAGCCCGCCCAGCAGAAGCAGAACGATGAGAAGAGAGCGTAGTTTCAAGGATTATTTCTCCTTTTGTTTTATGGCGATTTCATTTGCACGCAAAACCGCCGTTGAAATGTGGTTGCAGATGTGGTCTTCGCCCAGCAGGTTGACTATGTGGCTCTTGCGGAGCACTTCGTGGACTTCGGGGCGCACGCCTGAGAGCACCACGTGGATGCCCATGGCCTGGCTGGAGCGAATCAGGGTTTCGAGGTTGTGGAGGCCGGTGGAGTCGATGAAGGGCACCTTGCGCATGCGGATAATGCGCACTGCGGGCTTCTCCTCGCCAACGGTTGTGCGCATCATTTCGTCGAACTTGGTTGCCACGCCGAAAAAGAACGGGCCGTCGATTTCGTAGACCTGAACGCCGGGGGCCAGGTTCAGTTCTTCGTGGGTGGATAGGTCGGTGTTTTCGGCGGCATCGAGCTTCGAGCCGTAAACGCGGATGTCGGTGTTTTCCATTACGCGGCGCAGGAAGAGAACCACTGCCAGCAGCAGGCCGATTTCAATTGCGATGGTCAGGTCGAAGATAACGGTCAGCAGGAAGGTTACGATGAGCACCGAAATGTCGCTCTTGGGGTTGTGGAAAATCGAGCGCACGGTGCGCCAGCCGCTCATGTTATAGCTCACCACGATGAGCACCGCGGCCAGGGTTGACATCGGAACGAGCTGAATCAGCGGCATCAGCAGCAGGAAAATCAGCAGGAGCACCAGGGCGTGGATAATGCCGGCAACGGGAGTGCGGCCGCCGTTGGTTATGTTGGTCATGGTTCGGGCGATTGCGCCGGTGACCGGTATGCCGCCAAACATCGGAACCACCACGTTGGCCAGGCCCTGGCCGATGAGTTCGGAGTTGGAGTCGGTGCGCGAGCCGGTCACACCGTCGGCCACGGTGGCCGACAGCAGCGACTCGATGGCGCCGAGCATGG
>CAZDVP010000030.1:0-15920 GCA_964508865.1 uncultured Bacteroides sp. | reverse complement strand
CCGAGCTACATCGAGTGCCTGCCAATGTCGATTCTCGAAGCCATGGGCCACGGAATGCCGGTGATTTCGACCCCGGTAGGCGGCATACCCGAAATGGTGCTCCCCGGCGAAAACGGCATCCTTTTCAAGCCGGGCGACCGCACGGCAATGAGCGCCGCAATCGACTGCTATCTGCTCAACCCCGAGCTGATCAGCCGCCACGGCGACGGCTCACTGAAACTCGCCCCGCAGTTCTATCCCGACCAGATTAAGTCCGACCTTCTGGAAATATACTCATCGCTTCTGAATGATGATTAAACGCTTGTCTGCCATAGCCCGCCGCTATCCGAAACTGATAATCCAGCTCCGGTCGCTCAAAAGCATCCACCGCACGGTGCCGCTGAGCGGGCGGTTCGACAAGGTGCCCCACATGTGGGCCTACGTTTTCAGGGCCGAGCTGGCAAACCGCAACAATCCGCAGTGGGCGCTAAAGGCCGACAAGCTGGCCGTCAGGCAGTTCGTTGCCGACCGCATCGGCCCGGAATATCTGATTCCCCTGCTCGGCAGCTGGAAAAAAGGAGCCGACATTGACTTCGATTCGCTGCCCGACCGGTTCATTCTTAAAACCAACAACGGCTGCGCCACCAACGTGTTCGTGCACTCCAAGGCCGACCTCGACCGCGCCGCGGCAATTGAGTCGCTCGACCGCGCACTGGCTTTTCCCTACCCCGAACTGTCGGGTCAGCAGCACTACGCGCTGATTCCGCCGCGAATAATCGCCGAAAAGCTCATGGTCGAACCCGGGCGGCAATCGCTAACCGACTATAAGATTCACTGCGTCAACGGCCAACCGGTCAGAATCTACGTTTTCTGCGACCGCGACGAAAAAACACATTTCAACTTCCGGGTAATGGCCTTCGACCCCGACTGGAACGAGCATCCCGAAGCCATAGCCGAGCCCTTCCGCGCCGCGCCCGGCTCAATCAAACGTCCCGCCAATCTCGACGAAATGCTGCGCTGTGCCGCCGAGCTTGCCCGCGACGAAGAATATGCCCGCATTGACTTCTACCTGATCGAGGACAAAATCTATTTCGGCGAAATAACCCTAACGCCCGACACCGCCGCCCACCCTGCCTACCGGCTCCACTCCATGGACCCGATTCTTGACCGCATCAAGGCCGACCGGGCCGACGGGCGATCAACGGCAACTTTCTGAACCCTAAAGATATATAACCATGGCCGACGAGAAAGTTTACAGATGGTCGTTTATTGACCGCGCCAGCATTGCGGTCATCAACCTGGCGACTAACCTTATTCTGGTCCGCCTGATAACCCAGGCCGACTTCGGCCTGCTGGCCATGGTGGCGCTCATCACCGTCGTTGCCTCCGACCTTTCGAGCTGCGGTCTGGCCGACGGACTGATTCACAAGCCGAAGCCAACGGAGATGGACTATTCAACAGTTTTCATCTTCAACGCCGGCGTGGGCATCATTTTAGGTTCGCTCTCCTTTATTTGCGCACCGCTGATTGCCTCCTATTTCGGCCACGAGGAAATCACGGCGATTATGCGCATTTTCGGCATTTCGTTCATATTCCAGACCATGGGCTACGTTCAGGAAACGCGCCTGCGCAAGCAGCTGAAAATGAAAACTGTTTGCTTTGTGCGCGTCGGAGCAACGCTAACGGTGTCGGTCCTGGCCATCGCCATCGCCCTTGCCGGCGGCGGCTTTTATGCACTGGTGTGCACCCAGATTCTGCTCAATTTCGTCATATTCGTTTACTACACCATTGCCTCGCGCTGGTTTCCGCGCCTGCAGTTCAGCACCAGCGCTTTCCGCGGTTTTTTCAACTATGGTTTCCACCTGATGCTCGCCTATCTGGCCAACATCGTTGAGCGCAACATCAACACCACCATTATCGGCCGCTACTATCCCGCTGCCTCGGCCGGCGTTTACTCGCAGGGCGCCAAGCTCGCCCAGGTGCCCTATGGCGTTTCGGAAGCCTCGATCAACGCCCCCTTCTTCGTTGTCGCATCAAACGAAAAAGACCCCGTGCGCCAGCGGCGGCTCGTTGGCGAAATGACAACCACAATGCTGGTCATCAACTTCTCCATCATTGCCCTGCTCTTTGCCGGTGCGCAACCGATAATCGACTATCTGCTTGGCGCCGAATGGCATAACGCCATTCCCATTTTCCGCATCCTGCTCATTGCCGAATGCCTGTTTGCAATCAAACAATACTTCATCACCCTTTGCAAACTCCGCGCAAAGACCCAATTCGTTCGCAACCTGGGCTTCGTCGAAGTCGGCGTCCAGCTTGTCCTGCTCGCCTGCTTCTACCGCCACGGCATCAACGTCATCGCCTTAACCCAGGTCGGCGCGGTTGCCTTAGCCACAGTTGTCTACGTAATCTATGCAACCGAAATCCTCAAGTTCTTCACCTTTTGGGAGCTGACAAAAATAATCTTCAAAACTGCATGGATTCCGCTGCTTGCCGCCATTGCGACCGCCGCCGCAATCACTCTGACAACCAACCTGCTGCTCGGCTGCATAATAGCCTGCACAACCTATGCAATCGTGACCCTTCTGCTCGGCTATATCAGCAAATCAGGGCTGTATATAATTCTACGCAATAAAATCCGCTTTAAACGATTCTGACATGAGAACTGATGTATACCGGATCGGCGACTCCGAAATTAAAATTCCCATAGCCGAAAGCTATTGCGACTGCCTGACATTGATTAAGAGCGACCGCTTTAGAGTTACCGGAAAGATTGAATCCACCAGCGCCATTCTGCTGCACATAATTAAACCCTTCTCATCCTCAGTGCTGTTTTGGTTGAGATTATGCCAATATAATGGGTGGTTAAAGCCTTTCTGCAAATATATGTTCAAGCGGGCAAGCAGAAAACATAGCCTTGACATTCATCAGTCGGTCAAAATTGGCTATGGATTCTATATTGGCCACGGCATTTGCATGGTAGTTAATGGTGGAACCGTTATCGGCAACAATGTTAACCTTTCTCAATTTCTGAATATCGGAACAAATCGCCGGACTCCGGCAATTATCGGAAACGATGTTTACGTCGGCCCTTCGGTATGCATTGTTGAGGATGTGCGGATAGGCAGCGGAGCTTCGATAGGCGCCGGAGCCGTTGTTACGAAAGATATTCCGGAGAATGCAACCGCAATAGGTATACCCGCTCGAGTGCTTAATTATAACAACCCCGGCTTATACATTAAAAACCGTTGGGAATCCTTCTGATTTAAAGGCGGTTGGTGTAGAGGGCGGAGGCGAAGCGCAGGTAGGGGCCGATGCGGCGAATGCGCGAGGGCTGAGCAATGAAGCGCCAGAGCCATTCCGCGCCTAAAGCCTGGAGCAGTTTTGGCGCACGCTTGAAGTTACCTACATATAAGTCGAAGCTGCCACCAAGTCCCTGATAAACAGCCTGCGGGTGGCGTTGCTTGAGCCGCTGCATCAGCAGTTCCTGCTTGGGCGACCCCATGGCAACGAAAACAAAATCAGGACGTGTGCGCTCCAGATCAGCAGCCAACTTCTCCTCATCGCCCGGCTGCAAAAAACCGTTGCGATAGCCAACAATATCGATTTCCGGGAACTCGGCCCGCAGTTTGGCAACAACCTGCTCGATAACTTCCTGACGAGTGCCGACGAGGTAGAACTTGCGCTTGCCGGCAAACCGGCGGATAATGTGCAGCCAGAGCTCGCAGCCGGGGGTGCGCCTGATGTTGGCGAACCCCTTGCGCCGGCCGGCCTTGACGGCACCGGCGCCGTCGCAGTAGCCGATGTTGTCGTTAATAACGTTTTTGAGCTCATCGGTTGCATTCATCGTCTTTTCCGCATTGACGGCCACGAGAATCCCCTTTCGGGAATCGGCATAGTCAATCACCTGATCGAACGAGCCGAACGGATGCACCTTGATGCCACGTATAGTAAAAATACCCTGACTGGTTTCGCTATTCATACACTAAACATTTCCCGCAAAGTTACCAACTTTTACCGACATACACAACCCAACGCCATTTTAATCCGCGCGCATTTTGAAAATTGCACATTTGTTCGTAAATTTGCACCGATTTTTTCGAATATATATTAAAGTTTAAATGCGTTTCATTCATTCATCACTACGGTCAAGGCTGCTTTACGCTATACCCCTGCTTTTGTTTATATTGACCGCCCAGAATGTTAAGGCTCAGCGCGTGGCAATGAAAACCAACACGCTTGAGTATCTCGTATTATCGCCGAACCTGACGGTTGAAGCGCGTCTGAGCAAGGTTCTGAGCCTTCAGCTCGGCGTTGCCGCCAACCCGATAACCAAACCGATTGCCGGCCTCAGAGCCTCCAACTTCCGCGTTGAGCCGGAGCTGCGCTATTGGTTCAACCGCCCCATGGCTCGCCATTTCCTTGCGGTCAGCGCCACTGCGGGCTTCTACTCCCTGAAACTCAACGACCGTATTTATAGAGGCGACGTTGTTGCCGCCGGCATCAGCTATGGCTACTCGCTCGTGCTTTCCAAACATTGGAACATGGAGGCAGAAGTCGGCGTTGGCCTCGGCAGTTTCCGCGGCTATCACTATAACGGTGCGACCGGCAAGGCTCCCGCCGCGCCGAATTTCAACCGCATTCTGCCGGTGCCGATCCGCTTCGGCCTGTCGTTCGGCTATGTGTTTAAATAATCAACTTGCTTTAAGAGATGTTTAAAAAGACTATACTTTCGCTTGCCATAGCCGCACTGGCCGGATTCGGGGCCGGAGCGCGCACAATCAACATCCACGGCAAGGTGACTTTTAAAGGCGACAATCACCCGGCGTTTGGCGTTAACGTGCGCGACCTGGACTCCAACGAAATCCTGGCCACCACCGACGACGAAGGCAACTATCTCATAACAACCGACTCCGAAAGCACCCTGCTGTTTGAAAACGGCGGCCTTACGGTCGAAGACCGCATGATTGAAGTCGACGGCCGTCTGGAAATCAACGTTGAGGTTCTGCGAGCAAAAATGATGCTCGACGAGGTTGAGGTTACCGGAGTGTCGAACAAGAAGGTGTTTGTTGTTGAGGACGCCGACCTCGAGGTCGACGGCAACATGCTCAAAATCAAAAACTACCGCGTGCGCATTCCAAAAAAACTGTTTGATGCCGACAAGCGCCTGACCATTCAGCCGGCAATCTATAACGTTACGCGCAACCACATTTCATTCCTGAACCCGGTTATCGTCGACGGTCGGCGCTATGCCATCACTCAGGAGCGCATGGACGACTGGAACCTGGCCGTTGACCCGCTGACCCACTCTCCGAACTACTACGTCAAGGATGATAACACAATCAAGGATAACATTGTGCTCATCCACGACTCGCTCTATCTCGAAAACCCGACGGACGACGTGTTTGCCGTTATCCACCCCGTTATCGAGGACTATAACCGCGTTGTCTACGCCGACTCCTTCGAGGTTGCCCACGGCACCGTCAACCCCTTCCGCTTTCTGCAGTTCAGCCTGAGCCCGGTCGACATGACCGATGCGCGCCATATTCCCAACGACGTTCCGGAGCTGCGCGACACCGAAGGCGAAATGAACCTGCTGTTTGCCGTCGGCAAATCGAACCTCGACCCCTCGCTCGGAATCAACGGTTCGGAACTCAACGCGCTGCTGCAGCGTTTCCGCGACATTGAAAACGACCCGAACTCCAAGCTCAAAGGCTTCGAAATTTTCGGCTACGCTTCGCCCGAAGGCAATCCCGAAACCAACAACCGCCTGGCCCGCGAGCGTATGAATTCGGCCTTGAACTGGATTAACTCCTCCTATAACTTCTCGAAAAAAGTTAAGCCGCAGGCCAACGCCGCCGTGGCCCCCTGGTCGGAAGTGGTTAAGATGCTCCGCGCCGACAGCCTGCTGACCGAGGCCGACCGCGTGCAGGAGGTGCTCGACAAATATTCTACGCCCGAAGGCCGCATGTTCGCCATGTCGCGCCTGCCCTTCTACAAAACCCTGCTGGCCGAAACCTATCTGCCCCGCCTGCGCCGCGTCAGCTACACCATTAAAACCGAATACTACCGCCCGCTGACCGACGAAGAAATCGAAGAGCTCTACAAAACCGACCCCTCGCAGCTGGCCAAGCACCACTACTATCGCCTCTACTCGAGCCGCCAGGGCCGGGAGCGCGAAGAAATTCTGCGCAACGCGGTGAAAACCTACCCCGAAAACTTCGTGGCCGCGGCAACCGACCTGTCGAAAATCATGCTCGACAAAAAGGAAGACCCCACGGCAATTCTCGAACCCTATTTCAAGGACTACAAGAACTGGAACACCCTGCCGGTTTCAATGCGCCATAACTATGGCGTCGCCGCGATGAACAACATGCGCTACTCGCTTGCCGACTCGCTGTTCTCATCGATTCCCGACGAACTCCCCGAAATCCACAAGGCAAAAATCTATAGCCGCGTAATTCAGGGCGACTTCAGCGAACAGGTTGTTAAGGAAGTGGGCAAGGACTCGCGCCTGAACCGCGTTTTGATTCTGCTGAAGCAAAAGCGCAACGCGCTGGCATGGCAGGGCGCCCAGAATCTGGGCAAATCGGCCATTGAGGACTACGTCAAGGCCATTGCCGCCCACCGCATGGAAAACTTCAGCGACTATGACTTCCTGGAATCAGCCCTGCGCAAGGACCCCTCACTGCTCGAAGTAGCCAAGGTCGACGGCGACGTGGCCGACATGCTCGACAATATGGACCTCGACGATATTCTGGCCAACCCGATGGCCGACCCGACAGGCGAATCATCTGCAACTGAAGCCGACACTCACCACGACGACTAATCTGCTAACTCCCACCCCACCCACAACGGAAAAATGAATAAAATCATTCGCTGCATATCGCTCCTGATGCTGCTTGTCGGACTCTCAACCCCGGCCAACGCCAAAAAGAGCACCCTGAACCTCAAGGACCACCCTTCGTCGGGCATGAACGCCCTCGACTATATACTCCAGAAACCTCTGGGCAACGACACCTTCCCCGCCGACGAAAAAGGATTTGGCAAACACTTTTTCCTCAGCGCCGGCGTAGGCACTTCGGCGCTGACCAACACCTTTTCCACACCTCATCCGGGCCTGTATGTCAACGGCCAGGTGGGCAGCTGGTTCACTCCCGTCCATGGCATCCGACTGGTTGGCAAGGGCGGCATGCTCTCGCTGCAGCGCAACAACGGAGGCACCTGGTTCGGCGGCGGTCAGGTCGACTATCTGCTCAACCTCTCCTACCTGCTTCGCGGCTATAACCCCTATCGCAAATTCGAACTCATCGCAACGGTTGGCCTCGAAGGCGACCTGATGCGCCATAATGGCATCTGGGGCAAGCAGCTTGGAATCGGTTCGTCGCTGCAAATGCGCTTCAACTGCGGCCCGTCGCTCTACCTCTATGTTGAGCCGCGCCTGGCAATGGTTGCCGGAACCCGCTATGGCGGCATCAAGGACAACCCCTACCGCATGAAGGCCGAACCCTCGCTGAGCATCGGCCTGGGCTACCGCATCCTGACCGGCAAATATCGCGCAATGGGCTCTTCGCCGTTCATTCAGACCAAAGACGACAACCTGTTTTTCGGCGCCGGAGTCGGCGCATGGGCTCCGATCCGCAAGGTCAGCAACCTGGGCATCTCGGGCGACGTTTACGTCGGCAAGATGTTCTCGTCGGCCTCCGGTCTGCAGCTCAACGTTGCCGCCGGCCGCAGAGGCCCCGAAGGCCCCGAATGGAGCAGATACTACACCATCGGAACGCTCGACTACGTTCTCAACTTCGACAACGCCATGGGCGGATATCGCCCCGGCCGCGTGTTTAACCTGCTTGGCAATATCGGTGTGGGCGCCGGCTACGCAATGGTCCACAACCGCCCCAACACCCTGTCGCCCGCAATCAGCGCAGGCCTGACCGGCGTGTTCAACCTGTCGCCCAACTGGGCAATCACCATCCACCCGCAGGCCTACTTTTCGACCAGCAGCTTCTTTGCCGCGCTCAACTCAAAGCGCCCAATGATTGCCTCGGTTGACCTCGGTCTGCGCTACACCATTGGCCGCTTCTCGCAGAACTTCCCCGGCAGCTACGCCGATCTGGCCGACACCAAACGCTGGTTCATCACCGCCGGCGGAGGCCTGGGCAGCCGCTTCCGCCATAGCTACGGCCCCGGTGCCGACCTCTTCGTCGGTTTCGGCCGCCGCATAACCCCGGTTTCATCCTATCGAGTAATGGCAACGGGAGTCGTATTCCCCAAAACTCCCTGCGCAATCGACTTCACCGTCGGGGTTGACTATCTTTCGAGCATAACAACTGCCATGATGGGCTTTAACCCAGACCGCGTATTCGACCTGCAGCTTGTGTTGGGCGTGTTGGGCGGTGCAGCTGAATACGACGGCCCCGTCCGCATGGCCATAGGCGCCAAAGCCGGCCTGCAAGGTAACTTCCGCCTCAACAAGCACCTCGACCTCTTCATCGAGCCGCACATTATCGGTTCGCGCCTGCCCATCGACGGCACCTACAGCATCATTCCCGAAGCACGCTGCAATATCGGTCTGACCTACCGTCTGGGCAACACCTCCGGCCAGCGTGGCCACATTTCGGAAACACCCTATGGCGACGGCCGCAACTTTGCCGGTATTGCCGGCGGCCCGTCGATTTACTACGGCTACGCCACTCGCAGCAACCTGCTCCCGTCGGGCGCTCTCGATGTCAACGTCGGCCGCTGGTTCTCAATGGTTTCCGGCCTGCGTCTGGTGGTTTCCAACGACTGGTGCCGAACCTCATCTGAATCGAAATTCTACATTGGAGCGGTTCACGCCGACTACCTGCTGAACCTCACCTCTCTCTTTGACCGCTCGGCCGAACGCCGCTTCCACATTCTCGGAGCAGCCGGTCTTGGACTTGCCTACGCCCAGAACGGCCAGTGGCCCGTCGGCGCGGCAGCCTATGGTGGCATTCAGTTCCGCTAT
The DNA here is from genome assembly GCA_964508865.1 of uncultured Bacteroides sp. GTDB lineage: Bacteria > Bacteroidota > Bacteroidia > Bacteroidales > Muribaculaceae > UBA3263. The sequence continues at coordinate 6,952 of CAZDVP010000030.1, read as the reverse complement.
AACCTGCCCGCCAACATAGACCTCCACCTCGAAGCCGGCGCCCAGGCCTGGCAGCGGAGAGTACTCCCCGCCGCCTCCAACTATGGCCACTCGGCTCTGGTTGCTCCCCGCCTGCTCATGGGCGCTTCCTATCGCTTCTGAGCTTCTTCCAGATATAGAAGCCGCGAGGCAATCCCGCGCGCTGGTCAGCCCGAACTCCGGCCCTGACCAGCGCGCCGCTTATTGAATAGAGATTGCCGATTTCGTCGGGGTCAGCAGCTGTTACCTCAACAACCGCACCGCTATCGCCGGCTCCTTGCGGAAACACCGGCAGCGACGGAAACCAGTAGTTTGAAATCATCGGATACTCCCGCAGCAGATTGCCGTCGGCATCAAAGCGGCGCACAACGTAGGTCGGGTCAACGAATTTATGGAACATCGACGCATAGATTTCGTCGGTTTGTGGATGCACCCCGAGCGAACAGCCATAAACGTGCCAGTCGCCCGGCTGCTCTGAAAAATCAATAATTTTTTCGAGCGTGCGCGAATCGATGTCGAACCGAAACACCCGCTCGCTGGTGAACCAGCTGTTGGGACCTCCGCACCAATAGAGCCGGTTGGTCACCGCCGAGGCGCAAAACGCATCGGGAGTCCAGGCATACCAGGAGTTGGCCGGCGGAAACATTCCCTCTCCATCAATTCTAATGACCTCGCGCTGAAGCGTTGACGGGTCGAGCCGAATCAGGTAGGGCACTGTCGAACCGGTGCCCTGAACGTTTTTCGACGCTGAATACCATAGGTCGCCGTTCTTCGACTTCACAACTGTTGACCCGATTCCCGACGGGCGGCGCGGTCGCGTGCCGGTGTCCTGCTCAATGGCATCGTCGACTATCTCCATGTCGAGCACCTCAACAACCCGGTCGGTTTCCGGGTCGACGACCAGCATGCCATATTGCTGATGAACGGCAAAAACGCGCCCTTGGGCGAGCACCATAGTGCCGGTCTGACCGTAATAGAGCGAGCCGGTCGGGTCGGTGTTCGGTTTGTCGTTATCGCCGCCGGCATTAGGGTTGGCCGAGCCATCGACCTGCCCTTCGATTTCGAGAGTTTCGAGGTTTAGAACCCAGATGCCGTTGCTGGTCGAAACGTAGCCTTTCGACTCACTGACTCCGCAAAACGCACGGCCATCGCACTGACGCCCCGAAGGGTCGATGAGCTCAAGCTGCTTGATTAGCTTCATGGTCGACGCATCGGCAATCGAAATCCGGCCTCCGGCAACGTTCGCGCCGGGGTCTTTTTCCTGCTTGGCTATAAGGTAAAACCGCCCGCGCCAAAGCGCGCCATACTGGTTGGTGCAACCGAGCTCCATTCCCGGGTTTTCGGTCTGGATTACCCTATAGTGCCAGAAATCACCATCGGGGTCGTCGGGCAGCAGATAGTTGACCGTAGAATTCTGGTGGCCATACCAGTCCTCGTTGATAAAAAAGATGCCCTGCGAGTAATCAACATCGCCCGCAGCGGCCGCGAAAGCCGCTGCGAGAAACGTTGAAAGATACACAAATAGTCTATTCATCATTTGATAATCAGTTTTTTAGCGAAACCATCGCCGCCAACAAGAATATAAACACCCGCCGCGGCTGAAACCCGATGAGTAAAGCTGCCGGATTCAGCGGCAAACGACTCAACAACAGCGCCAAGCGGGTTGACCAACTCAAACGCGCAACCTGCATAGCCGCGGATTTCAATTTCGCGACCACGAGTGCGAATAGCTTTGCCCTCAGCCGAAACCGGCTCAATTGCCGAACCGGCATCCTTGACTTCTACGTTAACGAAATGGCCAACGGTTTTGCCGTTTGATTCAATGGCCAGAGCAACGGTGTGGTTGCCAAGCGCTTTCGGTGTGATTGTCAGTTTATTGCCGGAGAGTGAAACCTCAACCGGTGCAGCCTGAGGCTCGTCGTCGAGCACCGAAGGAGCGTCGGCCAGCCGATAGCGGATATTGGCGTCGTTGTTATCGCGGTCGGTGGCGTTGATCTGCACCTCGAGCGGCTCTGAGTCGAGGGTCAGTTCGATATCATCAATCTGCTCGACTTCAGGCTCGAAGCAGTCGGGGAAAATCGGCATCGACTGGAACCAGTAGTAGGGTCGCAGCTCAACCGACTTGTTGAACCGGCCGGTTTCGGCATCGATGAAGTGAGTCCAGTTGTAGCGATAGTGGCCCGATGCCTTGGTTTCGGTCGTGCCGGCAATGATTTCGCCGGTGCGGTCGTCGAAGCGCACTGTTCCATAGGCGCCCTGCTTCTGGCCGGGAGTGTGGGCAGGCAAACCGGCCACTGTTGCAATATGGCGGAACTCATTGTTGTCTATATCGTAGCGCCAATATGCGCCGTCACCACCGTTGGCAATGCTGCTGCCGCCCGAAAAGAACAGCGAGTTGACCGAATGGGCGCCGGCAAACTGGGTGGTGCGCCATGCACCCCAGCCGCAGGTAACCACCCCGCACTCTGCGGGCACATCAATCCTCGCCGATTCCTCAAGCGAAACATGGTCAAGCGCCACGAAAACACTATGGCCGTCGGCCTTGGTGGCATACCAGACCGAACCGTCGGCCGCCTGGGTTATGCCCTGAACGCCCTTATCCTCAATCGTTTTGACTATCTTATCGGTGTCAATATCAATAATATAGACACCGGCATCCTGCTTGAGCGCAAAAACATGGTGGCCGGCGAGGACCATATCGCCAATCTGGCCGCTATAGAGCGAAGCGCTGTTATCGTCGTCTCCTCCAATCTTGCCAAGGACCTCAAAGTTATCGGTGTCGATAACATAAATGCCGCTGTTGGTGCCCATATAAACGCGTCCGGGGCCTGCGCCGGCAAGCGCGCGGCCGTCGGAGCTGCGGCTTTCGTCGGGCAGTTTGATTTCGTCGATTGAGCCGAGGCGCTTGAGGGTCAACGCATCGGCAACCACCAGGCGCCCACCGCCGGGAAGCGGGTCGCCGCCGTCGGAGGCCTGTTTGGAACTGACAATCAGCTTGCCTTCGTAGATTATGCCATACTGCGATGTGCAGCCAAACGACATTCCCGGATTCTCGCGCTCATAGGCCTGATAGGTGACTTCATAGTCGGGCGAGAACCAGTTCAGGCCGCCGTTGGTGTGGCCGAACCATTCTTCGTTGAGCATAATAGTGCCGGTGCTGTAATCAATAGCCGGCTCGCGTTCGGGCTCAACGACCCGAACCGGAATCTCTTTGCGAAAGCCGGAGCCGTCGGTAGCCTCAACGGTGAGCACACACTCGCCAACGCGGTGGCCCGAAAGCTCATAAGGTGTTGTGCGCACGCTGTTTTCATCCCATAGGTTCACCTTATACATGGTTGCTACGTAGTTGCCCATGGCCGTTCCGTTGCCGGAAAGCGCCACAGTCACGTCGGCAATATCCGGATCGGCGGGAGTCAGAATCGGGAACAGGCCGGTCATCTGCTTGGGCGTCAGGGTCAGCACCCCGTCGTCGCCAACCGCCTCGAAGGTAATATCTTCAACCGGCATCTGCAGCGACGACGAGAGCGAGAAACCGGCGGTTACGCCGGGGTCAAAGGCATAGGTTGCGGTGATGTCGGCCTCGCCGGCAGTCTTGGTGGTGGAAACTACGCCGGTTGTGGCCACTGTTGCCGCGCGGGTGTTGGAGCTTTTGAAGTCTATTTTGGTGTAGGTTGCGTCGGCCGGTTCGAAAACCAACTCATTTTCAACCGGGTGGTTCAGGCGCGCGGCAACTTCGGCCTGCGCGTAGTTCATCGAAACGATTGGCCTGAGCGGGTTGTGCAGAATAATTTCGGCGTCGTTGGAGAAAACATATTCCGCCTTGGTGGAGCCCGGAGCGGTGTAGGAGCCGCGAATCTGAACGCGACCCTCAGCCGGCTCGAAGTTTTTATAGGCCGTTACGTGGCCCATCAGGTTCTGAACATTGGTTGCGCTCAGCATTGCGAAATCGGGCTTATTCCAGGTGAAAGCGGTGTTGATTTTGCCCCCTTCGGGAAGCTGAACGAACAGCGGGAGTTCCAGATTCTTGTCGGCCAGCGCATAGTCAATCTTCGACGGCACAGTCAAAATCCGGTCGGAATCCAACGCAGGTCTCATCAGCTGGTATGGCAGCTCAACCGACGCGGTTTCAGCCGGTTGATGCGAAAAAATCATAACGGCGTTGGGATTGAGCCAGCGCCCGGGGTTGATTTTATTGAAGCCGGAGTCAATGGTTCGCTTAACATAGCAGTTCCAGGTATTGGAGGTGTCCGTATGATCGTAGGCGCTCGTAATCGCGCCGTCGTGGTCGGAATCGTAGGTCAGGATTATGCGGCCGTCAGACTTGCTGAAGTTCATGCGGAAATCTGCCGCGGCAATGTTTGAAACAACGGTCAGAAGGTCGTCGTCCCAACCGCCGCTCCAACGATAGCCGTAAACCAAATTTTCAGGGCCACGGCCGTCGTTGAACTGAAAAACTACGGTAGCGGCCTTCTCGCCCGCGCCGACCCAGAAGTCAACCTCGTTCTGGTCAACCGGCTGAACAACTTCCGAAGCCGGATGCATCTGTTCGCCCCAGTCGGCCATTTCATAGTCGAGCATCTCGGCGAGTTCGCCGCCCATATAGCCGATGCCGCCGCTATTGAAGATTATGTATTTCCAGGCCTGTACGCTGCCGTCGGTCAAAATGGTGCTTGACATTCCCAGGCCGGAGTATCCCATGTAGTCATAGTCATTAGGGCCGTGCCAATACGACCAATAGCCGTCATACCAGCCTGAACGCCAGCGATATTCCGGTGCGTCCAGACCCTCTTCCAACTGCCAGTAATCATAGTCGTAGGCCGGATAGCCATAGAAAAATGCGTTGAGCGGATGCTCGATAATGCCGCTTTGCTTGGCGCGGTCAATGGCGTCGGCACACATTTGCTCGGCTTCATAGCCGGGCGCGGCTTCCTGCCCCATAGAGATATTAGGGTCGAAGTAGCCGAACGACACTTCGCCGCCAATGGCAGCGCGATCGAAATCATAGTGGAGATAATCGAGCTCTTCGCGGTTCGCGCTGACTCCCAAGGCGTTGAGCGTCGAGCCCATGGTTCCTGTATATTGAATCATGGCGGTCAGGATGCTGCTCTGCGACGCAACGGCGCGCACCAGGTCCTCGCCGGTTTTGGTTCCGCTCCAGCGGTAGCCCCAAACCAGCGATTCCATGCCTTCAACGTCTTGAAAGTCAATAACGAGGGCACACTTGTTCTCACCGTCGGGGTCGCCGGCCCAATGCTGAATCCGGTTCCAGTCCACCCAGTCGACATACTCGACCGCATGGCCGATAAAGGCTTGTCCCAACAGGGCCGCGCCTAAGATTAAAGTTTTTTTCATTTTGTTTGATTATTTGATTGTGATTCGGTTTCTAAAGGATTGGGCAGCGGAATGCCGGGCGGGTCGATATGAAGGTCGCAGGCGCGAGTAAGCTCGGTTGATGTTTCGCCCAGCCAGCCGCAATATTGATTCAAACCGGTGTAGACTCTGACAAAGTCAATTCCCGGAAGCATAACCGGGCGCCCATGCGCATCAACCGCCGCCGAGATGTCAAATGAATTCAGATCGGCAAAGTCGTTGGGGTGATTATCAACATAGCCGTAATCATAGGCGTAGAGTACGTAGTAACGCCCTGTGGCACTGATATCCACTCCGTTAGGCGCCAGCCGCGAGCCGCTGAACATCAATTCATCTTCCTTGACCCACTTGGGGAAGTAGTCCTGCGGATGAAAAATATTTTTGGCAACATAGCCGCTCCGGCCCTCGGAGTCGGTCCATGGAATATAAACAGTGTCGTTTAAATATCCGCTGTCGTCCTCCAGCGGAATATGGCCCGGCTCGGGGCGGCGGTAGGTAATCGAGTAGTTATGAAGTGTTTCGGGTTTATGATATTCGCTGCCGGCAAGCTCAAACCAGGGGTCATCGGGCTCGCCGTTGCAGTTCGCATCATAGCTGACCATAACTATTCCCGGTTCGGCAGAGCCGCCGCGTGCATCCGGATTGGTCAACTCATAGAACGCGTTGCCCCAGATGCGGAAGTCCTTTTCGCCTTCGATGTTAACAACCGTGTGGTCAAACCCGAAAGTAACGTAGCCGCCATAGGCTCCGAGGGTAATCATAACGTCATTGGTGCCTGAAATCGACTCCTCGCACTTGCGCAACATATCCTCATAGGTGTCGCCATCTTCATAGGCCGGCATTTCATTCACGAACTGACCCGGTGCCGGGCAATACTCATAAACTCTTGAAATATAGGGCGAATACTCGATTTCTTCATGGAGAACGGTAACGGTAAAGTCGAAATGAAACGGCGTTGCGTCGTCGATAATATCGAATGACAAACAATATTCGCCCTCTCGCGCGGCCAAGAATATGTAGCGGCGCTCGGTCGAAACGGTGTCGCCATTGACCGTCCACACATATTCCTTGCCGGTCAGGGCCGACTCCAGCGGCAGTTTGGACATGCGGGGAATGAAATATTCATCGTCGATGCCGAGGCTGAGCATCGGAATCTCGGTTGAGCAACCGGCCAGCATGAGCAGCAGCAGTAGCAGAGAGTCAGTCTTTTTCATTTCATCAGAAAGGTTATATGTGCGGGAATATCGCCGGTTCTGACGCTCCACTTTTTGCGGCCGTCGGGCGTGAAGCAATAGAGCGTACCCGACGAAACATAGTTCTTGGCATCCGTAACGAAAATGTCGCCGGTTTCGGGATGCACCGCTATGCCGTAGGGAATGGTGATTTCCTTATCTGTTCCGTCGGTTATGAAGTTCCTGGAAATCAACTCTTTGGTTCTGACGTCAATAATGCCGTAGCTAATGGTGTTCGACGCCGTGAAGTTATTCCATTCGGTTGCGTAGAAATACATTTTATCGCCGAAAAAGGCCATGTTGGAGCACGCCACCTCAATAGTGTCGGTAAC